>JALOOI010000008.1 GCA_025454495.1 Anaerolineae bacterium
GACGGCCAGGAACAGCGTAAAATGCGGCGTGCGGGTGAGGCGCTGCTGCCACTCGGCCGGGGTGCGCTGCTGGCTTTCGGTGTAATCGCTGCCGAAGGCTTCCGGGTGGTCGCGCAGGGCCTCCAGCCGCAACTGGATGTACCCTGCCAGATCATCCGGGCGGGCGGGGCGCAGGTGCAGCGTATGCCCCTGGCGGGTGGTGATGGTCTGTGCGGGTGTGTCGGTCAAGGCATCAGTCATGGGCGGCCCCCGGCGGCAAGGCGGTTCACGGTTAAAAACGGCCCGCCCAGCATAACACAGCCTGTGACCTCTGGTGAACCCCAAAGACGCGCCGGCTGCCATCGATTGCCCCCGCTGCCTTAAGGCGCATTGTACGCTTTTGGTCTATAATGGACTCATTGATTGTGATACCATAGAACCATCATCATTTAAATTTGTTACAATGTAGCAGGGATGGTATGTCGGAATTTACGATTCCGCTGAACCGCGACAGCGAAGAGCCGATCTATCGCCAGTTGATTCGCCAGATCAAAATGCAGATCGAAAGTGGATCACTGACACCGGGGACACGACTGCCCGCCAGCCGCGATCTGGCGAAGTCGCTGGACATCAGCCGTATTAGCGTCGTGAATGCCTATGCCGAACTGCGGGCAGAAGGCTACCTGAGCGCCCACGCGGGGCGCGGCACCTTTGTTTCGCGGGATGTCCACCCGGCCGGGGGGCAGCAGCACACCGGCAGCGCCGAAACCCAGGAAGAATTCGCCATGCCCGATTCGTCGCTGCGCGATATGATGCGGCTGGCGCGGCGGCCGGGGGTGATTAATTTCAGCCACGGGTCGCCGCCGATGGAATTTTTCCCCATGTCCGCGCTGCGCTCAGCATTGAATACCGTGCTGGATCGGGATGGCGCTTCGGCCCTCACCTATGAGCTGGCGGAAGGCTATACCCCGCTGCGGAATACCGTGCGCGATTACGTCAGCGCCCTGGGCATTCGGTGCAGCGCGGATGAAGTGCTCATCACCGGCGGGGCGCAGCAGGCCATTGACCTGGTGATGCAGGCGCTGGTGGGGGAAGGGCAGACCATCGTCACCACCAACCCCACCTACCTGGGCGTGATCGACATCGCCCGCACCCGCCGCCTGCACATCGAAGGCATCCCGATGGACGATGACGGCATCCGGCTGGATCACCTGGAGAATTTTCTGGTGGATCATGCCGCCCGGCTGATTTATGTGCAGCCCAGCTTCCAGAACCCCACCGGCAACATCATGCCCATGCACCGCCGCCGCCAGCTTTTAAACCTGGCGCACGAATATGGGGTTACGGTGGTGGAAGATGGCACGTATCACGAATTTCGCTTTGAAGGCGAGTCCCTGCTGCCCCTGAAGGCCATTGACGAACATCACAACGTCATCCACATCAGCGGCTTTACCAAGATGCTGCTGCCGGGGATGCGGATCGGCTACATTATTTCCGGCAATCATTATCTGGAACGGCTGGTGCGGGTGAAACTGGCGGCGGATATATCCACCTCCGGGCTAAACCAGCGGGCCATCCACCTGATGATTCAGCGGGGGGTGCTGGCGCAGGCGCTGGAACGCAATAACCGCGAGTTGCAGCGGCGGCGCGATGCCGCGCTGGCGGCCGCCAAACAATATTTCCCCGCCGGCACCACCTGGACGGTGCCGCAGGGCGGGCTGTACCTGTGGGCCCGGCTGCCCCGGCACGGCCCCGGCGCGGCCGAATTGTACGTGGCCGCCCTCCAGCGCCAGGTGTCCTTCGCCATCGGCAGCGTGTTCTTTACGGATGGCTGCGGCAGCCACCGAATGCGCCTTAATTATGGCCTGCAACGCCCGGAACTGATCGAAGAAGGCTTCCGGCGCATTGGCGAAACCTGGCACAGCCTGATGGATACCGAAGGCGATTATGACCACGCCGAAAAAGCCCAGGTGCTGTAACGCTGCCTCCCCCCGGCCAGAAGTGGCCACCGGGCTTGACAGGAATACGGGGGCGCTGCTAAGATAGCCAGACCACGAACCCGGTGCGGGAACCTCAGTAGAAGGCAATGCGTACCGGAATTGAGTTACTATGGCGTTAGCGCTGTGCACGGCACCGTCGCCCGCCATGAAACTGAAAACCCTTACGGGCGTGCCTTCTACGAGGTGCGCCCGTTTGTGCGCCTGTAACCAGGCCTTATAAAAATTCGTTCGGAGTGCGCGGAGAAGTTCATGCCTACCATTAACCAACTGGTACGCAAGGGTCGCCAGGACAAGAAGAAGAAAACCAAGGCCCCGGCGCTGCAATATACCATCAACGCCTTTAACCAGAAGCGTACCCGCCAGCCGAAGGGCGCACCGCAGAAACGCGGGGTTTGCACCCGTGTGTACACCACCACGCCGAAGAAACCCAATTCGGCGCTGCGTAAGGTGGCCCGCGTGCGCCTGAGCAACGGCATCGAAGTCACCGCCTACATCGGCGGCGAAGGGCACCGCCTGCAAGAACACAGCGTCGTGCTGGTGCGCGGCGGCCGTGTGAAAGACCTGCCGGGGGTGCGTTACCACATCGTGCGCGGCACGCTGGATGCCGGTGGCGTGGAAGGACGCAAGCAGGGACGCAGCAAGTATGGTACCAAGCGCGGGAAGAAGGGCGCAGCCGCCCCGGTGAAGGGAAAGAAATAAGCCATGCGTAGACGGACTCCCGTCCGGCGCGAAATTGCCCCGGACGTAAAATACAACAATCTGCACATTACCATGTTCATCAACCGGATGATGTACGGCGGCAAACGCAGCACCGCCACCCGCCTGATGTACGACGCGCTGGACCTGGTGGCGGAACGTACCCGCAAAGACCCGGTGGAAGTGTTCGAAAGTGCGCTGCGTAACGTGAAACCCACCCTGGAAGTGAAGCCCCGCCGCGTCGGTGGTTCCACCTACCAGGTGCCGGTGGATGTGAAAGAATTTCGCGGCATCACCCTGGCTATGCGCTGGTTGATCCAGAATGCCCGCAAACGCAGCGGCCGCACCTTCTCCGGCAAGCTGGCCGGCGAATTTATGGATGCCGCCACCGGGCAGGGTGCTTCGATCAAAAAGAAGGATGAAGTGCATCGTATGGCAGAAGCCAACCTGGCCTTTGCCCATTTCCGCTAACCGAAAGCGACTGTGGCAACAGTCAGACGTGGATGAAGTATGGCGAAGAAGGCTGACAAACTCGACCTGAATAAAGTCCGCAACATCGGGATCATCGCGCACATTGATGCCGGCAAAACCACCACCACCGAGCGCGTGCTGTATTACACCGGCATGGTGCATCGCATTGGTGAAGTGCATGACGGCGCAGCCACGACCGATTACATGGAGCAGGAACGGGAACGCGGCATCACCATCACCGCCGCGGCCATCACGGCAAGCTGGCGCGATCATCAAATTAACCTGATCGACACCCCCGGCCACGTGGACTTCACCGCCGAAGTGCAGCGCAGCCTGCGCGTGCTGGATGGCGGCGTGACCGTGTTCGACAGCGTGGCCGGCGTGGAGCCGCAGTCCGAAACTGTGTGGCGGCAGGCCAATGAATACAACGTGCCGCGCATTTGCTTTGTGAACAAGATGGATCGCACGGGGGCCAATTTTGACCGCACCGTGGAAATGATGATCGACCGGCTGCGGGCCAACCCCGTCATCATCTACCCGCCCTATGGCGCGGGCGATGAATTCGGCGGCATCATCGATCTGTTCAAGATGGAACTCATCACCTACGGCGATGACCTGGGCACGGCGATTGAACGCCACCCCATCCCGGAAAATTACCGCGAAGCGGCCGAAACCATGCGCCACGAGATGGTGGAAAAGATCGTCGAGAGTGATGAAATCCTGACGGAAAAATACCTGATGGAAGAAGAAATCACCACCGATGACCTGCTGGCGGCCCTGCGGGCCGGCACCATCGCCGGCCGGCTGCACCCGGTATTGTGCGGCTCCGCCCTCAAGAATAAGGGCGTGCAGCTCCTGCTGGATGCCGTGGTCGATCTGCTGCCGTCGCCGCTGGATATCCCGGCCGTGACGGGGATGCACCCCAAAACCGAGCAGCCGCTGGAACGCAAAGCGGACAACAGCGAGCCGGTTTCGGGCCTGGTCTTTAAAATCCTGTCGGATAAATACGGTCGCCTGGCTTTCGTGCGCGTCTATTCCGGCGTGCTCAAAAGCGGGACTTCGGTGTTTAACCCGGTGAAGAACAGCACCGAGCGCATCGGGCGTATCGTGCGGATGTTCGCCGACCGCCGCGAAGACGTGGAAGAAGTGCAGGCTGGCGATATTGCCGCTGTGATCGGCCTGAAAGAGACCTTCACCGGCGATACGCTGTGCGACTCCGGCCATCCCATCGTGCTGGAAACCATCAAATTCCCGGACCCGGTGATCGAAGTGGCCATCGAGCCGAACAGCAAAGCCGACCAGGACAAGATGGGCATCGGGCTGCGCAAACTGGCGGAAGAAGACCCCACCTTCAAAGTGGAGGTGGATGCACAGCTCGGCCAGACCAAGATCAAAGGCATGGGCGAGCTGCACCTGGAAGTGCTGGTTGACCGGCTGATGCGTGAATATGGTGTGCAGGCACGGGTGGGCCGCCCCCGCGTGGCTTACCGCGAAACGCTCACCCGCACCTACACCGCCGATACCACGCTGAAACGGCAGTCCGGCGGGTCGGGCATGTATGCCCGCGTCGTGGTGGAATTTTCGCCCATGGAAGATGCCGACCGCCCCAATGCCAAAGATGAACTGCTGTACGTCAATGACATTCGCGGCGGTTCCATCACCAACGAATTCGCCCGCGCGGCCGAAAAAGGGATGCGCGAAGCCATGGAAGGCGGCGTGATCGCCGGCTACCCGGTGGTTAATGTGAAAGCCCGCCTGGTCGATGGAGCCATGCACGACGTGGACTCCAACGAAATGGCGTTCAAAATTTGCGGCTCGATGTGCTTCAAAGAAGGCATCAAAGGCGGCGCGCCGGTCATCCTGGAACCCTCCATGAAAGTGGAAGTGGTCACGCCGGATGATTACACCGGCGGCATCGTGGGCGACCTGGCCTCGCGGCGCGGGGTGGTGGTCGGCATGGAGCCGCGGGGCCCCGGTTCTACGTCCATCCGGGCCAGCGTGCCGCTGGCCGAAATGTTTGGCTATGCGACTCAGCTTCGTAACATGACGCAGGGACGCGGCAGCTTTACGATGGAGTTCGAAAAGTACATCATCGCCCCCAAAAGCATCGCGGATGAAGTCATCAGCGGCGGGCGATAAACCGGCTTCGGACAACCTCCGAGACAGACATGCAGGGGCCGCCTGGCGGCCCCTGCCAGACCCACCGATCGCTTACTCTCTATCTGTCAGTGCAAAGGAAACAGGTCACAATGGCTAAAGAAAAGTTCGAACGTAAGAAGCCCCATGTGAATATCGGCACCATCGGTCACGTCGATCATGGTAAAACCACCCTCACCGCCGCCATCACCAAAGTGCTGGCGCTGAAGGGCAAAGCCGAACGCATGAAGTACGATGACATCGACAACGCGCCGGAAGAAAAAGCCCGTGGCATCACCATCAACATCCGCCACGTGGAATATGAAACCGACCTGCGCCACTACGCCCATGTGGACTGCCCGGGCCACCGCGACTACATCAAAAACATGATCACCGGGGCGGCGCAGATGGACGGCGCGATCCTGGTGGTGAGCGCCCCGGATGGCCCCATGCCCCAGACGCGCGAACACGTGCTGCTGGCGCGCCAGGTGGAAGTGCCGGCCATGGTGGTCTTTCTGAACAAGATTGACCAGATGGACGACCCCGAACTGATCGAACTGGTGGAGATGGAACTGGGCGAACTGCTGAGCAGCTACAACTTCAGCGCCGATACGCCCATCGTGAAGGGGTCGGCCCTGAAGGCCAACGAAAGCGAAAGCAACGACCCCAACGCGCCGGAATATGCCTGCATCCTGGAACTGATGGACACCGTGGATAGCTGGATTCCTGAACCCGTGCGTGACAAAGACAAGCCGTTCCTGATGCCGGTGGAAGACGTGTTCAGCATCAAGGGGCGCGGTACCGTCGTCACCGGGCGCGTGGAACGCGGGATGCTGAAGAAGGGCGAAGAAATCGAAATCATCGGGCTGCGTGAAGACGTGCAGAAGACCATCGTCACCGGCATCGAAATGTTCCACAAGGAACTGGATCAGGCGGAAGCCGGGGACAACGCCGGTATCCTGCTGCGCGGCACCACCCGTGACGACGTGGAACGCGGCATGGTGCTGGCCAAGCCCAAGAGCATCAAGCCGCACCGCCGCTTTAAGTGCGAAGTGTACGTGCTGAAGAAGGAAGAAGGCGGCCGTCACAAGGCCTTCCTCACCGGCTATCGCCCGCAGTTCTACATCCGCACCATGGATGTCACCGGCACCATTGCCCTGCCCGACGGCGTGGAAATGGTGATGCCCGGCGACAGCGTGAACCTGAATGTGGAACTGATTATCCCCGTCGCGCTGGAAAAAGGCTCCAAGTTTGCTATCCGTGAAGGCGGTCTCACCGTCGGCGCGGGTGTCATCACCGAAGTGCTGGAATAACCCGCCGCGTTGTATGACTGTCAGGATGCCGGGGCACCCCCCCGGCATCTTTATCCCGCAACGACACACAGCACAATTCGCAGAGCGCTCACCCGCTGTTCTCTGCCAGCAAGAGGATGTGGTATGGCTGTCAAGAATAAAATGCGTATCCGGCTGCGTGCCTATGACCACCGGGTACTGGATCAATCCGCCCAGCGGATTGTGGAAGCTGCGGAACGTACCGGAACCCGGGTGGTGGGGCCGGTGCCCCTGCCGACGAAGATCGAACGGTTTACCGTGATGCGTTCTCCCTTCATCGATAAGGACTCCCAGGAACATTATGAGATTCGCACGCACAAGCGGCTCATCGATGTGCTGGACCCGGACAGCAAAACGATTGATACGCTGATGCGCCTCAATCTGCCCGCCGGCGTGGATATTGAGATCAAGATTTAGGCAGACGATGAGTGCCGGGAGGGGAAAGCGCTGATACCCCCTCAGGAGATAGAGGTACCATGAAGGGCATGATAGGTAAAAAAGTCGGGATGACCCAGGTCTTTGATGATCGTGGTAATGTCGTCCCGGTGACAGTGATCGAAGCCGGCCCGTGCTACATCACGCAGATTCGCACTGCCGACCGCGACGGCTACACGGCGGTGCAACTGGGCTTTGGCACCACCAAACCGACGCGCCTGACCAAAGGGCAGATCGGCCATTTGCAAAAGCACAACCTGCCGGCGCTGCGCGTGCTGCGTGAGTTCCGCGTGCGCAGCGGCGACACCGGCGATTTGCAAGAAGGTGCAGAAATTAAAGTGGATATTTTTGCACACGGCGAATTTGTCGATGTCATCGGCACCAGTAAAGGGCGCGGCTGGGCCGGCACGATTAAACGGCACGGCTTTCATCGCCAGCGCAAAACCCACGGCCAGTCCGACCGGGAACGCGCGCCGGGGTCGGTGGGCATGTGCGCCCTGCCGGGGCGTACCATCAAAGGCCAGAAGATGGCCGGGCGTATGGGCAATGACCGCGTGACGATGCAAAATCTTCAGGTGGTGCGCGTCGATGCCGAAAAGAACCTGCTGGCAGTGCGCGGGTCCATCCCCGGTGCGAATGGCGGCATCGTCGTCATCCGCCCCGCCGTGAAGAAACAGAAGTAACGGGAAGGAGTGAACCCATGCAGGTATCCGTCATCAACACCAGCGGTCAGGCTGTGCAGCAGGTTGACCTGCCAGAGTACATTTTTGGCATTGAACCCAACATCGGGCTGATGCACCAGGCGTATCTGCGCCAGCTTGCCAATGCCCGTCAGGGCACGCACAGCACCAAAACCCGGGCCGAAGTCAGCCGCACCGGGGCCAAAGTTTATCGCCAGAAAGGCACCGGGCGTGCCCGCCATGGCGACCGTGGGTCGCATTTGTTCGTCGGCGGCGGGGTGGTACACGGCCCCAAACCGCGCAAATACACCCAGTCCATGCCGAAGAAAATGCGCCAGAAGGCCATTCGCAGCGCCCTCAGCGCCCTGCTGCGCGACCAGCAACTGGTGTTTGTGGATCGCCTGGAGATGGCCGCGCCCAAAACGAAGCTGGCCAAACAGATGATCGAAACGCTCACCGGCACCAGCAGCGCCCTCGTCCTGTTCACCCAGGGGCAGGATAACCTGAAGCTGAGCGTGCGCAACCTGCCCGAGGCCCATGCCCTGCTGGTGAACTACCTCAACATCCGCGACCTGCTGGGCTATGACAAAGTGGTCATCTCCCTGGCTGCGCTGGAAGTCATTAAAACAATCTGGGGTCAGGAGGGCGGCCATGCCTGAATTACATCCTTATGATGTCATCCTGCGCCCGGTCATCACCGAAAAAGTGAATGGCCTGGTGGCGGAGCTGAATCAGGTCGTGTTTGAAGTGGCCCGCAATGCCAACAAACACCAGATTCGCCAGGCGGTGCAGCTCGTGTTCGAACTGGACACCACCGAAGTGCTGAAAATTCGCACGCTCAATATGCCCGCCAAACGCGGTCGTCGCGGTCGCAAAATCTTCATCCGCCAGCGCGGCTGGAAGAAAGCCATCGTGACCCTGGCCGAAGGCAGCAGCATTGAACTGTTCAACGTCTAACGGAGGCAGCCATGCCGATTAAAGTCTACAAGCCGACCTCGGCGGGTCGCCGCGGGATGACAGCTTACACCTTTGAAGAAATCACCCGTTCCACGCCGGAGCGCTCCCTGACGGAAGCGCTGCGCAAGACGGGCGGGCGCAACAACACCGGCCGCGTCACCGTGCGGCACCGGGGCGGCGGCCATCGCCGGCGCTACCGCATCATTGATTTTAAGCGCAACAAGTTCGACTGCCGGGCCCGCGTGACCACCATCGAGTATGACCCCAATCGCAGTGCCCGCATTGCGCTGGTGCAGTACGAAGATGGCGAAAAGCGCTACATCATCGCCCCGCTGGGGCTGAAGGTGGGCGATAGCATCGGCAACGGCCCCATGGCCGAACTGCGCCCCGGCAACGCCCTGCCCATCAGCCAGATTCCGGTGGGTACGGTGGTGCACAACATCGAACTGCGCCCCGGCAAAGGCGGGCAGCTCGCCCGCGCCGCCGGTGTTTCCGCCCAGGTGCTGGCCAAAGAAGGCGTGTACGCCGTGTTGCGGATGCCCAGCGGCGAAATGCGCTACATCCATGAACGCTGTATGGCCACCATCGGCCAGGTGGGCAACGCCGAACACGGCAACATCAAGCTGGGCAAAGCCGGGCGGGCCCGCTGGATGGGCTGGCGGCCGGGCGTGCGCGGCGTGGCGATGGACCCCAACAGCCACCCGCACGGCGGCGGCGAAGGTCGCAGCGGCATCGGGATGCCCGGGCCCAAAACGCCCTGGGGCAAGCCCGCGCTGGGGGTAAAAACCCGCAGCAACAAGCGCACCAATGCCTTTATCGTCCGTCGGCGTGGCAAAACCCGGCAGTAATCAGGAGTTTGTAAACCCATGTCGCGCAGCATGAAGAAGGGGCCGTTCATCGACCCCAAATTGCTCCAGAAGATTGAAAAGCTGAACGAAACCAACAAGCGCGTCGTTGTACGCACCTGGTCGCGTGCCAGCACCATCTTCCCGCAGATGGTGGGTCACACCATCGCCGTTCACAACGGTCGCCAGCACGTGCCCATTTACGTTCAGGAAAACATGGTGGGGCACAAACTGGGCGAATTCGCCCCCACCCGCACCTTCCGCGGCCACCTGGCTGAGAAGAAAAAGAAGAAGTAGGAGGCCAGTACCATGGAAGTCCGTGCGATGACGAAATACCTGCCCATCGCGCCGCGCAAGCTCGCCCTGGTGTGCGATAAAGTGCGCGGCATGAATGCCGAACAGGCGCTGGTGGTGCTGGAGTTTATGCCCCAGAAAGGCGCGAAACTGGTCTACAAGACCGTGGCCAGCGCCATTGCCAACGCCCGCAACAATTTCGACCGCAACCCGTCGGCCTTCTTTGTCTCGCAAATCTGGGCGGGCGAAGGCCCCAAACTGAAGCGCTATAAAGCCGGGGCCCGCGGGCGCTACAAGCCGCGTGTCCGCCGCCAGTCGCATCTGTGGGTGGTGCTGGCAGAGAAAGAGGACTGAACGATGGGACGGAAAATTCACCCGGTAGCCATGCGCCTGAAGATCACCCGTGACTGGGATGCCCGCTGGTATGCGGAAGGCGCTGATTACGTCAACCTGCTGCACGAAGACCTGAAGCTGCGCAAGTTCATCAAAAAAGAACACGGCCGCGCCGGGGTCTCGCGCATTGAGATTGAACGCCAGCCTAACCTGGTCAGCATCAACATTCACACCGTCCGCCCTGGCCTCATCATCGGGCGTAAGGGCGAAGCTGTGAAGCAACTGCGCCAGGACCTGCAGGACCTCACCGGCAAACAGGTGAAGGTGGAAGTCACCGAAATCGAAAAGCCCGACCTGGATTCGCTGCTGGTGGCGGAAAGCATCGCCGGGCAGCTTGAACGGCGCATCGGGCACAGCCGGGCCATGAAAGCCTCGCTGGATCGCGCGATTAAGATGGGCGCACAGGGCGTGCGTATCGAAATCAGCGGCCGCCTGGGCGGTTCGGACATGTCGCGCCGGGAACTGATGAGCGCCGGCCGCGTGCCGCGCAGCACCCTGCGCTCCATGCTGGATTATGGCTTTGCCGAAGCGCTGACGACGTATGGCCGCATCGGGGTGAAGGTATGGATTTACAAGGGCGAAATGCTGGAAGACCTGTACGCCCAGCGCAACAACGACAACCGCCCGCAGCAGGATGTCTACGTTAGCCCGTAACCAACGCCGCGCCCGGGTGCCGGGCCGGGTCACTGGAGCAGTCTTATGTTAATGCCAAAACGTGTCAAGTATCGCAAGCAGCAGCGCGGGCGCATGACCGGCAAAGCCTATCGTGGCTCAACGGTGGCCTTTGGCGAATTCGGTTTGATGGCGCTGGAACCCATCTGGATGACCAGCCGGCAGATCGAAGCGGCCCGTAAAGCCATTGTGCGTAACATCAAACGGCGTGGTAAAGTGTGGATTCGCGTCTTCCCGGACAAGCCATTCACCAAACGCGGTGCCGAAAGCCGCATGGGGAAGGGCAAGGGCGCGGTCGAATACTACGTTGCTGTGGTGCTGCCGGGGCGTATCCTGTTCGAAATGGCGGGGGTGGAAGAAGCCGTCGCCCGCGAAGCGCTGACGCTGGCCGCCGCCAAGCTGCCCATCCGCACGCGCTTCGTTAAGCGCATCGACCCCATCTCCGGGGTGGAAGTGAGCATCCCATGAAGATTAAGGAACTGCGGGCCCTGGCCGATGATAAGCTGGTGGATTTGTACGAAGACACCCGCCAGGAAATTTACAAACTGCGCGAAAACCATGCGATTGGCGAATTGAAAGACACCAGCCAGATCCAAAAAGTGCGTCGCCTGGTGGCCCGCATTCGCCTCATCCAGCGCGAGCGCGAACTGGCGGCCGCGCCAGGCGCAAAGGGGACGTAACATGACAACCAATAACCGGCGGCGTTTGATTGGCCGCGTCATCAGCAATAAGATGCAAAAAACCGTCACGGTGGCCATTGAGCGGCGTACCGCCCACCCCGTATACGGTAAAGTGGTGAAATCCACCAAAAAAGTGATGGCCCACGACGAAAGTGATGCCCTGCAGGTGGGAAGCGTGGTGCGGATCGTGGAAAGCCGGCCGCTCAGCAAAAATAAGCGCTGGGTGGTGGAAGAAGTGCTCCAGGCACCGCCGCAGGTGGATGGGAGCAGCAAGCGATGATCCAGACCGAATCGCGGTTACGCATTGCCGATAACAGCGGGGCCCAGGAAATCCTGGTGATCCGGGTGATGGGCGGCAGCCGGCGGCGCTACGGCCACGTGGGCGATGTCGTCATTGGCGCGGTGAAAGCCGCCGCCAGCGGGGCCAACATCAAAAAGGGCGATGTGGTGAAAGCCGTCATCGTGCGTGTGGCCAAAGAATATCGCCGCAGCGATGGCTCGTACATCCGCTTCGACGATAACGCGGCCGTCATCCTGGGCGAAGATACCAACCCCAAGGGCACCCGCGTCTTTGGCCCGGTCGCCCGTGAACTGCGCGAGAAAGGCTTCACCAAAATCGTCTCGCTCGCGCCGGAAACCCTGTAGGAGAAGCAACCATGCAGCGGATTAAAAAAGGCGATACGGTCGAAATCATCGCCGGCAAAGACCTGGGCGAGCGCGGCGAAGTCGTCAAAGTGCTGCCCACCGATGACCGGGTGATTGTGAACGGGGTGAACACCGTCAAACGTCACCAGAAAGCCCGCCCCGGCCCGTCCGGGCAGCAAATTCCGGCGCAGATCGTGGAGAAAGATGCCCCTCTGCACCTGTCCAACGTGATGCTGGTGTGCAGCAAATGCGATAAGCGCACCCGCGTCGGCTACCGCATCCGTGAGGATGGTTTTAAAGTGCGCGTGTGCAAGAAGTGCAATGCCGATATTGATTAGCCGCACGGGCCACACCGCCCTGGCTAAGAGCCGATGGAGAACACCCGAACCATGTCTGAGACGCAAACCATTCCCGTTTTAAAGCAACGCTATCGGGAAGAAGTGCTGCCTGCGCTGATGCAGGACTTCAAATATCGCAACGTCATGCAGGTACCCACCGTCACCAAAGTCGTGCTGAACATCGGCGCGGGCGAGGCGATGGACAACCCCAAAGCGCTGGATTTTGCGGTGGAAACGCTGCGCCGCATCACCGGGCAGCAGCCGGTCATCACCCGCGCGCACAAAAGCATCGCCGGGTTCAAACTGCGTGAAGGTCGTGCGATTGGCGTGAAAGTAACCCTGCGCGGTGAGCGCATGTGGGCCCTGCTGGATCGCCTGATTAATATTGCGCTGCCCCGTATTCGTGACTTTCGCGGCATTCCCTCCAAGCTGGATGGACGCGGGAATTACACCATCGGGCTGCGTGAACAGCTCATCTTCCCGGAAATCCCGTTTGATTCGATCGATAAGGTGCGCGGCATGGAAATTACCGTCGTCACCACCGCGAAGACTGACGATGAAGGTCGTCGGCTGCTCAAGCTGCTCGGTATGCCATTCCAGGATTAACAGGCGAGGGACACCTATTCATGGCCAAGAAATGCATGCAATTCCGCGAAGAAAACCGCAAGTATGAAGTGCGGGTTCGCAACCGCTGCAAGCGCTGCGGTCGTCCGCGCGGCTACATTCGCCGCTTCGGGCTGTGCCGCATCTGCTTCCGCGAACTGGCGCTCCAGGGTCTGCTGCCTGGCGTGGTTAAGTCGAGCTGGTAAAAGGGGCACACCGTCATGTCGAATACGTCCAATGACCCCATCGGGGATATGCTGACGCGCATTCGCAATGCGCTCATGGCACGCAAACGCACCGTGGAAATTCCTTTTTCGCGGATTAAAGAAGAAATTGCCCGCATTCTGTATGAAGAGGGCTACATCGATGGCTTTAGCGTGGGGGACGAAACGCCCTTCCGCTGGATTCATGTGTCGCTGAAGTATCACGGGTCGCGCCGGGAACGCCGGCCGGTCATCACCGCCATTCAGCGCATCAGCAAGCCGGGCCGCCGGGTGTACCGCAAACGTGGCGAACTGCCCATCGTCCTCAGCGGGACGGGTATTGCCATCGTCACCACCCCGCGCGGGGTGATGACGGCGCAAAAAGCCCGCACCGAAGGCGTGGGCGGCGAAGTGCTGTGCTACGTCTGGTAGAGGAGGACGGCGAATGTCTCGTATTGGGAAGAAAATCATTGCCATCCCGGCAAAGGTCGAAGTCAACATTAACCGGAATGAAGTGCAGGTGAAGGGGCCCAGAGGCGAACTGACCTCCACCTTCAACCCGGACATGACCATCAGCGTCGAAGACGGGCAGGTGAAAGTGGCCCGCCCCACCGACCTCAGCCACCACCGGGCGCTGCACGGCCTCACCCGGGCGCTGCTGGCCAACATGATTCATGGTGTGTCCACCGGCTTCCGCCGCACCCTTCAGATCGAAGGCGTGGGCTACCGTGCCGAAGTAAAAGGCGGCGACCTGGTGATGAAACTGGGTTACTCGCATGATGTGATCGTGAACCCGCCGGCGGGCATCAAGTTTGAGGTGCCGCAGGAATCCCGCGGGACGGTCATCCACATTGATGGTATTGATAAACAACTGGTCGGGCAGATTGCGGCAAACGTGCGCGGCTGGCGACCCCCGGAACCCTACCTGGGCAAGGGGATTCGTTACAGCAATGAAGTGATCCGCCGCAAAGCCGGTAAAGCCGGGAAGAAGTAAGGGGTCGGCAGCATGGCGGATAAAAAAGGGACTCTCAAAAATCAGGCACGGCTGCGGCGGCAGCGCCGCACCCGTGCGCGTATTCACGGTACTGCTCAGCGCCCGCGCCTGAGCGTGTTCCGCAGCCTGACCAATATCTTTGCCCAGGTGATCGACGATGAAAAAGGCTTCACGCTGGCCTCGGCATCGACCATCGACAAAGATTTAGCAGCCCAGGTGCAGGGAAAATCCAAAACCGAAGCGGCGAAGCTGGTGGGGCAACTGGTGGCCGAACGGGCCCTGAAAGCCGGGGTGGAAGCCGTGGTCTTTGACCGGGGCGGCTATCAGTATCATGGTCGGGTGGCGGCGCTGGCAGAAGGCGCACGCGAAGGCGGCTTGAAATTTTAGGGCGCAGGGCGCGCACAACGGGAGTGAAGCATGGCAGAGAGAGAAAAGCGTAATCGTCGGGAACGGCGGCGCGAAGAAGAACGCGAAGAACTGGAAGAACGTGTCGTCGATATTCGCCGCGTGGCCAAAGTGATTAAGGGCGGGCGGCGCTTCGCCTTCCGTACCGTTGTGGTGGTGGGCGATGGCAAAGGGCGCATCGGCATCGGGGTCGGCAAAGCCCGCGCCGTGCCGGATAGCATCCGCAAAGCCAACGAAAAAGCCCGCGCCACCCTGCGTAAAGTGTCCCTGGTGGAGAATACCATCCCCTACCAGATCACCGGCGAACATGGCGGCTCGGTCGTCATGCTCAAGCCGGCGGCCCCCGGTACCGGCATCATCGCCGGCGGCGGCGTGCGGGCGGTGCTGGAAGTGGTGGGCGTGAAGAACATCCTCACCAAAAGCCAGGGCAGCCCCAACCTGCTGAACGTGGCCATGGCTACCATCCATGCCCTGAAGCAGCTCAACAGCCCGGAAAAACTGGCTTCCATGCGTGGTAAATCGCTCAATGAAGTGCGCCCGGTCTGGATGCGCCGTAAAGGAGAGTAACCATGCTGGATGTGCAGCACATCGAGGACGGCAAGAAAATTAAGATCACCCTGGTGAAAAGCCCCATCAACTACGGGGACAGCCAGAATGCCACCGTGAAGGCGCTGAAACTGCGCCGGATGCACGCCAGCCGGGAGCTGATCCTCAGCCCCAATCTGCGCGGCATGATCCATTCGGTGCGCCACCTGGTGCGGGTGGAACTGGCAGAGGGAGCCTGAGATGCGTTTAAGCGATTTGAAACCGGACAAAGGCGCGCGCCGCCTGAAGATTCGCGTGGGGCGCGGCATTTCGGCCGGGCGCGGCAAGTATGCCGGGCGCGGTATCAAAGGGCAGGGGGCCCGTTCTGGCGGCAAAAAACGCCAGTATTTTGAGGGCGGTCAGCTTCCGCTGGTGCGGCGGCTGCCCTTCAAGCGCGGCTTCACCAACATCTTCCGCATTGAATACCAGGAAGTGAACCTGGACCTGCTGAATGAGCGCTTTGCCGCCGGGGCCGAAGTGACCCCGGCCGCGCTGGTGACGGCCGGCCTCATTCGCAGTGCCACGGAACCCATCGCCATCCTGGGCCGCGGCGACCTGGACAAGCCGCTGACGCTGCACGCGCACCGCATCACTAAAAGCGCGGCAGAAAAAGTGGAAAAAGCCGGCGGCAGCGTCGTCAAACATGAGCTGCTGGTCACGGGCGCACATGCCACCGTGAAGAAATTGCGTAAGGTGGACCTGGAAGCGCTGCGTAACAAAAAGCAGTAAACCGCACGGGCAGCCCGGCCACACCATCGGGCTGCCCGTTTTGATGCTGCCGCCGGCCCGGGACACCCGGCCTTGCCCCCGTCTGTCCCCTCTGCCGGGCCCGTGCCACCCGGATTCACCGCTGACGGCTGAGCGGGGATTGCTTACAATAGGGCCAATCAATCCAGAAGGATACAGGGACGACTATGCTTGTTCAGGGTTTACGCAATGCCTTTCGGCTACCAGACCTGCGGAATAAACTGTTACTGACTTTCTTCATTCTGCTGATTTACCAGTTCGGTACCCATGTGCCGGTGCTGGGGGTGGATAAAGCCGCGCTGGATGCGGTGCTGCAAAACCAGTCCACGCAGGGCATTATCAACGTCCTGAACCTGCTGTCCGGCGGGGCGGTACGCAACTTCAGCGTGCTGGCCAACGGGGTGTATCCTTACATCACCGCCTCCATCATCTTCCAGCTTCTGGTGCCCATCGTGCCGGCGCTGGAACGCATTCAGCGTGAACCGGGCGGGCAGGAACGCATTCAGCGCTACACCTACTTCCTGGCCATCCCCATGGCGGTGCTGCAATCCATCTCGCAGATCAGCATCTTTTCGGCGGCCGGCGGTGCGCCCATCATCCCCGGCTTCGGCACGGATTTGCTGCTGACGATCTCCGTCATCATCACCATGACCGCCGGGACGATGTTCGCGGTGTGGCTGGGCGAACTGATTACCGAACAGGGCATCGGCAATGGCACCTCGCTGATTATCTTCTCCGGCATTGTGGCCACCGCGCCCACCAACCTGCTCAACCTGCTGGCGGGCAACCCGGATCGGGCGGTGTACAATATTGTGCTGTTCATCGCCATTACGCTGGTGAGCGTGGTCGCCATCATCTACATTCAGGAAGGCGTGCGGCGCATCCCGGTGCAGTATGGTAAGCGCGTGCGCGGCCAAAAGCAGATGCAAATGGGCCGCGGCCAGCACATCCCCCTGCGCGTGAACCCGGTCGGCATGATCCCGCTGATCTTCTCGCAGTCCATCATCACTTTCCCGGCCATCCTGGTGGGGCTGTTCCAGCCGCCGGTGGGGTCGTTCCTGTGGAGCGTGCAGAACACCTTCGGCAATCATCAGGGCGGGGTGTACTGGCTCACCTTCTTCCTGATGACGGTGGGCTTCACCTTCTTCTATGCCGATGTCATGGTGGGCAATTACCGCCTGGCCGAGACGTTGCAGCGCAATGGCGGTTTCATCCCCGGCATTCGCCCCGGCAAGAAGACCGAAGATTACATCCTGAAGGTGACGCGGCGCATTACGCTGGTGGGGGCGCTGTTCCTGGGCCTCATCGCCATCACCCCCGGCATTGTCGATTTCGTCAATACGCTGCTGTTCCCGCTGGAAGCCACCGTCAGCCAGGCGAATAACCCCGCTTTCGTGCTGTCTGGCTCCGGCCTCATCATCATCGTGGGCGTGGTGATTGACACCATGCGCCAGCTTGAATCGCAACTGGTGATGCGTAATTACGAAGGCTTCATGAACTAAAGCCGGCGGCGCACGTTACCCGCAGCACAGCGTTACGGGGGCAGGGGCATACCTGCCCCTGTTTCATACCCGGCGCGGGGGATTTTTGTGAAAAATATCACGGGCGCGGGCCGCATTTTTGAGGTACGCTTAAAGGATACATTGACCCGCCAAAAAGGATTTTACGATGGGCCTATATATCATTTTGATGGGCGTGCAGGGCGCAGGCAAAGGCGAACAGGCGAAATTCATCCAGCAGGCGTATGGCATTCCGCAGGTGTCCACCGGCGACCTGTTCCGCGCCCTGAAGACCCGCGAAGATGACTTTGCCCGCCGGGTGCAGGCCACCATGGCCGCCGGCCAGTTGATCGACGATGCCACCACCAACCAGATCGTGGTGGAGCGCCTGGCACAGCCGGATGCCGCCGGCGGCGTGATCTTTGATGGCTACCCGCGCAACGAGGTACAGGCGCAATTTCTGGCGGATTATCTGCGCCAGCAGGGCCAAACCATCAACGCGGTCATCCTGCTGGAGCTGGATGTGTTCGTCGCCTTCAAACGCGCCTTCGGCCGGGTGACGGCCGCGGATGGCAGCAGTTATAATTATTATTATAAGACCGACGGCGTGCAGTTTCGCTTTGAAGACCACCCGGATAAGCTGTACCCGCCGCGCCTGGTGGCCACCCTGCCGGATGGCACCACGCTCCTCCGCCGGCCGGACGATGCCAGCGCCGCGGCCATCATCAAACGCATTGATACCTATTTAAGCGAAACCATGCCGCTGCTGCCATTTTTTGAAAAACACGGTATGCTCTACCGGGTGGATGCCAGCCGTTCGCTGGCCGAAGTCAGTGCGGATATTGGCACGCTCCTGGAGCGTGTGCGTCATTGAGGAAAGTATGCAAAAACAGGCCGTTGTCGCCAGACCATCTCAACCAACCCTGAAAACGCCGGAAGAAATTGCCATCATGCGCGAAGCCGGGCGCATCGTGGCGCAGGCGCTCCAGGCCATGCGCGAAGCCATTCGCCCCGGCATCAGCACCCGTGAACTGGACGTGATCGCCGAAACCATCATCCGCGATCACGGGGCCATCCCGGCCTTTTTGAATTACGCCCCCGGCAATCATCCGCCGTTCCCCACCACCATCACCGCCTGCATTAACGAGGAACTGGTGCATGGCATCCCATCGGAGACGCGCCGGTTGCAGGAGGGCGACATCATCAGCCTGGATACGGCCTGTTTTTACAATGGCTACGTGGGCGATGCCGCCTTCACCGCGCCGGTGGGCACGGTGGCCCCGGCGGTGCAGCGGCTGATCGACACCTGTGATAAAGCGCTGGCGGTGGCCATCGCGGCTTCGGTGGCCGGGGCCCGGGTGAGCGATGTGGCCCGCGCGACGGAACGCTTCGCCAACCAGCACGGCTACAGCGTGGCCCGCGAATACACCGGGCACGGGGTGGGGCGGGCCATGCATGAGCCGCCGCAGGTGCCCAACTGGTGGCCGGCGGGCAAAATGCTGCGCCAAATGCAGCAAAGCCAGAACGGCTGGACGGATTATGTGCTGGTGCCGGGCATGACTTACGCCATTGAGCCGATGCTGATCATCGGGCGCAATGATTTGATGGAACTGGAGGATGGCTGGACGGTGGTCACGCGGGATCGCTCATTGTGCGCCCACTGTGAGCATACCGTGTTGATTACGCCGCAGGGCCCGCCGGAGATTTTGACGCTGCTGTGAAGCTGGCCGGGCGGCGCTTCAGCCCGCGCTCACGCGCACCTGGGCCAGCACAGCATGAAAGGCTTCCAGGCTGAAGACCCCGCCGCCAATGGTGAGGGTATTGGCCGCGCCGGCGGCCACCGCCCGGCTCAGCGCCGCCTCCGGGGGCTGCCCGCCCGCCAGGGCCAGCACCAGCGCCCCCAGAAACGAGTCGCCGCTGCCCACCGCGCTTAAAGCGGCGACCGGCGGCGGGACGGCCTGCCAGGCGCTGCCGGTCGCCGTCAGCAGCACCGCGCCGGCCGCGCCCAGGGTAATCACCACCGGGGCGGCCGTCCGCGCCTGAATGTGCCGGGCGGCCGTCTGTGCGGCTGCGGGGGTCTCCGCCGGCAGTTGCAGCAGTTCCGCGGCTTCTTCCAGGTTAATTTTGATGCACACACCGGGCACGTCCAGCGCGGCCCGCAGCGCGTCGCCGCTGGTATCCACATACACCGGCGGCCCGGCGGCCACCAGGGCCCGCAGCCCGGCCGCGAAAGCGTCCACCGGCGCGCCAGGGGGCAAACTGCCACACCAGCACACGGCCGCCGCCCCGGCGCTGAGGGTGGTGACGGCCGCATTCAGCCGGGCCCAGTCCGCCGCATTCACCGGCGGGCCGGCCTCATTGACCACGCTCACCCGCCCGGCCGCATCATCCACCAGAATGGTACAAACGCGGGTTGCGCCGCTGTCCAGCAGCGTCCAGGCGGCCGGCAGACCTTCCTGCTGCGCCAGTTCCGCCACCAGATGGCCGGTGTGGCCGGCTAAAAACCCGGCGCAGCGGGCCACCCCGCCCAGGCGCTGCACCACCCGGGCCACATTCACGCCCTTGCCGCCGGCGGCCACCAGCGTTTGCCGGGGACGAAATACCCCGCCCGCGCCAAACCCCGGCACGATCAGCGTGCGATCCAGCGCGGTATTGGGCGTAATGCAAACGATGGGCGCAGGCACCGGCCGCCTCTACAGGATGTAATTGGCCGGGTTGCCCTGGCTGCCGCGTTTGCCATCCGGCCAGATGGTGTTTTCGTCAAATTTGATGCCGGTGACGATGGCCCCTTTCAGGTTGGCATCGCGCAGGTTGGCCCCGTTCAGCGTGGCGTTGGAGAGATTGGCCCCCGCCAGCCGCGCCCCGTTCAGGTTCGCGCCGGAGGCATTGGCCACGTTCAGCCCGGCGTTGCTCAGGTCGGCAAAGGGGAGCTGGGCCGCCTGTAAATTGGCCCCGGTCATGTTGGTATTGCGTAAAATGGCCTCCTGCAAATTGGAGGCGCTCATATTGGCCCCGCGCAGGTTGGCTCCTTCAAAATCCAGCCGGCTCAGGTTCATGGCGGATAAATCCACCCCTGCCAGGCGCGGCCCGGTGATGGCCGTCACCCGGCCGGTGCCGGTGCTGCCCGTCATTTCGATGGTGATGGTATTCAGGCGCACGGTGTTGGCCAGGACGAGAATCAATTCTTTGCGTGTAATTTCACCCATGTGTCATTTGCTCCCGGTAATAAGCGATGATGCTGTCGATCATATCATCCAGTGAGGTGGCCGGCTGCCAGCCGGTGGCCTGCGTGATGCGGGCAATGCCGGGCACGCGGCGGCGGAAATCTTCAAAGCCGGTGGCATAGGCTTCCTCATAGGGAATCAACACAATCTCAGAGGCGCTGTCGGCGCGGTCGCGCACGCGCTGCGCCAGGTCCTGGATGGTCACTTCTTCCGGGTTGCCGATGTTGAAGACCTGCCCGACGGCCGACGGAGTCTCCGCCAGGCGATGGATGGCATCCACCACATCATACACGCTGGCGAAACAGCGGCGCTGCTGGCCATCGCCATACACCTGGATCGGCTCATTCTGGAGCGCCCACTGCACAAAGCGCGGCAGCACCATGCCATACTGCCCGCGCTGGCGCGGCCCCACCGTGTTGAACAGCCGGAAGATGACCACCGGCAGCCCCACCTCCTGGTGATAGGCCAGCGCCAGAAATTCATCAATGGCTTTGGACGCGGCATAGCTCCAGCGGCTGCGCGAGGTGGGGCCCAGCAGGCTGTCATCATCTTCATTGAAAGGGAAGCTGACCCCTTTGCCATACACTTCGGACGTGGAGGCGATGAGCAGCTTTTTACGGTAGCGCCGGGCGGATTTGAGCAGCGTTTCGGTGCCACCGATGTTGACTTCGATGGTGTTGATGGGTTCTTCGATGATCTTACGCACGCCCACCGCTGCCGCCAGGTGAAAGATCAGGTCGCACTCGCTCACCAGGCGGTCGGTGACGTGGATATTGCGAATGTCTTCGATGGCGTAGCGAAAGCGCGGGTTGCCGGTGAGATGGGCGATATTGTGGAACTGGCCCGTGCTCAGGTCATCCATAATCGTGACCTGCCAGCCCCGCGCCAGCAGATAATCCGACAGGTGGCTGCCGATGAAGCCTGCGCCACCGGTGATAAGGGCATGTGTCATAAGGTGTGTGTCTCCTGTCACGCCCGGCATGTTACCCGAATCGCCGCGGCGGGGCAAGTGGTGGCCGGCGCGGGGCGGATTTTCGGCCGGCATAAGAATTGGCCGCGCCCCGGCCGGGGGTGGGCCGGGGCGGGATGGAGCCTACAGCGTCACCACGCGGGCGCTGCCGGCCAGCCCCACCGTCACATGGCGCGTATCCACAATCAGCCGGCTGTGCTGCGTGACGTGCTGCCAGTCGTAAAAGCTGTGGTGCGTCACCACCACCACACAGTCGGCCTCGTGCAGCAGCGCCGCGGAATATGCCGCGCCCGTCAGCGTCAGCGGGTGTTCGCCCTCCAGCCGCACCTGGGGCACATGCGGATCGTGATAGTGGACGTGAGCGCCTTTTTGCCGCAGCAGTTCCAGGATGTCCAGCGCCGGGCTTTCGCGCACGTCGTTCACGTTGGGCTTGTAGGCCACCCCCAGCACGACGATCTGTGAGCCGCGTACCGCTTTGGCCTCATCGTTCAGCGCCGCCGTCACTTTGTCCACCACATACACCGGCATGGCGGTATTGATCTCGCTGGCCAGTTCGATAAAGCGGGTGGTGTAATTGAGCGTCTTCAGCTTCCAGCTCAGGTAATGCGGGTCCACCGGGATGCAGTGCCCGCCCAGGCCGGGGCCGGGGTAAAAGGGCATGAAGCCAAAGGGCTTGCTGCTGGCCGCGCGGATCACTTCCCACACATCAATATTGAGCTTATCGCAGATGAGCGCCATTTCGTTCACCAGGCCGATGTTGACGGCGCGGAAGGTGTTTTCCAGCAGCTTCACCATTTCGGCGGCCGTCGGCGAAGACACCGGCACCACCGTCGTCACGGCCGTTTCGTACAGCGCCAGCGTCACCGCCTGGCAGGCGGCCGTCATCCCGCCGATAACTTTGGGCGTATTCCGCACGCCAAAGGTGGCGTTGCCGGGGTCGATGCGCTCCGGCGAAAAGGCCACGAACACATCGCTGCCCACCGTCAGCCCGCGGGCGGCCAGGCGCGGGGCGATCAATTCTTCGGTGGTGCCGGGGTAGGTGGTACTCTCCAGCACCACCAGCATCCCGGCCCGGGCGATGCCGGCGATGCCTTCAATGGCCTGGAGGATGTACGACATATCCGGGTCGCGGGTTTTACGCAGCGGCGTGGGCACACAAATGCTGATCGCGTCCATATGCTCCAGATCGGCATACTGCGTGGTGGCCTTCAGCCGGCCCTGCTGCACCAGCGTCCGCAGCGTGGCGGGCGGCACATCATCAATATAATTTTCCCCGCGATTGATGGCCTCCACCTTGCGGGCATCCACATCCAGCGCCATCACCTGAAAGCCGGCCGCGGCGAATTCCACCGCCAGCGGCAGCCCCACATAGCCCGCCCCGATGACGGCCAGTTTGGCCTCGCGCAGGTGAATGCGCCGCAGCAGCGTTTCTTGATACGACATAGGCTTATCCTTCAACCAGACGAAAACGGGGTTTATTATACACGCCGGGGCGGGCCGCGATAAGCCGGTGGCGGCCCATTCCGGCGGCCGGCGCGGCGCGTTACAATGAGGTCGCCGGCTGAGGCACAACGACAGGATACAGCATGAAACGTCGCGGCTTTTTGCGCTTTGAGTATGTGGTGTACCCGGTATGGCGGCGCAGGCTGCCCGACCTGCTGAAACCGCTGGCCGGGGCGGCTTTCCGCGCCCTGCTGCCGGTGGAACACGACGAAAACCCGCCCGCCACGCCGGAGCAGATGGCCGCTTACCTCACCGAATGGGATATTCTGGACGGCGATGGCCTGGTTGGGGTGCTGGCCGATTGCCCGGCCGTCATCGAAACGGTGGACGGCCAGGCCCGCCCGCCCGCGCACGACGGCCGCCCGGTGCGCGTGCCGGCCCAGTGGGAGCCGCAGGAGAGCGTCTTAATCAGCTTTGGCTGCCTGTACCCGCCGGTGTGGCCCATGCACGCCCGCATGATCGAGGCGATTAGCCAGGTGGCCACCGCCGAAGTGCTGGTGAGCAGCCCGCTGTGGGCGCGGGC
This sequence comes from Anaerolineae bacterium, assembly GCA_025454495.1. GTDB lineage: Bacteria > Chloroflexota > Anaerolineae > Aggregatilineales > Phototrophicaceae > JALHOR01. The sequence goes on from JALOOI010000008.1 coordinate 23,809, forward strand.
GGTGTGGGTCTATTTGCAGCGCCGCGGCCTGGCCCATATGGCGCGGGTGCGCCTGCTGGTGCTGCCCACCAATGACATCTGGATCCGCGATTATGGCCCCATCATCGGTTTTGACCCCGACGGCCGGCGCGTGGCGGTAGACCCGGTGTATGCGGTGCTGCCCGATTACCCGCAGCACCTGGACAATGGCATGACCATTCCCTGGGCCGCCCATCGCCGGCTGCCGGTGCAGCCGCTGCCGCTGGACTGGGAAGGCGGCAACCTGTGGACAGATGGCCGCGGCACGCTCATCACCACCGAGCAAATTTTTTACAGCAATCCCTGGTATGATCGGGCGGGCATCGAGGCGTTTTTGCACCGCTATTTTGCCTTCGATAAGCTCATCATCACCCCGCGGCTGACGCTGGAAGAAACCGGCCATGTGGATATGCTGGTGCGCCTGGCCACGCCGGAGACGGTGCTGGTGAGCGCCCCGGAAGCCACCACCGCCGAAGCGCTGCGGAAGACGCGCCGCCTGTTCGAGCGCGAAACGAATGCCCACGGCCAGCCTTACCAGGTGATCGACCTGCCCACGCCGCCGCTGTATTTGAACTGGTTCGTGTATACCGTGCGCCGTTCCTACACCAATGCGCTGCTGGTGAATGGCGCGGCGCTGGTGCCGGTGTACGGGCTGGCGCTGGATGACATCGCCCTGCGGCGCTATGAGCAGGCGCTGCCCGGCTGGCGCATCATCCCCGTTGACAGCCGGGCGGGCATCAATGGCGGCGGGGCCGTGCACTGTATGACGCGCGAAATCCCCGCCGGCTAGCCGCGTCCCGGTTTGCGCCCCGCGGCGGCCTGCGGCATAATCACCGGGTGAGACAGCGCAGCCAGTGCCAGGGAGGCAAACACAGCATGAGCAGCAGAATGATTATGGTGGACAGCCTGGTCGCCAATGAATTCGCGGTAGAACTGGACGGTACCCGCGCCGGCGGCATTTTACGCATCGCCGGGCTGGTCACGCTGAGCCGGGATGAACACGGTCAGCGCCGGTATCCGCCTTTTGAAGTGTCTAAAATGGTGGAGCGCGACGGCAGCAATGCTTTTAACCGCTGGCTGCGCGAAACCCACGCCGCCCGCCAGTCCGGCGAGCGCCCGCGCCGCGATCTGGCCATCCTGGCCATTGATGATGGCACGGTCACGCGGCGCTGGCTGGTGAAACAGGCGTGGATTATGGCCGTGCACTATTCGCCGTTTGACAGCGGTTCGTTTGAAATCGTGGCGGAAACTTTCACCATCGGCTACGACGACATCGAAGAGTCGTTCCCCGTCTCCGATGCCTGAGGCGGTACCTCAGCCGGCGCGGCGGCGCTTCCAGTCCATCCCGTGAATTTGCAGGCGCTGGCCCGGGGTGCCGTCCCAGGTGGCGTGCAGCCCCACCAGGCGCAGCAGGTGCAGCAGGCGATAGCCGATGGTGCGGTGGCTCTCCTCGGTGCCATCCAGTGCGCCGAAGTCCAGGCACAGCGTGCCGGTGGTCAGCGCCAGGGTGGTATCGTGGCGCTGGACGATGATGTAGCCCACCGCCCCCGGCTGCTGCGCCACCGCCTGGCGGGCCTGCTGCCGCTGCTCGCTGCCCGGCTGGCCGTGGCGCGGCCGGTAAAGGTAAATCCCCTGGCGGGCCAGCGCCTCCAGCGCTTCTTCCAGCCGGTCGCAATCGGTGGGGTAGGCCCAGCCCTGCTGTGCCTGTTCATGCTTCGCCAGCAGCGCATCGGTGAGCCGGGTGGCCACCCGCCGCAGCACCACCGGCGGATAGGCGTTGTCCGGGTCGTCGCTCATATAGCCCATAGCCATGCTGATAATGTCCTCACGGCTGTCAAAGCCGGCTTCCACTGCGCCGTAAATGTGTTCGCGGGTGTCTTCCAGCAGGTCAATGCGGTTCATAGGCTGCTCCTTCTCTGGCTTCAGGAGATGATCGCTGTTGGTATCATATCAGAAAATGTGTTCTATGTCCATACTCGCCGTCCAGGGCGGGCGGGACTGCTATGCATGAGGACGACAGCGGGGCGGGCAAAGTTCCCATCTTCATCAAATTTTTACGTTTGGCGGGGCCGGCGGCCCGGTGTACCCGGCGGGGCGCTGTGCCAGTATACTGAGGGCCATCACAGCCGCAGGAGCGCACCATGACCGACGACACCCCGCCACCCGCCGGCGCAGACGACAATACCCCGGTGTGGCTGTACCACCCGGCGCTGAAGACCGTGCCGGTGCTGCCGCTGCCGCCTGGCTGGCACCTGCGTTTTTACCGGCCCGGCGATGTGGCCGTGTGGGTGAACATCCAGCAGCAGTCCGACCCGTTTTTCACCGCCACGGCCGCCACCTTTGAGCAGTATATGCCCGCCGCCGACCGCTGGCCGCAGCGGGTGCTGTTCCTGGTGAACCCGGCCGGGGAGGATACTGGCACCATCACCGCCTGGAATGGCGATCAATTCGCCGGGCGCGACATGGGCTTAATTCACTGGGTAGCCATAGTGCCGGCCGCCCAGGGGCAGGGGCTGGCCAAACCCATGCTGAACGCGGCGCTGCGGGTGCTGGTGGCCCACGGGTATGCAGATGCCTGGCTGGAGACCGGCGCGGCCCGCCTGCCGGCCATCAATCTGTACCTGAGCGCCGGTTTTGTGCCCGCCCGGCGCGGCCCGGACGATACCGCTGCCTGGCAGCGGCTGGCCCCCCGCTTAAAATATCCACTGCCTGGTTAAGGAGTGTGCCGTGCATCTGTTTCTTTCGCCCCACTTCGATGATGCCGTGTATAGCTGCGGCGGGCTGCTGCACCGCCTGGCGCAGGCCGGCGAAACCGTGCGCGTGTATACGGTCATGGGGGCCCTGCCGCCCGACCCGCTGCCGGACAGCCCCATCGTGCAGGAACTTCATGCCCGCTGGCAGGCGACCGACCCGGTGGCCACCCGCCGCCTGGAAGATGAAACCGCCCTGCACGCCCTGAATGCCGAAGCGGCCTATAACAGCCTCATCCCCGATGCCATTTACCGCCTGTCGCCGGCGCGGGTGCCGCTGTACCCGGCCGCCGCCGCCCTGTTCGCCACCGTGCAGCCGGATGACCCGGCACTGCGCCTGCTGATCGCCAAAATTCCCAACTGCCACACGCTGTGGCAGCGCATCCTGTTCGACGACGTGACCGGGGCCATGTCCTTTGAGCAGAACGCCGCGCCGCCCACCGTTTACGCCCCGCTGGCCGCCGGCCAGCATGTCGATCATCAGATCGTGCGGGACTGGGCGCTGGTCATCGCCCGCGCCCACCCGGAGATTCACCTGCGCTTCTATGAAGATTATCCCTACATCCGCGAGCCGGCCGCGCTGCACCAGGCGCTGGCCGCCTTCCCGCACCGGCTGACGGCGCACACGGTGCATTTGACGGATGAGGCAGTTCAGGCGAAAATGCAGGGAATCGCCGCGTACCGGTCACAGTTCAGCAGTTTCTGGCAGGATGAAGCCGACCTGCGCCAGGACCTGCTCAGCGTGCTGCGGCGCACCGGTGACGGCATACCGGCCGAACGGCTTTATTCGCTGGCAGAAGACGGGGATACAACCGCATGACCGAGGCACTGACCCAGGCGCAGGACAAACTGAACGAACTGCTGCAACAGGCGCAGCAGGGGATGATTATCCCCATTCGGCTGCCCGGCCAGCTTGAAGAAATTATCCGCCTGGTGGCCCGGGCGCAGGAAGACCACGCTGCCGCCCTGCAACAGGCCGCGGCCGCGGCGGCCGCCGCCCCGCCCGACCTGGAAGCGTACATCAAGGAGGAAGCTTATTTTGTGGGCCACGCCGTCCACGAAATTCGTAACCCGCTGACCAGTGTTCGCGGCTATGCCGATATGATCCCGGCCATGGGCGAGCTGAACGACAATCAAAAGAACTTCATGGCCACCATCAAGACCAATATCCTGCGGATGCAAAGCCTGCTGGCCGACGTGGGCCTCATCAACAAGCTGCGTAAAGGCACGCTGAAGGCCAGCCCCAAGATGGATATGTTCAAAAATCTGGCGCTGCGGGTGGAAAAAGACATGACCCCGCTGGCCAAAGAACTCAACCGCCAGTTGACCTTTGACATCGCCGCCGGGCTGCCGCTGCTGAATGTGGATGGCGACCTGCTGGTGACGGCCGTCAACAAGCTGGTGGAGAATGCGCTGCGCTACTCCCCGGCGGAGACGGGCCAGGTGCAGGTGAGCGCCACCGCCGAAGGCAGCACGCTGGTGATCGCCGTGCAGGATAACGGCATTGGCATCGCCCCGGCCGACCTGGCCCGCCTGGGCGAAATTTACTTCCGGTCGGATGAGGATGCGGTACGGGAATTTAAAGGCAGCGGCCTGGGCATTCCGATTGTGTACGGGCTGGTGCAATTTATGGGCGGCACCGTGGACGTAACGACGGAAGTGGGCCGCGGGACGCGCTTCACCCTGCGCCTGCCGGGCCTGGCCTAGCCCGGCCCGCCGGGGCGCTGTGGCGGTTCCGGCTGCTCCAGCCCGGTATATTCGCCGGTGGTCAGCTCTGCCAGGCGGGCCAGCACCTGGCGGGCTTCGGCCAGCGTGGCCACGTAAAAGAAGCGCCGTTTGCCCTGGTACGCGCTCTGGAGCATGTCCATCATGGTGCGGCTGGCGCTGTTGGCCCCCACAAACACGACAGGCAGCCGCCCGCGGCGCATCGTCTGCCGGAAGGCCGTCAGCGCCCCGCGCGGCGGCATCAGCTCCTGCGAATCATCCACGATGATCCCTGTGACCTGCGTCTGGCTCTCGTGCAGCATCCGGTCTGCCACGGGGAACGCGGCCATAAAATCTTCCAGCGACCACGTGGGCGGAAAGGTGCAGCGGATGATGGTTTTTTCGGGATTATCCCATTCGACCTGAATCGTCATGTGCTGTCTTTCCGGCTGGATAAGCCATCCTGGCCTGAGATTACCGCCGGCCGTTCAGGACTCCGCTGGAGCCGGGCGGCGATACAGCCACACCCCCGCGCCCACCACGATGAGCAGCGTCACCAGCCAGTAGAGCGCCTGTTCCGTTGGCCCCGGATAAAAATCCACAATCCACCGGGGCAGAAGTTCCGTGAGGATACCAAAAACCCCCACCGCAATCAACAGCAGCCCGCTGGCCACGTTCAAAATGTGATGATGCGTCGTCAGCCAGCCCACCAGCCGCCGCTGTAAGGGCAGCGCGAACAGCGGCAGCACCACCAGAATCCAGCCGAAGCCCAGTCCAAAAGCCAGGAAGTACAGCAGCCCGTTCAGCACATCGGTAATGCCGGCGCTGAAGGCAAAGGCCCCCACCAGCACGGGGCCGGTGCAGGGGAGCGTCATGGGGCCCAGCAGCAGCCCGTAGGCGTAGGCGGTGGCAAAGGGATTGCGAAACACCGGCGCGGGCAGTTGTTGCAGCGTGGCGAAGGGATTTTTGCCGGCCAGCAGCAGCAGCCCCATGAGGATCACCACGGCATAAATCAGCGGCAGCAGCAGCGGCAGCACGGCATCAAACGTGCTGCTGAGCAGCACCAGCACCAGGCCGACGGCCGTCATGGTGGTGAGCACGCCGGCCAGCACCGGAATACCCAGCAGCGCGGCCACCCGCCGCGACCGTTCATCACCGGCGCGGCCGGCCAAAAAAGCGATGAGACCGGGGTACAGCGGCAGCAGGCAGGCATTGGTGAGGCTGGCCAGGCTGCCGGCGCTGAAGCCGGCAAGCAGTTCGTTCATAGCGGTGGCTCCTGTGGGGCGGGCCGGGCGCGGGGCCCGGCCCGCTGGCTGATCGTTAACCGGCGGCCGCGGCCAGGCTGTTCAGCACGCCGGCTGCATCCTGAAAGCCGGTCATCAGGTCGCCCACGCGGCCATCCGGCGCGATGATGAAATGCGGCGTGGCCGGCGGGTTCACCACGGTACGCCCAAACTGCCCGATCAGCGCCTGGGCCAGTTCCGGCGTGGCCACCGCGAACAGCCAGTTAAAGCCATTGTCGTCGGCATAATCCGCCAGGGTCTGGTTTGCCAGCCCATCTTCCACGCTCAGCGAGACGAACACCACCGCGTCCGCGTTCACCTGCGGCAGCACGTCGATGAGGGTGCGCTGCTGGCGGCGGCAGTTGGTGCACCAGGTGGCCATCGGCTCCACAAAGACCGTTTTCCCGGCAAAGTCGCCCAGGGTGAAGGTTGCGCCGGTGCGGGCATTGACCAGCGGCAGGGCGGCCCAGGCCGGGGCGCTGGCCGCGCTGTCCGTCATGGGGGCGGCTTCGGCCGTCATCATGGCGCTGCCGGACGAGCCGCTGTGGGCTTCTTCGGTCATGGGGGCGGCTTCGGCCGTCATGGACAGCACCGCGGTTTCGGTGGGGGCGGGGGCCGCCGTGGGGCCGGCGGCGGGGGCAGTGCTGCACGCGGCCAGCGCCAGCAGCAGCAGCCCATTCAGGATGAGCGGACGATAACGCAGCATGAGATCAACTCCTGGTGGATGAACACGATAGCGCCAGTGTGCCGCGCCAACCTTACGAAACTCTTGCCGGAGTATGGCGCAGTTCTTACGGGCGCTCAGTCAAAAAAGCGCGGGTCGAAGCCGGGGCGCTGTCCGTTGCAAAGCTCATGGTATGATCTTCTGGTGATACATCGGCTATCTTTAACGTCAAAGTCTAACAGGAGCAGCGCCATGTTAGAAATGATCGTCTACAGGGAACGCATTGAGTATCTATCTACCCCGGTTCATCTCACTGTCAGCGTAAAGTTACTGCCATTGGCCGAACTGGAGGATGACGAAAAACCGGTGGCCTTCGGTGAGATACTGCGCCGGGGAGACACTGAAGTGACCGTTTTCGTCTTTACCGGCCAGACGTTCACCATTCCTTACGCTGCCATTCAGCAGGCATTTCCTGGCACGAACTGGGATGACGTGTATCTGGAATCCAGCTATGACTTTGCCGTGGACTGTCGTGATCCCAATACGCCTGGCCTGAGCAAAGAGAAAATTAACGCCGATTTGCTGAGTCGAGGTCTTGCGCCCTTAAAGTGACAGGGAATGGGACGCTGGTCTTGCGCCTGACGAAACGCCTGCCCGAGTCTGGCGCAGTCCTTACGGGCGCTCAGTCAAAAAAGCGCGGGTCGAAGCCGGGCGGCAGGTTGTCCATGCCCGGCGGGGCCGGCGGGGGCGGTGGCGGTGGCAGAATGGGCCGGGCCGGCGGTTCGCTCAGCAGCAGACCGCGGGCCGGCAGCAGTTCATAGGACTGCACCACCGCCGGCGAAGGCATCACCACCGGCGGCGGGGCGGCCGCCTGCTCGCGCAGGGTGCGGCCCCGTTCCAGCAGAATCGACAGGATGGCCCCCAGGCCCAGGAACAGCGCCCCGGCGTTGAACAGCCAGCCCACCACCGGCAGCGCCGTCAGCAGCGCCAGCAGCGTCATGCCGATGAGCAAGCTGGCCAGAAAATCGGCTGCGTACTGGCGCGGGCGGGTGCGCCACAGCCGCCCCACGATCCACCGTCCCAGGGCGAAGCCCACCAGTGACCGCGCCACGAAGATGGCCACGAAATAAAACAGGCTGATGCTGCCCAGGTTCACCAGCGCCAGCACCGACCCCACCGCCAGCGCCACGCCGGGCAGGTTCAGCAGCAGCAGCAGCGCCGGAATGCCGGCCGTCAGCAGCAGCACGATGAGCACCACCGGGAACGACAGGATGAAGGCCAGCATCCCCACGCTGAGGCTGGACACCGGCCGCAGCCGCAAATGCGCCAGCGGCGCACGCATCACCTGCGGGGCGAACAGCAGTCCCATCAGCCCGATGGCCAGCAGGGTGGAGCTTTCGCGCAGGAACGTATCCAGCATGTACGCCAGCGTGCCCGGCTGCTCCAGCGTGGGGGCCAGCGCCAGCGGCGTATACTGCACGCTGTCCGGCGCAGCCAGCAGGGCCGGCGGCAGGTCGCCGGGCAGGGGGCCGCTGTACACCAGCGGGCTACCCAGGCGGGCCGTTTCGGCCACCACCAGCCCGCCCGGTTGCAGCGCGATGTCAAAAGCGAAGGGCAGCAGCAGCGTCTCAATCTGCGAGCCATCCGTCGCCGGGTCGCCCACGCTGGCCCACACCCCGCGGCCCACCTCCCCGGCCAGCCGCAGCCCGGTGCCGCGAAAAATGACTTCCCCGGCCACCCCGCCGGCCAGCCCCAGTTCATACCCGGCCGCCAGCACATCCCCGCCGATGCGCCCGCCGGCCGCCTGGGTGGTGCTGAGCGTGAAAGCCAGCAAATTACCACCAATGAGTGTCTGCGGAGTCGTCAGCAGGTCGCGGGCTTCATCGTCGCGCCGGTGCCCCGGCCGCAGCGCCAGCGACAGCCCGGCAAAATGGACATCGCGGGCCACCTGCCCGCTGAGCGCCACCTGCCCGCCGAGCAGGTACACGCTGCCAGCAATCTCCCCGCTAACGCTGCCGCGCACCGCCAGCCCGATGACGCTGCCCTCAACCCGCCCGTGCAGCTCCAGGCGTTCACACAGCACAAAAAGCGTGCCCGTGCGCGTTTCGCCGGCCGGCACGGTGCAGGCGCTGCCCTGCAACACATCGCGGGCCAGCACCGTGCCCCCGGCCAGCAGCAGCCACAGCCCCATCAACCCGTATGCCATGCTCCGCCGCCACATAATGCCCTCCTGCTGCCCGGGCCAGCACAGGAGGAAGCTCCGCCTTTTGCGCGCGGTTCATCCTGTGCCTTTGCAAAAATTGACGTTCTGTTGGACAATAGTGCCACAGACTGCGCCTTTTTTGAACGCCAGACGGGAGAGCAGCAGGTGACGGACGAACAAAATCCCAAACTAACCCGCATCTTTAAAAATGAAGAAACCACGTCACCGATGGAACCCCGTGAGCCGTCGCCCAATACCTCCATGCTCACGCCGGCCTGGCGGCTGCGGCTGAAGATCGGTGATCAGACCATCATCGTCCCCGTCAATGATCGGACGGTGGTGGGGCGGGTGCTGGAAGGCGAACACGATGTCGATTTTGACCTGGCCCCGTTTGGAGCCTATCATTTTGGCGTGTCGCGCGTTCATGCTGCCTTTTGCCTGGTGGATGGCCTGCTGTATGTGGAAGACCTGAACAGCACCAACGGCACGCGCATCAATGGCTTTCAACTGACCCCGCGCCAGAAATACCGCCTGCGCGATAGCGACGAACTGGAATTTGCCCGCCTGCGTCTTCAGCTTAAATTTGAACGCCCCGGCGATGCCTGAGCCGCCCCCCGCCCCCTGATCCTGCCCTGTGCCCGGCGCAGCCCGCCCCGGCGGCCGGCCCGGTTCATAATGCAGCATTGTACTTGCGTCACTGTTGTGTTAGCGGTACAATACTGGCAGCCATAATAGAGAGCGTAATAGAATGATCCCAGGCATCGACAATCTGGCGGCGCTGCGGCACAAGTATGAGCAGGTGGCCCCGGCGCTGGCGGCGCTGTACGGCCGGAAAACCTTTAAACCGCATGATGGCATGGATGAACTGGTGAGCTGCATCCTCAGCCAGAGCACCACCGATGCCAACCGCGACCGCGGTTTTGCCGCCCTCAAAGCCCGTTACCCCACCTGGGCCGCCGTCCACCATGCCCCCGCCGCCGAACTGATCGACACCATTCGCCCGGCCGGGCTGGCCAATTCCAAGGGGCCGCGCATTCAGGGGGCGCTGGCGCAGATCGTGGCAGAGCGCGGTGCGTACAATATTGATTTTCTGGCCGAACTGCCCCCGGCGGCCGCCCGCGACTGGCTGCTGCGCCTGCCCGGCGTGGGGCCCAAAACGGCCGCCATCGTGCTGTGCTTTGCCTACGGGCTGCCGGCCTTCCCGGTCGATACGCATGTGCATCGCGTGGGGATTCGCCTGGGTTTTTTGCCGCCGCGCATCAGCGCCGATGCCGCCCACCCGGTGATGGAAGCCATCGTGCCCCCGGCGGATTATTATCACTTTCACCTGCAAATGATTTATCATGGCCGGGCCCTGTGCCAGGCCCGCCGCCCGCAGTGTGAGCGCTGCCCGCTGACCGAAGCCTGTGCTTTTTACCAGGCTGCCCGCCCGCACCCATGATTCGCCCGTGCTGCCGGGCCCGGCGTGGCCGGGCCGCAACCTTCTGGAGGCTGTGCCTATGACGACCCCCGCGCCCGAATCGCCCGTGACCGAACAGGAAGCTCTGGGGGCGCTGCACGTCCTCCACCTGCTGCAAAACCAGGTGCGTGTGGGGCGGGTGGACCACGACTTTTTACAGAAGCAACTGGATAAGCTGGCCAGGCTGATGCAGCGCATCGAGCAAACCCTGAAAGCCCGCAAAAGCGCCGGCCGTTTTGAAACGCTCTACAACGTCAGCCGGATGCTGGGTACCTCGCTGGATCGCCAGACCGTGCTGGAGCAGGTGATGGATGCGGTCATCCAGCTTACCGGGGCGGAGCGCGGTTTTTTGATGCTGCGCGACGATGACGGCGAACTGCAAATGCGCGTGGCCCGCAATATTGACCAGCAAACGCTCAGCAGCGACCAATTTCGCTACAGCCGCACCATCGCCAATTACGTCATCGACCGGGGCGAAGCCGTGCTGACCACCAACGCCGTCGAAGACCCGCGCTTCAGCGGCAACGCCAGCATTGTTTCGCAGTCGCTGCGCAGCATCATGGTTGCGCCGCTGCGGGCCCGCGGCCAGGTGATCGGCATTGCCTATGTGGAAAATCGCGTGGTGGCCGGGCTGTTCAACCCGGAAGATTTAACCACGCTGGAGACGCTGGCCGCCCAGGCTTCCATCGCCATTGATAACGCGCTGCTGTTCAGCGTCACCGACCAGGCGCTGGCCCGCCGCCTGGAGGAGCTGAGCCTGCTGCGCCGCATTGACCTGCGGCTGAGCGAAAAGCTCGACCCCGATATGACCATTCAATACACGCTGGAAGCCGCCTGCGACCTGACGAAAGCCAGCAGCGGCCACCTGGGGCTGCTCCAGGGCGACCCGCCGCGCGTGGTGAACCAGCATTACTACCAGAAGGGCGAGGGCGGCCGCACGCGCCAGGCGGTCTTTCTGGACGATGTGTACCCGCGCGTGTGGGAAGTCATTCACAGCGGCCGGCCCATCACCTTTGATACCGGCCTGTACGGGCTGCATACGGTGCTCATCCTGCCCGTGCTGCGCGAGCGCAGCGTGATCGGCGTGCTGGTGCTGCGCCGCGAAGATGGCAGCCCCTTCAACACCGAGTCCCAGGACCTGGTGGAGCGTGTCATCAGCCGGGCCGCCATCGCCATCGAAAATGCCCGCCTGTACAGCGCTGTTCAGTCCGCCGATAAGGCCAAGAGCGAATTTGTGGGCATCGTCGCCCATGACCTGAAGGCCCCCATGACCGGCATTCAGGGCTATGCCGACCTGCTGCTGATGAACCCGGAGAATTTAACCGAGCGCCAGCAGGTCTTCATCCGGCGCATCAGCGATACGGTGAAACGGATGGAGATTCTCGTCAGCGATCTGGCCGACATCAGCCGCATCGAAGGCGGGCAGTTTTTCATGGATCAAACGCGGGTGAGGGTGCTGGCCATTGTGGAAGCCACCCGCGATTTTATGATGCCGCAGATGCAGGCCCGCCAGCATACCTATGTGGAAAAAATCGCGCCCGAACTGCCGGATATGTACGTTGATTACTACCGGCTGATGCAAATTCTCACCAACCTGCTGACCAATGCCTGCAAATACACGCCGGAAGGCGGCACCATCACCCTGCACGCGGCGCTGGTGGAGCAGCGCATTCGCTTCGAGGTGGAAGATACCGGCATTGGCCTCTCCAAAAAAGACCTGGCGCTGCTGGGCACCAAATTCTGGCGGGCGGAGGATGATTTTACCCGCAGCCAGCCGGGGACGGGCCTGGGTTTTGCCATCACCTCCGGGCTGGTGAAGCAGATGGGCAGCAAGATCGACATCAGCAGCGAAGTGCAAAAGGGCAGCAAATTCGGTTTCAGCGTGCCCGTCTATGTGGCGAAGGATGTCATTACCCAGGTGCTGCCGGAAGTGCCCGGCGGCGACAGTGGCCCGGCCGCCGGCTGAGGCGGCCGCGGCGGCGGCCCAGGAGAGGCGTATGACGACCACCGGCGTGGCCCTCGTCAGCGGGGCCAATCGTGGGATTGGGCTGGAAGTGTGCCGGCAACTGGCACAGGCGGGCTACACCGTGTTCCTGGGGGCGCGTGACCTGGCGAAAGGGGCGCAGGCCGCCGCGCAGCTCCACGATCCGCGCATTGTTCCCTGCCAGCTCGACATCACCGACCCGGCCAGCATTGAGCAGGCCCGGGCCCGCGTGGCGGCGGATTATGGCGTGCTGGATGTGCTGGTGAATAACGCGGCCATCCATTACGACACCTGGCAGCGGGCTGCCACCGCCGATTTGCAGGTGGTGGAGGAAGCCATGCAGACCAATATTTACGGTGCCTGGCGGCTGACGCAGGCTTTTTTGCCGCTGCTGCGCCACAGCCGGCGCGGGCGCATCGTCAACGTCAGCAGCGAGGCCGGCTCCCTGGCGGGGATGGGCGGCGGCACCCCGGCCTACAGCCTGAGCAAAGCGGCCTTGAACGCGCTGACGCGAATGCTGGCCGCGGAACTGCGCCCGCAGCGGATTCTGGTGAATGCGGTGTGCCCCGGCTGGGTGGCGACGGATATGGGTGGCCGCGGGCGCGGCCAGCGTGCTGTGGGCCGTCACCCTGCCGGATGATGGCCCCACCGGTGGTTTCTTCCGCGATGGCCGGGCCCTGCCCCGGTGAGTGCCCGCCCGGAACGCAAAAACCGGCGCGGGGCCGGTTTTTTTCGCTGGCGTACCTGGAGGGATTCGAACCCCCGACCTCTTGCTCCGTAGGCAAATGCTCTAATCCGCTGAGCTACAGGTACGTATTGCCTGTTAGGATAGTCCGGCCGGGGGTAAAAGTCAAGAGTGGTTTGGGCGATTCAGCGGGCACGGCGCGGCGGCTTAAACATTGTCCACCGGCAGGCTCTCCCATTCGCTGGAGAGTTCACACAGCCAGTTGAGGGCAGCACAGCGCTGGTGGGCAATATGGCTCACGCTGACCGCCTGCGCGTGGCTCATGCGGGCATAGGCGCGGCCAAAGGCGGGGAAATCGCCGTCAATGGGGGCGGGCAGCAGGCCGTTCTCATGGCCTTTTTCGGCCGTCAGGCGGATGATCCCGGCGAAGCTCAACCCCTCCGGCGGCTTAATCCCCATGCGCTCCAGTTCGGCCGCGCGGGCCCGCCAGTTCCACAGGTCGGCGGTATCGCGCAGGTGTTGCAGCCGGGCCGCCGGACGCAGGCTGGCCTGCCACACAAAATCAATCGTCGGGGTGAAAATTTCCAGCGGTGTGAGGACATCCGGGGCCTGAAAGGGGGTGTCGAACGCGGGCAGCGTGTCAATCGCCCGCAGCGCCCACAGGATGACCCCCAGGGATTCGCTGCGCCAGGCGGCCACCGTCAGGTTGCGCTCCGTCCACGAGGGAAAACTTTTGCTCAGCAGCAGCCGTTCCGCCCGCGATAAATACGGCTCCAGCCGTTCTTCGCGGATCCACTGGTTGAGGCGGTGATGTTCCTGCCAGTGGCGCGAGGTGATGAAGCGCCGCACGCCGTCCGGGATGTCGCGGTCGCGGTCATACAGAGGTTTGACGGCCGTTTCCAGTCCGCCCCGTGTGAGCAATGCGCCCAGGCACAGCGCACGATACGCTGCTGTGTGTGCGTTCTGTATGCCGCTGCTACTCATAACGACCTCGTGGCTGGCAGTGATTCCCCGGTGCCTAATACTTTGCCACGAGAAGCGTCATTTTTGAAGGCTGTGATTGACCGGGGGGCGATCCTGTGCCCCGTCTTGAGCGCCGGCCGGCGGCGGTTCAGGCCAGGCGGGGGGCTTCATCCCGCGCCCGCAGGAAGATGAGCGCCCACAGCACCCCGGCGCTCATGCAGGCCAGCACGGCCAGCGCTTCGGCGCTTTCGCGCAGGGGCAGGCTGCCGCTGAAGGTGCCCAGGCAGTACAGCAGCAGCCCGCCGCCGGCCAGCATCAGCAGCCCGCTGGCCGGTTTCAGCAGGCCATACAGCCCTTCGCGCAGGTGCAGCGTGCGTTCCCCCAGGGCCACACAGCCGGCCCCCGCCAGCAGCAGCCCGATGAGCGCCATGCCATTGAGCAAAAATTCGTTCAGGGAGCGGGCCTCGCCCAGGGTGCGGGTGTAGGCTTCGGCAATGATGGGCTGATGATACAGCAGCCAGCCCACCAGGCGCGGCACGCACATGGCCACAATGCCGGTATGGATGAGCTGTTCATAGCGCACCAGGTTTGCGCCGTGCGGGCGTTCTGCCAGCAGCACCCGCGCCGCATACACGATGTAAATGAGCGGCAAAAAGAGGGCCGGGTTAAACACCATCAGCCCGGCCGAGCGGGCATGGAACTGCATCAGCAGCAGGTACAGCGGCGGATACAGCATTCCGGCCACCGCGGCCAGCAAATAGCGCCGCCGGGCCCCGTGTGCCTGGCGAAAACCGGCCGCGATGGTGGCACTGTCGCCCAGGGCGTGCAGGGCCGCCTGCCCGGCCGCCTCCCGTGACAGCCCCGCCTGCTGCCCGTCGGCGATAGCAGCGGCATAATGGTCGGTCAGTTCGGCCCGCACCGCGGCGGCCGTCGGGGCATCCAGCCCGCGCACGGCCCGGCGCAGCCAGCGCTCAAAAGCCGGGTCGCTCATGCGTTTTGCGCTCCCTTCAGCACGGCATTCACCGCCCCGGCGAATTGTTCCCATTCGCCGCGCTCGGCGGCCAGCGCGGCCGCCCCGCGCTGCGTCAGCCGGTAATAGCGGCGCTCACGGCCGTTTTCCATCTCTTTGAACGATTCGATCAGCCCCTGCTGCTCCAGCGCGTGCAGCGTGGGGTACAGCGTCCCTTCTTTAAAATCCAGCACCCCGGACGATTGTTCTTTGATGTGCCCGGCGATGCGATACCCATGATTCGCACCCTGCGCCAGGACGTGTAAAATCAACAGTGGCAAACTGCCTTTCATGTTCATCAGCCCTGCTCCGATGCATATTATTTCTATGCATAGCATACCGTGCAATACTGCGTTATGTCAAGCGGGGTGGCAGTGTTCTGAGTGATTAGGGTGCAGCAGGTTGGAGGATGGGTATGTGGTGGCAGAAGATGCTGGTGGTGGCGGTGCTGGCGCTGTGCCTGGTGAGGCCGGGCAGCGCCGGGGACAACGCGGTGCCCGCCTGGCTGGCGGATACGGTGTGGTACGAAATTTTCGTCCGCAGTTTTTACGATAGCGACGGCGATGGCGTGGGCGACCTGCGCGGGGTGATCGAAAAACTGGATTATTTGAACGATGGCGACCCGGCCACCACCACCGACCTGGGCATCACCGGCATCTGGCTGATGCCCATCATGGAAGCGGCCAGCTACCACGGCTACGACGTGACCGATTATTTCGCGGTGGAGCAGGATTACGGCACGAAAGAGGATTTCCTGGCGCTGATGGACGCGGCCCATGCCCGCGGCATCAAAGTCATTGTGGATATGGTGCTGAATCATACGTCGTCGCAGCATGAATGGTTCGTGCAGTCGCGGGCGGGCAGCCCGGAATACGCCGACTGGTACATCTGGTCGCCGAACAACCCCGGTTACAGCGGCCCCTGGGGGCAGCGGGTGTGGTACCCGGCGGCGGAGCGTTTTTACTATGCGGCCTTCTGGAGCGAAATGCCCGACCTGAACCTGAACAACCCGGCCGTGAATGCGATGGTGGCGCGCATCACGGATTACTGGCTGACGGAGATGCGCGTGGATGGCTTCCGGCTGGATGCGGTGAAATACATGATCGAGGATGAGATTAACGGGCGGCGCGTGCTGGAAGATGCGCCGCGCAATCGCCAGTGGCTGGCCGACCTGACGCAGTTCGTGCGCGACCGCAACCCGCAGGCGGTGACGGTGGGCGAAATCTGGGATGCGACGCTGGTGGTGAGCCGCTACATGCAGGACAATGCGGTGGATACCGCCTTCGATTTTGACCTGGCCACCGACCTGGTGAATGCGGCCCGCACCGGCAGCCGGCGCGATGTTGAACGCCAGATCATGAACAGCACGCGCCAGTTCGGCACGCGCTATGCGCCCTTCACCACCAATCACGATCAAACGCGGCTGATGACGCTGCTGGAAGGCGATACCGGGGCCAACCGGATGGCCGCCGCCATCCTGCTGACCATCCCCGGCAGCCCGTTTATCTACTACGGCGAGGAGATCGGCCTCACCGGGGCGAAAGAAGCCACCACCGATGAGCCGGTGCGTACCCCGATGCTGTGGGATGACCGCGCCGGGCGCGGCTTTAGCACCGCGGCCCCCTGGACGGCCTTTTCGGCCGACGCGGCCGGGGTGAGCGTGGCCGCGCAAACGGCTGATCCTGATTCGCTGCTGAGCCATTACCGGGCGCTCATCCACCTGCGGAACGCGCACCCGGCGCTGCGCTCGACCGGCATCGCCATGATGGATCAATCGTTTCGCTCGGTGATGGCCTATGCCCGCTGGACAGCGGAGGAAACGCTGCTGGTGGTGCTGAACCTGGACGACGAACCCGCCGCCGGGTATCAGTTACGGCTGGACGCAGGCCCCTTCGCCGGCGCAACCGGGGTGGAGGTGCTGTTCGCGGCGGGGGTGGGCGCGGGCGCGGTGGATGTAGCCCTGCCGGTGATTAACGCCGCCGGCGGCTTTGAAGCCTATACCCCGCTGCCGGAACTGCCCGCGTACAGCACCCTGATTCTGCGGCTGACGCGGTAGCGGCCAGGGTGGGGGTGGGGGCCAGGGCTGGGCCCGCCCCCGGCCCCCCGCCGCTGTTATTCCACGTCCCGGACGCAGCGGAAACCGACCGTCCCGTAACCAAGATTCGGGTTGGTTCTACGGCGGAACTGCGCCCGCAGTTCCGAACTCACTGCGTCGAACCAGGAGCCGCCGCGGGCCACCCGTTGTTCACCGCCCGTATTGCCCTCTCGACCATCCGCAGGATCGTAGGGATAAGGCCGATACAAAGAACTCGTCAGTTCGCGCACGTTGCCGGCCATATCCAGCGCTCCCACCCAGGACGCGCCGGCCGGGATACTGCCCGCCAGGGCGCTGCCCCGCGTATCACTGCGATTGGAGATGACCTTCTCTGCTTCCCAGGCACTGCCCCAGGGATAAATCAGGCTGTCCGGGCCGCGGGCGGCATATTCCCATTCGGCTTCGGTGGGCAGCCGACCGCCGCGCAGCCGGCAGAAATCCCGCGCTTCAAACCAGGTGATGACTTCGACCGGGCGATTATCCCCGCTGTAGCCCGATGGCGCTGCTTTGACCCCGCCCAAACCCCGGAACTGAGTTTGTGTCACCTCCACCTGGTCGATCCAGAATGGGGTAGCAAAGCAAATTTCGTGCACCGGCTGCTGATCCGGGAACATGGTGCCACCCATCTCAAAACACCCGGCCGGCACCAGCAGCATCGTCACACCCTGGAATTCGCGGCTTACCGGAGTCCAGTCGGCATTGTTCGCCATCGGTGTCAGCGCGATTTCCTCCGGCGACGGCTCTGATGGGATGTTGTTGCCCCTGAGCGGTGTGTTAGTCGCCGACGGTGGCGGTGTGTTAGTCGCCGACGGTGGCGGTGTGTTAGTCGCCGTTGGTGGCGGTGTGTTAGTCGCCGTTGGTGGCGGTGTGTGTGTCGCCGTTGGTGTGTTAGTCGCTGTCGCTGTATGGGTCTCGGTGGGCAGCGGGGTACTGGTGTGGGTCGCTGTCGGCGTATGGGTCTCGGTGGGCAGCGGGGTGTGAGTCGCTGTCGGCTGAGATGTGTTA
>JALOOI010000116.1 GCA_025454495.1 Anaerolineae bacterium
CTGCACCTCATCATTGAGGATTTGCGCGGCCGGCCGGACTGCCGGTGCATTTACATCTCCTTTGAGCCGGAAAACGAAACCGCCCGCCACCTGTACGCAGCAGTGGGTTTCGTCAGCGAGGGGCGCATCATTGAAGGCGAGGTGGTGTACCGGCTGGACGTGTGACCGGCCCGGCCTCACATCCTGAACACGCCGTAGCGCGTGTCGGCGATGGGCTGGTTGAGGCACGCACTCAGCGCCAGCCCCAGGATGCGCCGCGTTTGCGCCGGGTCGATGATGCCATCATCCCACAGGCGGGCGCTGGCATAATACGGGCTGCCTTCGTGTTCATACTTGTCCAGGATGGGCTGCTTAAAGGCCGCCTGTTCTGCGGCGGTCAGGTCGGCTGCGCCGCTGCGGGCAAGCTGGTCACGCTTGATCGTCAGCAGCACGCTGGCCGCCTGTTCCCCGCCCATCACGCTGATGCGGGCATTGGGCCACATCCACAAAAAGCGCGGCCCGTAAGCCCGCCCGCACATGCCGTAATTGCCCGCGCCAAAACTGCCGCCGATGATGACCGTCAGTTTGGGCACGGCCGCGCAGGCGACGGCGTGCACCAGCTTCGCGCCATCGCGGGCGATGCCCTGGTTTTCGTAGTCGCGGCCCACCATGAAGCCGGTGACATTTTGCAGGAATAACAGCGGAATGTGCCGCGTGGTACACAGTTCGATGAAGTGGGCCCCTTTCAGCGCGGCTTCGCTGAACAGTACGCCATTGTTGGCGATGATGCCCACCGGGTAGCCTTCCAGATGGGCAAAACCCGTGACCAGGGTGGTGCCATAAGTGGCCTTAAATTCGCGCAGGCGGCTGCCATCCACCAGCCGGGCGATCACCTCGCGCACGTCGTAGGTCTCGCGGAAGGACACCGGCAGCACGCTGTACAGTTCTTCCGGCGGGTACAGCGGCGGCTCCGGCGGGCGCACTGCCAGCGTCACGCGCTTCGTCCGGTTGAGCGTGGCCACAATCCCCCGCACGATCTCCAGCGCGTGTTCATCATCTTCGGCGAAGTGGTCAGCCACGCCGGAACGCCGGGTATGCACATAAGCCCCGCCCAGGTCTTCGGCGCTCACTTCTTCGCCGGTGGCCGCTTTCACCAGCGGCGGCCCGCCCAGGAAAATCGTCCCTGTCCCCTTCACGATCACCGTTTCATCGGACATCGCCGGCACATAGGCCCCGCCGGCGGTGCAGCTTCCCATCACACAGGCAATCTGGGGGATGCCGGCCGCGCTCATCCGCGCCTGGTTGTAAAAAATGCGCCCAAAATCATCCGCGTCCGGGAACACTTCCGCCTGTAACGGCAGGAAGGCCCCGCCGCTGTCCACCAGGTACAGGCAGGGCAGGCCGTTCTCCAGGGCGATCTGCTGGGCCCGCAGGTGTTTTTTCACCGTCAGCGGGTAATAGGAGCCGCCTTTCACCGTGGCATCGTTGGCGATGATGAGGCATTCCAGCCCGCTGACGCGGCCGATGCCGGCCACGATGCCCGCCGCCGGCGTGGGGTCGGCATACACCTGCCAGGCGGCCAGCGGCGCAATCTCCAGGAAGGGGGAACCGGCATCCAGCAGGCGCTGAATGCGATCGCGCACGAACCACTTGCCCTGGTCGCGCTGGCGCTGCTGGTACTGCGCCCCGCCGCCCTCCCGGATCACCGCCAGGCGCTGCTGCAACTCCGCGGCCAGCCCGCGGTGCCAGGCCGCGTTGCGCTGGCCGGCCTCGTCCTGTAGATGAAGATGGCTTTCCAGCACATCCATAAAGCCGCAGTCCTTTCGCCCGGCCGCCACACAGTGCCCTCCATTGTAACGCCGCCGGCCCGCCCTGGCGATGCACCCCTGCCAATCGTCATGGAAATGGGATAATAGTGGTCATATGAAATTGACCTGTGTTTGAGTTTGTGTTAATATTCATACCGTGTAACAGCTCATTTTTACCAGATAAACGACAAACTTATCACCGTCTTTATGAGTAATCAACGAATGCATGAAGTCGTTACACATCTATCGTGGCTGCCATTGTAGAAGATAAGCCTCAGTTTTAATGGCCTGTCTCAGAAGGGTCTATAGCGGAATGCCCGCGCAGCGCATTACAGGGGTCGATAGTGAGTTATTTGAAGCAATCAGCCAGGGAAAAAAAGCGATTATCCTCTATCCCCGTACACTGCATCGCAATGTTTACCTGTCTTATTTTCTTCAGCAGCCGGATTTGCAGATCGTTTATCACCGCCTGGCAGAAGATTACAGCAGCGTCGCCGCGTGGTTGCAGGCCCTGCGGGCCGACCTGCTGACGCAACTGGCGGCGACACACCTGGCGGCCCTGCCCGCAACGGCCGGCCCGGCGGAAATCGCCCTGGCGCTGGCGGCTGACCTGGCCGGGGTGGCTGCGCCGCGGGTGCTGCTGTACCTGGATGAACTGGATCGCGTGCCGCAGGACGGGCACTGGCGCACCTTTTTAGAAGCGCTGGTGGCGGCGCTGCCCGCGCCGGTGCAACTGGCGGTGAATGCGCGGCGGCTGGTGCATGAACCGTGGGCCGACCTGTTGAATGCCGGGGTGGTGGCCGTCCTGGGCACCGCACACCGCCGCAGCAGCCTCATTTTTACGCCGGTGGCCCCGCCCATGCCCCGCCTGGAGGTGTATGCCTTTGGCCGCGGCCATGTGCTGATGAACGGGCGCACGGTGCAGTACTGGGATGGCGCACTGCCGCGCAATTTGTTCTTCTTCTTCATCGATCATGAACGGGTGACGCGCGACGAAATCTTTGCCGTCTTCTGGCCCACGCTGCGCATTAAAGAAGCCACCAATGTGTTTCATGTCACCAAGCGCAAAATTGCCGAGCGCCTGGAGGAACAGATGGAGATGGCCGGCACCTGCGACCTGACCATCTATTCCGGCGGCTTTTATCGCCCTGGCAATGGCATGATCCGCTATTATGATGTGGAAGATTTCACCGTGGCGCTTCAGCAGGCTGCCCACGCGGTGAATGATGCCGAACAGGAACGGCTGTATCGCCACGCCATCGCCATTTACCGCGCCCCTTTTTTGCACACCCTGGACATGCCCTGGGTGGTGGAACGGCGCGATAAACTGCGCCAGATGTTCATTGATGCCCTCATTGACCTGGGGCGGCTGAAGAAACGCCAGCAGCACTGGGAGACGGCCCTGGGCCATTTTGTGCGTGTGCTGAAAGAAGACCCGCGCCGCGAAGATATTTACCGCGAAGTTTTGCAAATGTATGCCAGCCTGGGCCGCATTGACGATATGGTGGCGCAGTATCACCTGCTGGAGCAGTACCTGGCGACCTATGTGGGTGTGCCGCCCTCGCGGGAAACCCGTGATTTGTTTGAACGGCTGAAGGTGGTCTGAACCGCAGGCAAAATGCCCCGGTGGCCGTATAATGCAGGCAGGCATCCTCTGGAACAGGCAAACAACCCATGACTTCACGTACACCGGCACCACCTTCCCGCCCGGGCAGCACCCCCGGCACCAGCAGCACCCCGCCTGACCATGTGGGCCTGCTGCTGGCCGCCGTCACCATGATGCTCACCGGCTGGGGCAGCCTGTATGTGCTGGTGACGACGCGCCTGCCGCGCATCGGCGGCGAGCTGTGGCTGTTTTTCATCCTGCTGCTGATGGCCGTCACCGGCACTGCCATCCCGGTGATTCGCTACCTCAATGTGCGGTTTACCCCGCTGGAGATGGAGGTGCCGCCGGGGGGGGTGATCGTGCGTCAGAGTGTGTGGGTGGGGCTGTTCGTCGTCACCTGCGCCTGGATGCAAATCCCCAGGGTGCTCTCGCTGCCGCTGATGCTCTTTCTGGCGGTGGTGCTGCTGGTGATCGAAATCTTTTTGCGCTCGCGGGAACTGGCCGCCGAGCGCGAAAACCTGTGACACAATGCAAAACACCCGGTTAGCCGGGTGTTCTGGTTTTAAGAAGTTTTTGAAAGAACTTTAACTTGTCTGTAGCTTATCACCAGAATAAGCATTTGTCAAGAGCTTCTTTAAAGAAATGTGAAGAGGTATAGATATTCTGCACAAATTGCCCCAGAATGATTTTGTGAAACCATTCACAGTCCATAGCAGACAGGGCACTGAGCAATGCAGGGGAATGAAGGAACGTGGGATGTGATTGTGGTCGGCGGGCGGGTGGCCGGTTCCACGCTGGCGGCCCGCCTGGGGCGGGCGGGTTTTCGGGTGCTGCTGCTGGAACGGGATGCACTGCCATCGCTGCCGGCGGTATCGTCGCCCATCATCTATGCGCCCACCATGGCCATGCTGGATGAAATCGGCGCGGACGAAGCGGCCTATGCCCACAACACACCCCGCCTGTATCACATGGTCAATGTGTCCCGGGCTTTTCAGGCGCGTATTCGCATCCCGGATTACCGCGGGCGCGATTATGCCTATGCCGTGGATCGGGCCCGCTTTGATGCGGCGCTGTGGGATACCGCGCTGCGCCAGCCGGGTGTCACCGGCCGGCAGCAGTTTGCCGTGACTGACCTGCTGCGCGAAGGTGAGCGCGTGGTGGGTGTCATCGGCAAAGCCCGCGGCGGCGCGACCGAAACGCTGCACGCGGGGCTGGTCATTGGCGCGGACGGGCGTTTTGGCGTGGTCAGCCGCAAAAGTGGTGCCGGCGAGCGCGATGTGTCCAGCCGCTACCCCACCTCGGTCTATTATGCGTACTGGCGCGGGGTGCTGCCGCTGCCGGAGGGGCCGGCTGCCGCTGCGTATGAGGGCGACGGGCCCTATGGCTACCTGGTGATGGACAGCGCCGATGGCCAGGCCGCCGTGGCCATCGAAGGGCGCAGCGACATCATCGCGCCGCCCGCCGGCGACAGCGAAGCCTGGTACGAAGGGCTGTTGCAGCAGTACCCGGCGCTCTGGTCGCGCTTTGTGTGCGCGGAACGGGTGACGACGGTACGCGGAATGCGGAATGTGGGCAACCTGTACCGCGAACCCGGCGGCCCCGGCTGGGCGCTGGTGGGCGATGCCTATCACCAGAAAGACCCGCTGGATGGCCAGGGCATTTACGATGCCGTGGCCACCGCGAAGGCGCTGGCTCACAGCCTGAAGCGCTGGCGGCAGGGCACCCTCACGTATGAGGCGGCGCTGGCCGACTATGACGAAACCGCCCGCGTCCTCACCTATGGCATGTATAAAACGCTGCAAAATCGCATTCGTACCAGCTTTTATGCGCCGCCGGCGCTGCCGGAACAGTGGCAGCGCTGGATCGCCGATGACCCGGCGATGGGGACGCTGCTGGGCAAAATGCTCACCCGCCAGCTTCCGGCGGATGCGGTCACGCTGCTTGCGCCGGGCATCATCGCCGGTGCCATCGCCCGCGGGGCCGTGCGCGACTTTGGTTCGCAGGTGCGGCAGCAACTGCGGGAACGGCTGCCGTTCCTGCCTTTATAAGCGCGGCCGTGACGGGCCGGGTGGCGGGGTTGGGGTTGGGGTTAGGGTTTGGCGGCCCCGCCGCCGGCAGCGTTACAATGGCGGCTTCTACTCAGCACATACCAGGACCAGGACAGGGGTTATGAAAACAGATTTGGATCGGCTGATGAGCGCCCGCCGGCTGGACGCGCTGGTGATCGTGGGCGGCGAAGATTACAGCCCCCTGCGCGATTATCTGACGCAGGGCGTTCACATCGGGCGGGAACTCATCCTCAAAAAGCACGGCGCGGCCCCGCTGCTCATCGTGGGGGGCATGGAACTGGACGAAGCCCGCAAAAGTGGCCTGGCCGTGCGTACCTATGCCGACCTGGGCTACCTGGACCTGCTCCAGTCCGCCGGCGGCGATGTGCTGAAGGCCGGCGTGGCCTTCTGGGGCCGGGCCCTGGCGGAGATCGGCATCACGTCCGGGCGGGTGGGCGTGTATGGCCGCGGCGATGTGAATTACTTCATCGTCTTTATCGACCTGCTGCGCGAGGCTTACCCCGCGGTTCAATTTGTGGGCGAAGCCGGCCTGACCCTGTTCGATGAAGCCATGCTCACCAAAGATGAAGACGAAATCGCCCGCTTAAAATCGGTCGCGGAGCGCACCGTCAGCGTCATCGAAGCCACCTGGAATTACATCGCCGGGCACCGCCTGGCCGCCGATGAAACGGTGGTGCAGCCGGACGGTACGCCGCTGACCGTGGGCGATGTGAAGCGTTTCGTCATCCGCGAACTGCTGGAGCGCGGCCTGGAAGATACTGATATGATCTTCGCCCAGGGGCGCGATGCCGGCTACCCGCACAGCCGCGGCGCAGCCGGCGATGTGCTGCGGGCCGGGCGTTCCATCGTCTTCGACCTGTTCCCCCGTGAAATGGGCGGCGGCTACTACCACGATATGACGCGCACCTGGTGCATTGGCTATGCCCCGCCGGCGGTGCAGGCCGCCTATGATGATGTGCTGACCGCGTTTGAAATGGCCGTGGAGGCTTTTGGCGCGGGCAAAAAGACCCATCTGGTGCAGGAAGCCGTCCTCAATTATTTTGAAGCGCGCGGGCACCAGACGGCCCGCAGCCACCCCGGTACGCTGGAAGGCTATGTGCACAGCCTGGGGCATGGCGTGGGCCTCAACATTCATGAGCGCCCCGGCATTACCCACCTGCGCCAGGAAGACAGCTTTCAGCCCGGTAACTGCATCACCCTGGAGCCAGGGCTGTACTACCCGGAGCAGGGTTTTGGCGTGCGCGTGGAAGATTTATTCGTCGTCACCGCCGCGGGTGAACTGGTGTCGCTGACCCCCTTCCGTAAAGACCTGGTGATTCCCATGCTGCCGGCCGAACCCCCCGCCTGAACGGCCGGGCCCGGCCGCCAGGTGCTGATCTTCTACGCTTTTATTCATGACGATTGGCGCGGGGCCGCATGTTATAATCCCCCTGGTGAAAAGATCGCCGGCTCACCTCCGGGCCGGCCTTTATTCGAACAGCAGTGGATGAGGTGCAGCAGCATGGCGCAGGTCGGCACGCAGGATAACCCCTTACGCATCGCTATTATTGGCTCCGGGCCCTCGGGCTTTTATGCCGCCGAATACCTGGAGAAGCAAAAAAACCTGGTGGTCGAAATTGATATGTACGACCGGCTGCCCACGCCTTACGGCCTGGTGCGCGGCGGGGTCGCGCCGGATCATCAGAAGATTAAATCGGTGACGAAAGTGTATGATCGCATCGCCCAGGCGGCCGGCTTTCGCTTTTTTGGCAATGTCACCTTTGGCAAAGATATTCACCTGGCCGATTTGCAGCAGCTTTACCACGCGGTGATCTTCGCCGTGGGCGCACAGACGGATAAACGGCTGGACATCCCCGGCGAAGATTTGCCCGGCAGCCACGCCGCGACCGAGTTCGTGGGCTGGTATAACGGCCACCCGGATTATAAGCATCTGTCGTTTGACCTGTCGCAGGAGACGGCCGTCGTGATCGGCGTGGGCAATGTGGCCATGGATGTGACGCGCATCCTGGCCCGCACCCAGGACGAGCTGGATCGCACGGACATCGCCGATTATGCCCAGGAAGCGCTGAAGCACAGCCGCGTAAAAGATATTTACGTGCTGGGCCGGCGCGGCCCGGCGCAGGCGGCCTTCACCAACCCGGAGATTAAAGAACTGGGCGAGATGGAAGGGGCGGATTGCATCGTTACCCCGGACGAAGTGGCGCTGGATGAATACAGCGCGGCCTACCTCAAAGCGCCGGGGGCGGATAGCAAGGATGTGAAGAATGTGGCCATCCTCACCGGGTATGCCGGCCGTGCGCCGGCGGGCAAACCGCGCCGCATCATCCTGCGTTTTCTCACCGCGCCGGTGGAACTCATCGGCACCGACCGGGTGGAGGCCATCAAAATTGTGAAAAACGAGGCCTACCGCACCGAGTCCGGCGAAATTCGCGCCCGCGCCACCGACCGCACCGAGATTATCCCGGCCGGGCTGGTGTTCCGGTCGGTGGGGTATTATGGCGTGGCGCTGCCGGGGGTGCCGTTTTACGATAAATGGGGCATTATCCCCAACGACAAAGGCCGCGTGCTGACGGCCCACCACGGCGGCAGCACCGTCACCGGGGAATATGTGGTCGGCTGGATCAAACGCGGGCCCAGCGGCATCATTGGCACCAACAAGCCGGATTCGATTGAGACGGTGGAGCAGCTTCTGGCGGATGTGCAGGCCGGGCAGTTATGGTCGCCGGCGCAGCCGCAGGCGCAGGCGGTGGATGCGCTGCTGGCCGCCCGCGGGGTGCAGCCGGTCAGCTTTGCCGACTGGCTCATCATTGACGGGCTGGAACAGGCCCGCGCCGCCGGCACGCCGCACCCGCGCCTGAAGTTCACCTCCATCGAGGCGATGCTGAACGCGCTGGCGGAACGCAAAGCGTAAGCTCCCGGCCAGGCAGCACAACACCCGGCCGCGGGCCGGGTGTTCTCCCTGACCGGAACAGCGCCCTGAAACTTTATCCCCTCACGAGGCGCTTTCCGCCCCTGGCAGCACCGCCGGGCGTGCCTGCTCCCAGTCCAGCGTGGCATCCTGCGCCTGCAAAAACGCCAGCGCTTCGGCCACGGTGGCATAGCGCCGGGCCCGCAGCCGCAGCGCCCGCGCCAGCATATCGGTCACAAAGCGAAACATGGGGCTGGCGCTGCCGGTGGCGATGACCCACCCCAGGGAGCGATGCCGCAAAAATTGCAGCGCATTCCGCACCTGCGCCAGGCTGGTAGGCGTGCTCTCCAAATCTCGATCATCCACCACCAGATGCACCAGCGGCGTGCCCTCATCCAAACAGTCAACCAGCCGGGCGCTGCCGGCCGTCATATCGGCCGGGGTGATGTGGCCGGCCAGGCGCACATAAATTAAGCGTTGTGGGATATACCACGCGATGTGAAATGGCATAGACTTCCTCAATCTTCAGGTCGATTAAGGAGAGTATAAGCCCGTTGACAGCGCCGGCAGCATAAAGAAATTCGGCCGGCCGAATTTCGGCCCGCAGAGAAAAACCGGCCGGTTTCAGGGCACGGGCAGCGGCGGCAGTTCGCCCACAAAAATCAGCGTATAGGGGCCGGCGGTGGCCAAATCGCGGCTGGCGAGGAACAGTTCCAGCGCGTCGGTGCTGCCGGGGATGAGGCGGCCGCCGGCATCGAAGCGGTCGCCCTGGATGACCACCGCCGGCGGGCCCGGCAGGGTGATGCGGGTGCCCGTCAGCGCGGGAACGGTGTCGCAGCCGCGCCGGCCGGCATCATCGCAGGTGAACACATCCTGCCCGTCCTGGTTTTGCAGGCGCAGCAGCGGGTCCAGGCGGGTGCCATCTGCGCCGAGCATGAACAGGCTGAGGGGTGCCTGGCGCGACTGGGCCGCGGCCCGCACGCTGACCCGATCTTCATCGGTGCGCTGGTGCAGGGCCAGCCCTTCCAGCACAGCGATGTAGCGCCCCGGCGCACCGTCCTGGCTGCCCACCAGCCAGCGAATATTGCCGAAGCGGTCGGTGGGGCTGCTGTTACGCAGGGCGAGCTGCGCGGCCGGCGTGCTGCCCGCCACCGTCAGCGGCGGCAGCCCGGCCACGGCGACGGTGGCACCGGCGACCCCGCGGCCGTCGCGGGTGCAGTCCAGCCGTTCTTCGCGCACATCGGCACTGGCCTGGATGACCGGTTGAAAGCCATCCAGCCCGAAGACCGTGAGCCGGTAAAATTCTACCGGGGTGCCTTCGGGCGCGGTGGGCGGCAGCGGCAGCACCTCTTCGGCAAAATCGATCACCAGGGCCACCCGCCACACCATAGCATCACAGCGCAGTTCGGCCGGCGGCGGCAGGTCGCGCAGTGGCACGGCCGTCACCTGGCGCACCACCAGCGTATAACTGCCGGTGGTGGTGCCCTGCTGGTTGCCTTCGCGGGTGGCGACGATGGTATATTCGCCATTGTCGGGGGCGGTGTATTGCAGCAGCGCCAGGCTGTTGGGGGCCGGCGGGCGGTCGATGTCGCTGCGCTCCACCAGGTTTTGCCCGCCATCCAGCACCCCGATCAGCGGCGACAGCCCATCGGCGGCCTGCATTTCGACGACGATGGTTTCGCCGGCGTTCAGCGTCAGCCGCCACGAATCGAAGAAGGCCAGCGCGGTGAGCGTTTCGCGGACGGGCGCATCAAACGAAATGACCGCCGTCACCGGCAGGTCAGGATCGGGCGTGGGGGGCTGCGCCAGGGCCGGCAGCGCCAGCAGCAGCAGCAGGAACAGCAGGGTGGGTCGCATGAGGCGTGATCCCTGGAACCAGAAAGCCAGTGTGCCTTCATTCTAACCGCAAAGGGCGGCGCGGGGAGGGTGGTTCTGTCAGGATGCTGTACGAATCAAAAAGCAGCCCCCGGCCGGAGGCTGCTTTCTGGTGCGGGTCGAGTCCTTGATGCCGGGGTGCTTTAGCCGGCCGCCTTCATGTCGATCACTGCACCAACTTCTTCCAGCTTCTTCTTGGCATCGGTGGCCGCATCCTTGTTGACGGCTTCCATCACGCTGGACGGAGCGCCTTCCACCAGGTCTTTGGCTTCCTTCAGCCCCAGGTTGGTGAGGGCACGCACCACCTTGATGACTTCGATCTTCTTGGGGCCCACTTCCTTCAGAATGACGTTGAATTCCGTGGGTTCTTCTTCCGGTTCCGCCGCGGCGGCCGCGGCGGCCGGGGCCGCCGCCATCATCATCATACCGCCGCCGGTGGCCGCTTTCACGCCCAGTTTGTCTTCCAGCGCGGTCTTCAGCTGCGAGGCTTCCAGCAGCGTCAGCTTGCTAATTTCTTCCACCAGCATTGCAATATCAGCCATTGTCGGGTGTCCTTTCATTCTGAGCCATCTGGCTCTTAGTTGACCTGCGAAATAAACAGGGCGCGGCGTACCGGGCCCGGCGAAACAGACGCAGCGGGGCCGCTTACGCGGCGTTTTCCTTCAGCTTATCTTCCAGCGCCTGCAAGAAGTTGACCATCCCGCCGGTGGCGGCTTCCAGCACGCTGGCCAGCCCGGTGGCCGGGGCCACGATGAGGCCGATGATCTGCGCCTGGAGTTCGGGCAGCGTGGGCAGCTCCGAAGCCAGCTTCACGCCGGCGGCATTGAGGATGTCCGTCCCCATCACGCCGCCCACCACCTTCAGGCGATCTTCTTCGATCTTTTCCGTCTCCAGGAAGTTCAGCAGCGCTTTGGCCACGCCGGGGAAATTGTCCCTGCCGAAGACGATGGCGGTTTGCCCCTTCAGAATGTCCGCCGGGACGACCCAGCCGGTATGCTCCAGGGCTTTGATAATCATGGTGTTCTTGGCCACCAGGTAGGTGCCACCCGCCTCGCGGATTTTGCGGCGCAGGTTTTGCACGCGGCTCACCGGCAGGGCGTTGGTGGAGAGAACCGCAAAGCCATTGCTGGCCCGCAGCAGTTCGTTGTAGTGCTCTAGCTGTTCCGATTTACGCGCTTTAGAAACTGGCACGCGATGCTCCTTTCCGGTCATAATGCCGGCTGAGACACGAAGATACGGGGTGAAAGCTCCCGAATCAAAAAAGCGACCCGCATATGCCGAAGTCGCTACACCATCGCACAGCCAGACTGTGTGATTGGAGGATGCGCTCGCCTCGGCAGGATGATTAAGGGCGTAATGCCCCCCGGCTGTCTACGGCAGAGAGAAGTCTCTGTGTTTACAACGAAGGAGCATTATCGGTCACGGGGCGGCGGGCTGTCAAGGGCAGGGTTGGGGTTACTGCCCCGCCGCCACTTCAAACGTGCCGGCCGGCCGGTTGATGCGCGAGCCGATGGCCACCAGCACAATGCTGAGGGCGTACAGCGTCAGCAGCGGGGCCATCACCAGGAACATATTCACCGGGTCGATGGTGGGGGTGATGAGGGCCGCCGCAGCGGAAGCGCCCACCACCGCCACGCGCCAGTTCCGCAGCATGGTACCGGGGGTAATCAGCCCCAGGATGGACAGGACGAAGAAGATCAACGGCGTTTCAAACGCCACGCCCATCCAGAACACCAGCGCGGTGACGAAACTGAGGTATAAATCGGCCGTCCAGTCCGTTTTAAAGATCAACGGCTGAAAATTCTCCAGGAAGCCCAGGGCCGGCGGCATGAGCACATACCAGGAGAAAGCCACGCCCACCAGAAACAGGAAGGTGATGGCCGGCATGGCCAGCAGCAAATAGCGCCGTTCCCGGTCCGTCAGCCCCGGCACGATGAACATCAACACCTGGTAGGTGACTACCGGGATGGACAGGATGCCGCCCACCAGCAGCGCCACCCGGAAATAAACAATCACGCCGCCGGTGGGGTCGATGATGAGAAGCTGGCAGGATTCGCCGGTTTCCACCGCCCGGCAGTACGGTTCGCGCAGAAAGTTGAGCACTTCGCCGGAGATGATGAGGCCGATGAGCGTGCCCAGGGCCACCGCCAGCGCCGCCCGGAACAGCCGCGTCCGCAGTTCATTGAGGTGTTCAAACAGCCCCATTTGCAGGGTGTGCCCGTCTTCCGGCTGGTCGGCCGGGGGCAGGGCAGGCGCGGCCGGTTTACGACGAAACACTTTTTTCAACATAGGCGAAGTCATCCCTGTTCAGCGTGGCAGCACAGTTCCATTATAAATCAGCTTCGGCGCAATGTCGCCGCCAGAAGCTGCTGCTGTGCTAACGCTGCCGCCGGGGCGGCCGGATTGCCGGCGGCGCGAGGGCGCGACCCCACCCCCGCCACCGCCGGCTTATGGCAGGGTGTTACTCAATCGGCTGGTACACCGGCTGATACATCAGGCTTTCGATGTGCGCCCGCAGGTCGGCCGGGGCCGGCGCGGTGGCGATGCCGTGGTCATACGCATAGGCGGCCACGGCGATGGCAATATCGCGCGAGATTTCGCGGATGCGCGACAGCGCCGGGTAAATGCCCCAGACCAATGCCGGGGAACACATAGGCATTGTTGGCCTGGCCGGGCACGAACACGCTGCCGCCGCGGGTGACGGTGGGGAAGGGGCTGCCGCTGGCGAACACCGCCCGCCCGTCCGTCCACTCGTAGGCCTGTTCGGCCGTGCATTCGGATTTGGAGGTGGGGTTGGAGAGGGCGAAGATCATCGGGCGCTCATGGATGGCCGCCATGGCGGCCACAATGGGCTGCGTGAAGGTGCGCGGCTGCCCGGAAACGCCAATGATGGCATTGGGCTTCAGCAGTTCCACCGCCTGCTGAAAATCGGCCGTGAAGGCGGCCTCGTGGGCGTAGGGCCGTTTATGCTCCACCAGGTCAGTGCGGCTGTGCACCACCAGCCCCTTGCTATCGAAGAACCAGCAGCGCCGGCGGGCGGCCGCTTCGTCCATGCCGGCGGCCACCAGCGCCGCCACGATGAGATCGCCAATGCCGATGCCGGCTTCGCCCGCGCCCAGGAACAGGAACGTCTGGTCGGTCAGTTTGCCGCCGGTGATCCGCAGCGCGGAGAAAAGGCCCGCCAGCGTCACCGCCGCGGTGCCCTGAATGTCATCGTCAAAGGTGCAGTATTCTTTGCGGTAATGGTGCAGCAGCCGGAAAGCGTTCTGATTGCCAAAATCCTCAAGCTGGATGACGGCCCGCGGGAAAACTTCGCGCACGGCCTGGAAAAATTCTGCCACCAGCGCATCGTAATCTGCGCCGCGCAGCCGCCGTTCCGGCAGCCCGATGTAATTGGGATCGTTGAGGAAGTTGCCGTTTTCGGTGCCCACATCCAGCGTAATGGGCAGCGTTTGCTGCGGGTGAATGCCGGCGCAGGCGCTGTACAGCGTCAGCTTGCCCACGGGGATACCCATACCATGGGCCCCCAGGTCGCCCAGGCCCAGGATGCGCTCGCCATCGGTGACGACGATCACGCGCACATCGTCCGAATGCCAGTGCCGCAGCACGCTGGCGATGTGCCCGCGGTCATGGCGGGTGATGAAGATACCGTGCGGGCGGCGGAAGATATTGCCATATTCCAGGCAGGCCTGCCCCACGGTGGGCGTGTACAGAATCGGCATCATCAGCGCCAGGTTATCCAGCACCACGCGGTAAAAGAGCGTCTCATTGCGATCCTGAAGCCCGGTGAGATAAATGTATTTTTCGATGTCGCTGCTTTTACCGTGAAATTTTTCCAGCACGCGCTGCGCCTGCTCTTCGATGCTGAAGACGCGCGGCGGCAGCAGCCCGCGCAAATGCAGCCGATCCCGTTCTTCGGCGGTGAAAGCGGTGCCTTTGTTCAGCGAGGGGTCATTCAAAACGTCCGAACCGCGTTTTCGGGTATGCAGAGTCATGATCTTTCCTGGTATCCATCTGTGGGGCGGCCGCGGGGGGCCGCCCATCGTTGTTCAGGCAGGGCGGGTTACAGCCGGTAAGACCGGGCGTATTCGTCGGGGATGGTGCTGATGGAACGGATGTAATTGGCCCGTTCAAAGGCGGCGGGGTTGCCGCTGTTCTTCTGGCTCAGGCTGCCGATCATCTGGCGCACGGAGTCATACTCATGGTCTTGCAGCCAGAAGCGCACTTCGGCTTCCACCGTCCGCAGATAGTCAATGCCATTGCGCATGAGGGTCGCCGCCATCATGGTCACATTCGCGCCCACCATGAGCATTTTGATGACATCTTCGGCTTTGTGGATGCCGCTGGTGCCGGCCAGATCGACCGGGACGCGCCCGTGCAAAATGGCGATCCAGCGCAGCGGCAGGCGCATGGCCGCCGGGGTGCTCAGCAGCACATGCGGGCGCACTTCCAGCGCTTCCAGGTCAATATCCGGCTGGTAGAAGCGGTTGAACAGCACCAGCCCGTTGGCCCCGGCCCCGGCCAGCTTCTTGGCCAGGTTGGCCATGTTGCTGTAAAACGGGCTGAGCTTGACGGCGATGGGAATGCTGACGGTATTCCGCACCGCCCGCACAATCTCGATCAGGTTTTGCTCCACCATTTCGCCGGACATATCCAGGTCGGTGGGGATGTTGTACACGTTCAATTCCAGCGCATCGGCCCCGGCGGCCTGCATGGCCAGGGCGAAGTTCGTCCAGCCGCCCGGCGTGGAGCCGTTGATGCTGGCGATGACGGGAATATCCACGGCGGCTTTGGCTTTGCGGATGTGCTCCAGGTAGCCATCCGGGCCCACTTTGTATTCTTCCGGTTCCGGGAAGTAGGTGAGCGCTTCGGCGAAGCTGTTGGTGCCATAGGTGGTATGGTGATGCAGGTCGATCTGTTCGCGGCGAAGCTGTTCTTCAAACAGCGAATACAGCACAATCGCGCCCGCCCCGGCATCTTCCATGCGGCGCAGGCTGCTGATGTCTTCTGACAGCGGCGACGCTGAAACCACCAGCGGATTTTTGAGCGTGAGTCCCAGGTAGACAGTTGATAAATCCACCATGTTGTCGTATCCCTTTCCGCAGGGGCGCACAGCCTGCGCCCCTGGTCATGCCTGCGCCTGATTAATGTTTGGAGTCGTCGGTCGCCGGGGCGAAGGAACGCGCCGCCAGGTATTCGTACTGGGCATAGCGCTGGTGAATGTCGTTTTGCGCCGCTTCGGCAAGCTGGCGGGCCACGTCCGGGTTGCTGCGCTGGAGCATCTTAAAGCGATTTTCCAGCTCCATAAAGCGCGTGACCGGCAGTTTGGGCGGCTTAGAATCCAGTTGCAGCGGATTTTTGCCTTCGGCGGCCAGCAGCGGGTTATAGCGATACAGCAGCCACTCGCCGCTGTCCACCAGGGCCTTCTGGCTTTGCAGGCCTTTGGTCATGTCGATGCCATGGGCGATGCAGTGGGAATAGGCGATGATGAGCGAGGGGCCGGGGTAGGCTTCGGCTTCCAGCAGCGCCCGCAGCGTTTGCTCATCTTTGGCACCCATGGCCACGCTGGCCACGTACACCGTGCCGTAGGTCATGGCCATCATGCCCAGGTCTTTTTTGGCGGTGGGCTTGCCGCCGGCGGCGAATTTGGCCACCGCGCCGCGCGGCGTGGCTTTGCTGGCCTGGCCGCCGGTGTTGGAATACACTTCGGTATCCAGCACCAGGATGTTCAGGTTGCGCCCGCTGGCCAGCACATGATCCAGCCCGCCATAACCAATGTCATAGGCCCAGCCGTCGCCGCCGATGATCCAGACGTTCTTCTTCACCAGCAGGTCGGCCACGGTTTCCAGTTGCCGGGCCGCTGCGCCGGTGAGGGAGCGCAGTTTGTCCTTCAGCAGCGCCACGCGCTCGCGCTGGTCATAAATGCCGGCTTCGTCGTGCTGGTCGGCCTTCAGCAGGGCCTCCACCAGCTCACCGCCCAGGTCAGCGCTGAGCGTCTTCACCAGTTCCACCGCATAATCAATCTTCTTATCCAGCGAAACGCGCATCCCCAGGCCAAATTCGGCATTGTCTTCAAACAGCGAATTGGCCCACGCCGGGCCGCGGCCGCTGTCGTTGTGGCTCCAGGGGGTGGTGGGCAGGTTGCCGCCGTAGATGGAGGAGCAGCCGGTGGCATTGGCGATCACGGCCCGGTCGCCGAACAACTGGCTCACCAGCTTCACATAGGGCGTTTCGCCGCAGCCGGAACACGCGCCGGAGAATTCAAACAGCGGGCGCTGTACCTGCTGCTGCCGAATGCTGTTGACCTTGATGTTGCGCCGGTCAATATCCGGCAGGTTCAGGAAGAAGTCCCAGTTGTCGCGCTCGGCGGCCCGCAGCGGCGGCTGGTCAGCCATGTTGATGGCCTTCAGCCCCAGGGCGGATTTGTTGCGGGCCGGGCACACATCCACGCAAATGGCGCAGCCGGTGCAGTCTTCCGGCGCTACCTGGATGGTGTAGGCCAGCCCGCCCCATTCTTTGTCCCGGGCCGGGGTGGATTTGAAGCTCGCCGGCGCGTCGGCCAGCAGCCCCTGGTCATAGGCTTTGATGCGGATGACGGCGTGCGGGCACACCATGGCGCATTTGCCACACTGAATGCACACGTCCGGGTCCCACACCGGGATTTCCTGCGCCAGGTTGCGTTTTTCGTACTGCGCCGTGCCGGAGGGGTACACGCCATCTTTCGGCAGGGCGCTCACCGGGATGATGTCGCCTTTTTGCGCCAGCATCACCCCCAGCACATCGCGCACGAACACCGGGGCCGTCACCGCCACCGCCGGCGACATGGGCAGGGCGCTGCTGACGGCCGCCGGCAGGCTCACTTCGTACAGGTGCGCCAGCGTGCTGTCCACCGCGTCCAGGTTCATCCTGACGATGACCTCGCCTTTTTTGCCATAGGTTTTGATGATGGTGTCCTTGATGGCCGCGATGGCTTCATCGCGCGGCAGCACGCCGGAGATGGCGAAGAAGCACACCTGCATCACGGTATTGATGTGCGGCCCCATGCCGGCTTCGCGGGCCACTTTGTAGGCATCAATGGTGTAGAAGCGCAGCTTTTTCGCCAGCAGGCGCTCCTGCA
Source organism: Anaerolineae bacterium (assembly GCA_025454495.1). GTDB lineage: Bacteria > Chloroflexota > Anaerolineae > Aggregatilineales > Phototrophicaceae > JALHOR01. The sequence continues at coordinate 17,363 of JALOOI010000116.1, forward strand.
CGCTCTGCGGCAGCGTGTCCCACACATTCTCCGGGCTGATGGCCGAATTGAGCAGGAACACCGCGCCGGGGCGGGCCTTCTCCAGCATGTCGTACTTTTCCAGGAAAATGGGCTGATGACAGGCCACAAAATCCGCCTGCGTGAGCAGGTAAGTGGAGCGAATGGGCTGCGGGCCAAAGCGCAGATGCGAAATGGTCATGCTGCCGGATTTTTTGCTGTCGTACACGAAATAGCCCTGGGCATAATTGGGCGTATTTTCGCCGATGATCTTGATGGAGTTTTTGTTCGCGCCCACCGTGCCATCCGACCCCAGGCCGTAGAACAGCGCCCGCACCACCTGCGGCGATTCGGTGCTGAAGTCAGGATCATAGTCCAGGCTGGTCTGGCTTACGTCATCGGTGATGCCCACGGTGAAATGATTTTTGGGCTGCGGCTGCGCCAGGTTGTCGAAGATGGCTTTGACCATGGCCGCGGTAAATTCTTTGGAGGACAGCCCGTAGCGCCCGCCGACGACCACCGGCAGCGTGGCGAAATGGCCCGCCGTCATATGTTCGTACAGGGCGCTCAGCACGTCGGTGTACAGCGGTTCGCCGGACGCGCCCGGCTCCTTGGTGCGATCCAGCACGGCAATCCGGCGGGTGCTGGCCGGCAGCGCCTGCAACAGCCGCGCGGCATCCAGCGGGCGATACAGCCGTACCTTCAGCACGCCCACTTTGTCGCCCTGCGCCAGCAGATAATCCACCACTTCATGCGTGGCTTCTGCGCCCGACCCCATAATGATGATGACGCGCTCGGCATCGGCCGCGCCGTGGTATTCGTACAGGTGATACTGCCGCCCGGTGAGCGCGGCGAATTGATCCATGGCCGCCTGCACGATGGCCGGGCAGTCCGCATAGAACGGGTTAACCGTTTCCCGTGCCTGGAAATACACATCCGGGTTCTGGGCCGTGCCGCGAATGGTGGGGGCATCCGGCGAGAGCGCCCGCTGGCGATGCGCGAAAATCAGCTCATCGTCGATCATGGCGCGGATGGTTTCATCGTCCAGCAGGGCAATTTTGGCCACTTCGTGCGAGGTGCGGAAGCCATCGAAGAAATGCAAAAACGGCAGCCGCGTCTTCAGGGTGGCGGCATGGGCAATCAGCGCCAGATCCTGCGCTTCCTGCACGCTGTTGGACGACAGCATGGCCCAGCCGGTGCCGCGGGCCAGCATCACATCGCTGTGATCGCCAAAGATGGACAGCCCCTGGGCCGCCAGCGACCGCGCCGCGATGTGGAACACCGTGGGGGTCAGTTCGCCGGCAATTTTGAACATGTTGGGGATCATCAGCAGCAGGCCCTGCGAGGCGGTGAAGGTGGTGGTGAGGGAACCCGTTTGCAGCGCCCCGTGTACCGCCCCGGCCGCGCCGCCTTCGCTTTGCATTTCTACCACCGCCGGCACCGTATCCCACAGATTACGCTCGCCGGCGCTGGCCCACGCATCGGCCCATTCCCCCATCGGTGACGACGGGGTGATGGGGTAGATGGCGATCACCTCGTTCAATTTATAGGCAATACGGGCGACCGCCTCGTTGCCATCCAATGTAACAAATTCGGGTGCTTTCATTGAAATCAGCCCTTCTCACGTAAACCCTGCTTCAACCATACCGGAAAGACCGCCGCAGGGTGCATGAGGGCCGTCATGTGTGCCGGGGCAAAACGTCACTAAAACCGGCGCCGGGGGCCGGCACAGCGCTCACCGGGCCCGCCCGCGCACATTTGCCGCGCATGGGGTAAAATGGCCGCACTATTGGCCAGCATCGGATCTGAGTGTTAGCCCTATGCGAAACTCCACCCTGCGGATTGTGCCTGTCCTGCTGCTGCTGCTGCTGGCGCTGCTGAGCGCCTGCCAGCCCGAACAGCCCACCATCGCGGAACTGCCGACGGCGACCCTGATGCCGATTTTGAGCGAAACACCGCGCCTGACGGCCACCCCGGTACCCAGCCGAACCCCGCTGCCCACTTTCACGTTCACGCCCACCGAAACGGCCATCCCGCCTTCGCCCACCGTCACCCCCTCGCCCACGCTCACGCCGACCGTGGTCGGTATCGTCCAGTCCATTCAGCGCGTCAATGTGCGCGAAGGCCCGGATGTGGATTACAGCAGCCTCACGTCGCTGTCGCCGGGTACCGGCGTGCAAATTATCGGCCGCAATGCCGATGGCGACTGGCTGAATATTCGCCTGGAGGATGGCACGGAAGGCTGGATGGCGGCGCGGCTGCTGTTCATCCCGCCCACGGCCACCGCCTTCCCCACCCTCACCCCCTCGCCCGATCTGACGGCGCTGTTCCTGGGCACGCCGCTGCCCACGGCCTTCCTGGGCGGGGGCACCATCACGCCCACGCCGCCGCTGTCCGTGGCCACCGCCACGCCGGTAGGCTTCGTGGAGGCCACCGCCGAAGTGACGGCCGAAGCCGTGGCCGCCGGGGCCACGCCGCAAACGGCTTTCCTGCCGCAAATCCCGGTCATTGACCTGAACACGCTGAACCTGACGGCGACGGCGCTGGTGCGCGGGGCTGCCACGCCCACGCCCACCATCACGCCCACGCTGCTGCCCACCGCCGCCCGCGAGATTACGCTGCCCGCCCCGGATGCGCCGCCCCTCACCCCGGCCACCCCCAACCCGGAGGCCACCGAGGAGGTCATCAACCAGGGGCTGACGCAGGAACAGGTGGCGGCCCTGCGCGGGTTTGATGTCTTCGCCTTCTGCGACAATACCGCCTATGGCATCGCCCGCCCGCGCAACCTCACCGCCGGCACCACCATCGACCTGTACTGGGCGTGGTTCGCCCGCGAAGAACGCCAGGTGCTGGATCATGTGAGCGCCGCCGTGCATGACCTGCGTATCAATGGCGAGCCGGTGCCCAACATCAACCAGTATCGCACCCGCATTCGCCAGCAGGGGCAGGATTACGTTACTTACTGGTTCGTGCCTTTCGGGCCGCTGGCGGCCGGCAATTACGAAGTGACCTATACCGTCACCTGGACGCAGCCCATCAGCGATGGTTACGCCACCTTTGGCCCCGGCACCGAGAAACCCTTTGAGCAGGAGAGCTGTTCCTTCACCGTGCGCTGAGCGCGGCTGCCCGCCCTGGCAGGGGCATGGTCACGGTCACGGTCATGGTCATGGTCTCTGTCGGGGCGGCGGCAACCGGTCTATAATGACACGAAACGAAGGTACCGAAAGGGTCCGCTGTGCAGCCTGCGCCCAAACGTCAGCTTAAGCTGGAAATCCCTGCCAACCCGACGGCCACCTATGCCAACATGGTGATGATTACCCATAACCAGCATGAGGTGCTGTTCGATTTTATTCAGGTCGTGCCCAACGACCCCCGCGCCCGCGTGCAGCAGCGCATCCTGATGACCCCCGCCCACGCCAAAATGTTCCTCCAGGCGCTGACGGAGAATATGGAGCGCTACGAAGCTGCCCATGGCACGGTGGCTGTGCCGCCGCGCCCGGAATCGCTGGCCGATCAATTGTTCAAAAGCGTGCCAGCGCCGCCGGAGGGCGGCCCCCGGCCGGGAGAGACCGATGAGCAGGAATGATCTGGAAGCACTGAACCCGGTGGCGGAGACGCTGCGGGCGGATTTGAGCGCCCGCAACGAAGCCCGCGATAAGACCATCACGCAGTCACGCGAACTCATTCGCCACTGTGCTGAATGCATCCGCGCCACCCATCGCCGCGAGTGGGCCGTGGTGGACGACAAACTGGCGCTCATTGGCCGCCTGGCGCAAACCATGACGGAGCGCATCCGCGCCTACCCGGATTTGTACTATTCCGGCTATACCCAGGATGCGCTGAAAGAAGTGGCCGAAGCCCACCTGACGGCGGCCATCATCCGCGGGCAGCCGCTGCCGGCCCCGGCCGATTTAAAAGTGGAGAGCGCCACCTACCTCAATGGCCTCAGCGAGGCCGCGACCGAACTGCGCCGCTTCATCCTGGACATGCTGCGCCGCGAAGAACAGCACAGCGCCGAAGCGGAGCGCCTGCTGGACTGGATGGATGCCATTTATGACCAGATGGTGACGTTTGATTTTCCCGATGCGCTCACCGGCGGGCTGCGCCGCCAGACGGATGTGCTGCGCGGTGTGCTGGAACGCACCCGCGGCGATATGACGCTCAGCCTGCGCCAGCAGCGGCTGCAAAATGCGCTCGCCCGGGCCGAAAAAGTGGCCCTGCCCCCGGCCCCGCCGCTGGAGGAGGTGCGCCGCCTGCTGCTGGAACTCAGCCAGTCGCTCCAGGTGGCTGCGCCGGCCGGCCAGCATACGCCCCTGGCGGCCCTGCGCGATGAGGTGCAGGAAGCGCTGACGGAATCCGCCACGCCGCCCACGCTGCGCACGCGCCTGGAGAGCGCCCTCATGCTGTTCGAGAGCGATCACCCGGAGCTAACGCTGCGGATTCAGGCGGTCATCAACGCCCTGTCTAACGCGGGGGTGTAGCGTGTCCGAAGCTTTTTCGCCGGCGGTCAGCCCGCCGCTGCGGTTGATGTCGGCCCTGCACGCGACGTTCTCCGGCGAGGCCGCCTGGCTGCTGCCGGTGCCGGGCCGGGCCATGTGGGCGGCCGGCCAGCCGCGCCCCGGCCTCTATCATACGGTGCACCTGCCGGATCGGGGTCTGATGCTGCGCTTTGCGCCGGCCGGGTTACGGCGCGGGCGGCGGGCTTCCGGCGCGGCGCTGCCGGCTTCGGTGCGCTATCTGGCCGGGGCGGCCCGCCTGCTGCTGGCCGATGGCCTGCCCGTGCCGCTGATAACGGCGTTGATTGTGGGGGATGAGCCGGCCGGGCCGCGCTATGAGCACAGCCTGGGGCTGGCGCTGCTGGCCCTGTGGCACACGGCCGCCGGCCAGCCGGTGAGCGAAAGCCACCTGCTGCTGTTGATGGAACGGGTGGAGCGCGAATATCGCTGAACCGGGCCGGCAGCGGTCAGGCGAACAGGTCGCTGAGGGGCAGGGTGAAGCCGGGCAGCACCGCGCCACCTGCCAGCGCGGCGGGCGGGCGCAGCACGCGCGGCTGATCGTCGTCGGGGGTGTAAATGACCACGGTGCGGTTGTGCGGCTTCACCAGCCAGATCAGGCGCACGCCATCGGCCAGATAGGCCTCGATTCTGGCATCAATCTTCGCGCCGACATCGGTAGGGGACATAATCTCCACCACCAGATCGGGCACGAGCAGGTAGGGTGTGCGCGGCCAGTCCGGGTGGGCGGCTTTGTAGGCGTTCAGGCGTTCCGCGGCATAGTACAGCACATCCGGCGTGCGGGCCCCCGTCACCCA
>JALOOI010000322.1 GCA_025454495.1 Anaerolineae bacterium
TGCCCGCAGCGGCAGCCCGCCCGCGCTCAGCAGCAGCAGCCCCACCAGCCCCGCGATGATTCGGCAGGCTTTCATGCCGGTGTCCCTTCAGGCGCTATCAGTGGTAAGATGGAGCAGGATTGTAGCCACACGCACAGGGTAAGCCTATGGACAAACATCTGCTGCTGGTCACATATACGGTGTATGAAGGCGATGATACCGACCTGGTGAACGCCCTGGAACGCGCCGAAAGCTATGAACTGGATGAAACGGCCTGGCTGGTGTACACCGACGACTCCGCGCGGGCCTGGTATCACCGGCTGGAGCCGCTGATTTACGAAGAAGATGAGCTGATGGTGCTCAAAATTCGCATTGAGGATGTTGCCTCTGACGAAGGGCTGAAGGAAGACCTGGAGCGCTGGCTGCATACCCGCTTAAAATCTGCCGGGTGAGGGGGCACCGGCGGCCGGCGGCAGCCCTGCCCCGGCCGCCGGCTGCGCCTCAGGCCTGCTGGGCCGGGCGAATGTAGTTCAACTGCGAAAGCTGCCGCACCTGCTCATCGGCGCGGTAGCTGCTGCGTACCAGCGGGCCGCTTTCCACCCACTTGTAGCCCATCGCCAGCCCGGCCACGCGCAGTTCCGCGAATTCTTCCGGTGTCCAGAAGCGCTCCACCGGCAGATGTTTCTTGCCCGGCTGCAAATACTGTCCCAGCGTCAGAATATCAACACCGATGCCGGCCAGCGTGTGCATCACCTCCAGCACTTCGGCGCGGGTCTCGCCCAGGCCCAGCATGATGCCGCTCTTGGTCAGCACCAGCGGATCCATCTTTTTGGCGTTGGCCAGCGTTTGCAGGGCCCAGTCGTAGTTATCCTGCGGCTGCACCTTTTTGAACAGCCGCGGCACCGTCTCCACATTGTGGTTGAGGATTTCCGGCTGCGCGTCCATCACCAGCTTCAGCGCGATCTCGCTGCCTTTAAAATCCGGGATCAACACTTCGATGCTGCACCCCGGCTGAAGCTGGCGAATGCGCCGGATGACCATGGCAAAGATCGGTGCGCCGCCGTCCGGCCGGTCATCGCGGTTCACGCTGGTGATGACGACGTGGCGCAGGCCCATGGCCCGCACGCTTTCGGCGATGCGGTTGGGTTCGGCCCAGTCCAGCGGGGACGGGCGGCCGGTTTTGATGTCGCAGAAGCCACAGGAACGGGTGCAGGTATCGCCCATCATGAGGAAGGTGGCCGTACCACGCCCCCAGCATTCGCCCAGGTTGGGGCACTGTGCTTCTTCGCAAACGGTGTGCAGTTCTTTGTTCCGCATCAGCCCGCGCACAAATTCGTAGGTTTCGCCGGCCGGGGCCTTCACCCGAATCCACGGCGGGCGGCGGCGGGGATGCTGCGGGTCGGGCTGCCAGCTTTCGCCATCAGTGACCGGAATCGTCTCCGGGGAAATGATGTCACTCACAGGAACATGCTCCTTGTCTTTGCTGCTTATTATACGCGCCGGCCCCGTGGAAATGCTACGGGCACAGCTTCAGGGGGTCTTATCCGCTTCGGGGTGGTCTTCGCCCCGCGGGATCATACCGCCGAAGACCAGCGCCAGAATGTGGGCCAGCTTGATGGTGGCTTTGCCGATGAGGGGCATAATCATCATCGGGCGCACCAGCTTCAGCGCTTCGCGCATAAAATCCAGCATGTGCCCGGTGGCCCGCTGCTCCGGCGTGCGATCATACAGCCAGAACAGCAGCAGCAGCAGGTGAAAGCAGTAGAGCAGGGTGGTCATGCTGGAGGCCAGCGGTTCGGTCAGTTTATCGGTGGCCCGCTGCATCACCAGCCCGAAGGCCTCCACCATGGCATCGCGCTCGCTGGTGGACTGCTGCCCCCACACCGAAGTACCCACCTCCGGCCGCATGAGCGCCCCGAACATGGCCGCCACCGCCGCGCGATAGGGCTGCATCTGCGTCAGCTTGTGCTGCATCAGCGCGTGGAAGCCCTCGGCGATCACCCCCGGCGGCAGCGTGCCGGCATACGCCAGCGATTGCTGTGCCAGGTGATCGTACAGCGCCATCACCAGGTCTTCCTTGTGGGCGAAGTAGCGGTACGTCAGCCCCGGCGAACAATCGGCCGCTTCGGCAATATCGCGCATGGTGGTGGCTTCATAGCCCCGCGTGGTGAACAGATTCAGCGCCACCGAGAGGATGTGATGGCGGGTTTGCAGTCCTTTGGTGGTCAAATCGGCATTCATAAGGCAGGTATACCACCCGTCACAGGCTGTTATCGTTCATAATATCATAAATATTATGAACGAACAAGTGAGCGCCGCATGAGGCTGTGCGCCGGCCCGCCAAATGTTGACACAGCCAGCCCGATGTGGTAATTTATTTTCACTTTAGTCGCAAAACTGGAAAAACGGTTAAACATCTGTTCGGGAGGCGTAGTGTTCAATCGGGAGTTTATCATCACCCCGGCTGAAGTCCGGGTCGAATTCAGGATTAGCCCCACCATTATCCTGATGCACAGCCTGAACCTGATCGGCTTTTATGAGGATACGAATGCCGGGCTGCATTCGTGGGTGGCGGAAACGTTCCGCAGCCTGACCCCGGAACAAAAACACCGGCATAACACCGTGATGATGTGCCTCCCGGAAACGCTCGCTTCGATTGATGACACGGATTTTCCCCGGTTTATTGACCAGGTGGCGCAGATGGACCCGCGCTACCTGCAATCGGAACTGCTGGTGCAGCGGCCGCATCACCCGGCGGATTACCCGGGCCCGCAGGCCATCCTGAACAGCGTGGAAGTGTACGTCGAACTCATTCGCGGCTACTTCGCCAGCAAAAAGATGGACTTTAATGAAACGCTGATCCGTGAGGTTCATGCGCTCATCGTCAACCCGCCGTTGATGCAGCAAACCATTGTGGCGCATTTGCGCTGGATGTGGGACACCTTCCTGGCGAAGGAATGGAAGCGCAGCCAGGGAATGCTCCACGAATCGGCGGCGGCCTACAGCAAGAAAGATTTTAGCGGGCTGAACGCTTTTGAAGCGGTGGAAGCCGTCACCGGGCGCGATATGCGCGGCACCGAAAAGCTGGAAGAAGCGCTGGAAAAAGCGCGGCGGCTGTTCTTCATCCCCTCCCCGCACCTGGGGCCCTACATTAGCTGGGAGTCCTTTAACCAGGGCTACGATTGCGCCATCCTGTTCGGCGCACGCCTGCCCCGCGGCACCGAATCCACCTCGCCGGCGCTGAACCGTACCGAGCTGCTGGTGTGGCTGAACGCGCTGGCCGATGATACCCGGCTGAAAATGCTGGATATGCTGTTTGAGCATGAAGAACTGTGCGCCCAGGATTTCATCGACATGCTGGAACTGAGCCAGTCCAGCGCCTCGCGCCATTTGCGCCAGTTGACCGCCTCCGGCCTGCTGAAGGTGCGCCGGCGCGACGTGAACAAATGCTACACGCTGAACCAGGAACGCATCGAAGACACCATGACCGCCCTGGGGAAATTCCTGCACAAATGAACCCGGCCGGGCCGTTTCGCCGGCTGTATCCCCCTGTCTCGCAAATCGGGTGACGCTCCCCACGCCTGAAGGCGGGGGCTTCTACAGCACGCCTGAGCCTACCTGCGCCCTACGTTAGGCTGTACGGGTGCGTCCCACCCGCTTTTGTTTAAAATGTTGATGGCGGCGTTGTGGTCTCGATCCAGCGAGAGGCCACACGCACATTCGACCCATCGCACCGACAGGTCGAAGTCCTCAAAGAGTACACCACAGCCTGAGCAGGTTCGAGAGGTGTACGCCGGGTCTACGAAGGCGACCTGACGACCGGCACTCGCAGCCTTGTACGTCAGGAATTGCCGAAACATCGACCAGCCGCTGTCCAGAATGCTCTGGCTGAGGCGTTTATTGCGTACCATATTCCGCACGCGCAGGTCTTCCAGCGCGATGCCATCATAGCCCTGCACCAGTACGGTGCTGAGTTTGTGCAAAAAGTCGCGCCGCTGACTGGCGACATGCTGATGCTGGCGCTGCACGGCTAACCGGGCCTTACGCCGGTTTTTCGACCCGCGTTTGGCGCGTGCCAGCCGGCGCTGCAACACCCGCAGGCGCTTTTGTGCGGCGCGGTAGAAACCGGGGTTGGCCACTTTTTCCCCGTCGCTGGTGGTGATGAGCGCTGACACTCCTGCATCAATACCGACCACGCGCCCAGTTTTGGGCAGCGGCGGCGACGACTCCACTTCACAGCTAAAACAGACGTACCACTGACCGGCTTGATGGATCATGCGGGCGGTTTTAATAGCCCCTTCGATAGGGCGATGCCAGCGCACCCGCAACTGACCCACACCGAACACCTTCAAGCGCCGCCCGTCTATTTTGATACCCGACTTATACTGCTTGAACTCAAAGCTGTTAAATTGTGTGCGGGGCTTGAAGCGCGGGTAGCCGGCTTTTTTGTCGCCGGCTTTCAAACGGGCAAAAAAAGCTTGGAAGGCGTTGTCCAGTTGTTTCGCCACTGATTGCGCCGTCTGACTGAACATCTGTTGGGCATAAGGGAAGGTCTGGCGATAGTGTTTGACCGTCGTGCTTTCCTGTTGAGCCAGCGAGATG
>JALOOI010000117.1 GCA_025454495.1 Anaerolineae bacterium
ATCTGGCAGCGGCGGCTGCTGGCGACCATGAGCGCGGCGGTGCACCCCTTCCGGGCCAAATACACCCGCAGCGATGGCACGCTCATCTGGCGCGATGCCCAGGACGACACCTATCAATCACGCGACGGGGCCGACGATTTTTACGAAAGCTTCTATAACTGGGCCCTGCTCTATCTGCTCGGCGGGGAGGACGACCTGCTGCCACTGGCACATTTTCACTGGGATGCCGTGACCGAACAGCTCACGCGGCTGGGGCTGGTGCACAAGGAATATGAGCGCGGTTACGATCAGTTTCATCAGGGCGAAAGTTACATCTATTTCTATTTTCTTTGCCTGGCCGACCCCACGCACCCGAAACTGATCGAACGCGCACGGCGGTTCGCGGGTTTCTACCTCAACGAAGACCCCGACGCGCACAATTACGACCCGCAGCATAACATCATCCGCGCTCCCCATAACGGCAGTGCGGGGGCCCGCCCCGGTTACTTTGATGATGCGCCATACTATAGCAACTATCCCTACATGGCTGCCTACGGGCTGCCGTACCAGGATGTGGAGGGCATTCACCAGTATGATGACCTGGCCGATCCTGTGCTGGCGCGGCGTATGGGCGAGGTGATGCAGGCCCGCATGGGCCAGGGTGATGTCGTCAGCAATCTGATTGTCACCAGCCTCATCGCCAATGCTTTCATGCTGACGGGCGACGACAAATATCGGTCGTGGCTGGTGACATATGTGGATGGCTGGCTGGCCCGCGCACAGCAAAACGGCGGGCTGCTGCCCGATAACGTCGGTTTGTCAGGCCAGGTGGGGGAATATATTCAGGGTAAATGGTACGGGGGGTTGTATGGCTGGAGCTGGCCGCACGGCTATTATAACGTGTGTATGGCCGCGCTGGTGGGCGGCCTCAATGCCTGCCTGCTGACCGGTGAGCGCCGGTATCTTGATCTGCCCCGCACGCAGATGGACCACATTCATCAACTGGGCAAAGTAGCGCGGCTGGATGCGCTGGCCATGAGCCTGGGGCATCACTGGATCGGGCTGCTGCATCAACATACGCCAGAGACTGAAGTGCTGGTTGTCCCCTATCGCTTTCAGGATACCGGCTGGTTTGATTATCAAATACCCACACCAGTTTATCCGGTGGCGTTGTGGAATGTTTCGCAGCGTGCCGATGACCGGGCCCGCATTGACGAATTACGCCGGCACAGCCTGACAGACTGGCGGACGGTGATACCCTTCCGCAACAAAGAAGATGGGGGGCATGAGCAGCCCTGGTTGTGCTTCCTGCGCGGCGAAAATCCGTCCTATCCTGAACAAATCCTCAGTGAAGCCTATAGCAAGGTCGCGCGGCGCATGGCCATGATTCGGCGTGATGAGGCCGATTTAATGCAGGTCAGCATTCATCACTGGCAGGAACTGAACCCGGTGACGACGGAAGCGCTGGTGCAACTGACGCTGGGTGCGCCGCAGATCATTTACAACGGTGGGCTGCTGCACTGCCAGGTGCGCTACTACGATAGTGAGCGCCGTCGTCCGGGGTTGCCGGAAGATGTCGCTGCCTTGGTGCTGACGATTGACGAGGATGGCATCACCCTGCGGCTCATCAACCTGAGCGTCTTCGCCAGCCGGGGTGTCATCATCCAGGCGGGTGCTTTCGCCGAGCATCGTTTCCTCGAAGCCCGGTATGACATGCGCGTCAGCGATTACCCCGGCGTGCAGGGGCCGGGCGGGTATGCTGCGCCCGACCTGCAAACAGCAACCGTGACCACGCCTGTCCACGATACCCTGCTGCATGTGCAGATGCCACCGGCAACGGAAATACAGTTACATCTGAAGATGACGCGACAGGTGAATACGCCATCGTATGCGCTGCCCTGGGAGCGACTGTCATGAAGATTGGCTTCGGCAGTGCCGCACTCGCTAACGGGCCGGCGTGGGATTGGACGGGCAGTATTTCGGCAACACAGGCCGTCGAAACAGTGCTCCATGCCCATGCCCGCGGCATCCGCCTGTTTGATACAGCCCCTTCCTACGGTGGCGGCCTGGTCGAAGAACGACTCGGTCGGGCGCTGGCGCAGCTTCCGCGTCAGCAGTTTATCATCGCCACCAAAGCCGGTTACACGCGCGATGCGGGGGGTATTCATTATGATTACAGCCGTGACGGAATACGCCGCAGTGTGGAAGGCAGCCTGAAGCGCCTGCAACTGGAGCGGGTGGATATCGTGCATATTCACGATCCCGATCACCATATGCAGCAGGCACTCCAGGAGGCCTATCCGGCGCTGGCGCTGCTGCGCGAGCAGGGGGTGATCGGCAAAATCAGCGCGGGCATGAACCAGTGGCAGGGGCTGCTCGACCTGGCACGGCACGCCGATTTTGACTGCCTCATGATCGCCGGGCGCTACACGCTGCTGGAACAGGGTGCGCTGCCGCTGCTGGCTTACTGCGCGGAACAGGGCATCCCGGTTTTAGCGGCGGCCATCTATAACAGCGGCATTCTGGCCACCGGCGCAGAGGCCGCCCGTGCCTGCTATAACCATGCGCCCGCGCCGGCAGCCATCCGCGAGCGCGTGCGGCAGATCGAAGCGATTTGCCGCAGTTATCAGGTGCCGCTGCACACCGCCGCCACCCGGTTCCCGCTCTTACATCCCGCCGTGACCCATGCCGTCGTCGGCTTCCAGAGTCCTGCCGAAATTGATGCCTGCCTGGATGCCTTGACGACACCGATTGATCCGGCGCTGTGGCAGCATCTGGTTCACAGCGATCTACTCCATCCCCTGACCACCCTGCCTGTAACAAAGATGGTTTCATCATGACCCAAACAACATCGCAAGCTTCATCCCAGGGTATTTTGCCCGCCCCCGATGTCCGGCTGCCTGTCAGTGGTGCCGGGTTTCAGCGTGCTGATGCGGACCTGCTGGCGCAGTTAGCCGTCGTCAGCAGCGCCACCGCCAGCGCCATGCTGCATCGTATGGGCATCCGCCAGACCTTCATTCAGGGGCCAACAACGACGCGCCCCGGCAGCAAAATTGTTGGCAGCATCATCACGCTTCAGTTTATGCCGCAGCGTGAAGATGTGGCCTCCGGCATTCAGCAGGAATACGCCGAAAAATACAGCGCCTTATGGGCAGTGCTGGAAACGGTGCTCCCCGGCGATGTGCTGACGATCCAGGCCTACGGCGACCCGTATACGGGCTGCCTGGGCGAAATGTTGATTACCTATTTCAAGGCGCGGGGCGGGGTGGGCATCGTGGTCGATGGCTACGTGCGCGATTACCCGCGCGTGAAGCAGATCGATGTGCCGCTGTGGACGTGTGGCTTCACGCCGAACTATGCCTCGCAGGCCTCGTTGTTCCCCTGGGCCTACAACGTGCCCATTGCGTGCAGTCGCGTGCTGGTGCTGCCCGGGGACATCATGATCGCGGATGATGACGGGGCGGTGGTGGTGCCGCGCCAGGTCGCGCCGCAGATGGTGCGGCAAACGCTCGAACATGAGGACTGGGAAGCCTTCAGCCGCCTGAAGATGCAGCAGGGCGGCGCACTGGGCAAATACTATCCCCTCAGCGACGAAGGGCGGCAGGAGTATGAGCAGTGGCGACAAAACCAACGGCCCTGATCGATACACACCGGCCTGTTTTGCAACCAGCACACTTTGCTTATCCCTGGCTGACGGACGACTCGCCGCGGCATGGGGATGAGGCCATCGCCGCGCTGGCTGGCGACCTGTACCGATCAGGCGTAAAAAACGATATTCCGATGTTTTTGCCGCCGGCGACGCTGGCGCAAACCCTGCGCCTGATGTGGGAAGCCGCCGACCGGGTCGATGACTCGCTGGCCGCAGCTCTTTTTTACAACATATCGCGTCAGTGCTATCGTTTGGGAATATAACTATGTCTCAGTCCGAAAATCGTTATCTTGTCACCGGGGCGATGGGCTGTCTGGGTGCCTGGACGCTCTATCATCTGTTTCACCAGGGCAAATATGCCGTCAGCTTTGACCTGAGCGCTGACCGTGCACGCCTCAACCTGCTGCTGAGCACGCGGGAACAGGCCGCGCTCACGTTTGTGCAGGGCGACCTGACCGCTGCTGACAGCCTGCTGGAGACGCTGCGTACCCACAGGATCACCCACATCATCCATCTGGCCGCGCTGCAAGTGCCGTTCTGTCGTGCCAGCCCGGTGCGGGGCGCTCAGGTCAATGTGGTGGGAACGGTCAACGTGTTTGAGGCAGCGCGGGTGGCGGGCATCAGGCATCTGGCTTATGCCTCGTCCATTGCCGTGTACGGGCCCGCCGGTGATTATCCGCCGGGGCCCATTCGGCAGGATGCGCCTTTTGCGCCACGTACCCTCTACGGTGTGTATAAAGTGGCCGATGAAGGTATCGCGCGGGTGTACTGGCAGGATCATCAACTGAGCAGTACAGCGCTGCGCCCGTATACCATCTATGGCGTGGGGCGCGATCAAGGGCTGACCGCCGGGCCGACGCAGGCCATACTGGCGGCCGCCGCCGGCCGGCCCTTTCACATCAGCTTTGGCGGCGTGATGCAGTTCCAGTTAGCATCGGATGCGGCGCTTCAGTTCATCACGGCGGCGGAACAGGCCGCGCCGGGGGCGCTGGTCTTTAATCTGGGCGGCCCGCCGACGACAGTCGCTGCCCTGGCACACATGCTTCAGCAGTTACGCCCGCAGGCACAGGTGACGGTCGGCGAGGCACACCTGCCCTTTCCAGAAGCCTTTGACGATACCGCGCTGCGGCAGCACGCCACCACCCTTTACGAAACACCGCTGGCAGACGGCATCGCCCAAACGCTGGCACACTTCGAGCGTCATTTAAGCACCGGTCTGCTGCACGTTCAGTCACAGGAATAGACGATCATGACACAGGCTGTATGGCGACAATCAACACTCAACGGCGGCGGTTTTATTGCCGGGCTGCTGCAAGACCCGCACGATGCCGATGTCTTATATGCGCGTTCCGATGTGGCCGGTGTCTTCAAAAGTGAGGATGGCGGCTGTTCGTGGCGTGCCTGCAACAACGGGATGACGGGTTATCACGCCCACGACACCCGCAGCTTTGCCATCAGCAGCCATGATCCGCAGGTGCTGTACCGCGGCTGTGGCTCTGTGCGCGGCGGCGATTTCTTCGGTGCTATCTTCAAAAGCACGGATGCCGGGGCAAGCTGGGCCGAGGTCAGCCGCGCGGTGGATTTTTATGGCAATGGCGAAGGGCGGCAGTATGGCGAAGTCATCCAGATTGATCCCTTTGATCCGGCCTGTGTGGTGGCCGGCGGTTACACCCGGGGTCTCTGGATCACCCGCGATGACGGCGCACACTGGCACTATGCCGGGCTGCAAGACGAGCGCATTACCTGCGTTTATTTTCATCCGACCAGGCGCCAGGTGATTTATGCAGGCACCATCGGCTCATGGGATGCCGACCCCGTGTTTGTGGCGCAGCAGTATGATTATGTGCGCCCACATCCGGGGCGGCTGTATCGTTCGGAAGATGGCGGGGCCTCGTGGGAAGTGCTCTGCGAAGGTCCTGACTTTGCCGAAGTGGTCTTCGACCCGGCACAGCCCGATACACTTCACGCGGCCTGCCTGCTGAACGGTGTGCTGAGTTCGCGTGATGGCGGGCGCACCTGGCGCTCTCATGCACCGGCGTTATCCCGGTATAAGATCGGCACGCTGACCATCGATCCGCATCACCCGCACCGCCTGTATGCGGCCGCCGAGACTTTCCCCAATCACGACAGCGCGGTGCCGCCGCTGGGTATTTATCGCTCGGACGATGCGGGCCTGTCGTGGGGGCTGGTGAAATGGCATACCGATGCGGATATCTACCACTACCCCTCCTACATGAGTCTGCCTTATGCGGGATGGGCCATCGCCACGATTCGCGTGGATACCCGCCGGGCTGACCGCCTGTACATCACCAACTGGTACGGTGTTGCGGTCAGCGAAGATGGTGGCCTCTCGTGGGATGCCCACCACTTCGCCGGGATGGAAAATATCTGCATCGAGAATCTGACAACCCACCCCGTGCTGCCGCGCACCGTGTACATGACTGCGGCTGACCATGCGCCGAAGATCAGCACGGATGGCGGGCAGACCTTCCATGCGCTGCCTCGCCCGGAGGTGGAGAAGCCCCAGCCAGACAGCACGGCACTGGTCGCTTCACGCCACGTGCCGGATATGATCCTGTATGGTATGAAGGGTTCGGGCGGCTGCTCGATTGTGCGTGCCGGGGTTGCTGGCGCAAACCCGCGCGTTGTCTGGTCAGCGTTTGCCACACCGGATACAGCCGAGTCGCGGCTGGCGTTCCAATCCCGCGCGGCGGGTATTTCGGTCCATGCGCTGGCAGAAGACCCCTTTCAGGCGGGACGCTTCTACGCTTATCTCGATGGCATCCTGGCGTATGGCGCAGGGATTATCCGCAGTGATGACCGCGGCGAAACGTGGACTCCGCTGGCCAATCCCTTTCCAGCGCATATGGCGCGGGTGCCTCATCAGCGGGAATGGATCGAAAATGAGCTGCTATCGGTGGTCATCGCGCAGACCAAAAATGTCTGCGGCACCGGCGGGCTGCTGGTGGTTGATCCGCATGATGCCGGCACACTGTATGCGGGCGAGTGGACAGAAGGCATCTTCCGCACGCGCGATGGTGGCGCGTCGTGGGCACGGGCAGATGCCGGGCTGCCCTTCGGTCGTGACCGGGCCTCGGTGCTGAATGTGCTGCGTGCGGACGAACAGCAGCCGGCCACACTCTATGCCGGCTTCATCCGCGAGGGCGTGTGGCGCAGTACTGACGGGGGCGCAACCTGGCAGAAGCTGTTCCCGCACGATGACACGATCTTCAATGCCACCACGCTGGCGGTCGGCGGGGTGGATGGTCGGCTGCTGGTGGTCGCCTGCGAGCCGCTGTACTATGCGCCCTGTGCCTCTGCGGTGTGGGTCAGCCGCGACGCAGGCACAACCTGGGACAACATCTACGATACGACAATGGGTGCCATCCGCTGGAAAGCCGTCGCGGTGGAGCCGGGCACCAGCCGCATTTACGCGGGGTCGTGCGGGAACAGTGCCTTTGTGGTGGAACTGCCATGAATAACGACATCACGTGGTACAGTACCCTGCTGCGCGAGCATATCGCCACGCATTACCGCGGCATGTTCCGGGAAGCAGGCGGAGCGCTGCCGTACCCGTTCGTCGCGCCTGGTTCTCAGCAGTATCTGGATGTGCTGTGGGATTGGGACTCATGGTTGAGCAATGTCGCGCTGCGGCAGGTGCTGCTCGAAGGCGGCGATGCGGCGGCCAGTGCCGACGCGCTGCGCTATGAGCAGGGCTGTGTGCTCAATTACCTGCATTTTGGCAGTATGGCGGGGCGTATCCCCATCATCCTCGACCGCAGCGGCGATGTTTACCGGCCGGACGACATTTACAGCCAGAATATGCATAAGCCGGTGCTGGCGCAACATGCTGCCTTCATCGTCCGGGCCGGCGGCCATGATGCCGGGTGGCTGCGCGAAAAATTCTATTATCTGCTGACGTTCCTCAACAACTATCGTCATCATCACCGCCATCGCTGCGGGCTGTACTACTGGCAGACCGACTCAATGATCGGTGTTGATAACGATCCCTGCACTTTCTTCCGGCCGCCGCGCAGTTCGGGGTCAATCTTCCTGAACTGCCTGATGGTGCAGGAACTGGCGGCCGCGGCCTACCTGGCGGACTGCTTAAATCTGGGTGACATCGCTGCCGGGCTGCGGGCCGATGGTGACAGCCTGCGTACTGCCATTCGAGAGCACTGCTGGGACGAGCGTGATGGCTTTTACTACAGTGTTGATCTCAACCTGCTGCCGTCGGCGACGACCGGGCTGCACGCGGGCGCACCGCGCGACTGGGACTGCCTGATTCAGCGTATCGGTGTGTGGTCGGGTTTTCTGGCGCTGTGGGCGGGCGTGGCCACGCCAGAGCAGGCCGGGCGCATGGTGTGTGAACACTATCGTAATGAGCGCACCTTCCACGCATCCTTCGGCGTGCGTACCCTGTCGAAGCTGGAAAAAATGTATACTATCCGTGCGTCGGGCAATCCTTCCTGCTGGTTAGGGCCGGTGTGGGGTGTCTCCAATTATCTGACGTTTCGCGGGCTGCTGCGCTATGGCTACCACGATGACGCGCGCCAGCTTGCCGAAGCGACGGTGCGCCTGTTCGGGCGGGATGTGGCCCGCTTTGATGCGCTGCACGAGTATTATCAGCCGGAAGATGGCGAACCGATCCTTAATCGTGGTTTCCAGAACTGGAACTACCTGGTCATGAACATGATCGCATGGCTGGAAGAACGTGACATCGTCTCTGAATTTGACGCAGGATAACCCGATGATAGCTCAATTTCTCGATCCAAATCTTTCCTTCAGCGAGCGGGCAGACGATCTGGTGCGGCGGCTAACACCTGACGAAAAGATCAGGCAGATGATGCACCATGCCCCGGCTGTTGAACGGCTCGGCATTCCGGCCTACAACTGGTGGAATGAGTGCCTGCACGGGGTGGCCCGCGCCGGCACCGCGACTGTCTTCCCGCAGGTGATTGGTCTGGCGGCGAGCTGGAACCTTGCATTAATCCATGAGATCGGCAGCGCCATCAGCGATGCCGCCCGCGCCAAATACCATGAGGCACAGCGCCAGGGCCATCACGGGCAGTATTATGGCCTCACCTTCTGGACCCCCAATATCAACATTTTCCGTGATCCGCGCTGGGGCCGCGGGCAAGAAACCTGCGGCGAAGACCCGTATCTCACCGCGCGTACTGGCGTGGTCTTGATTCGGGCGCTGCAAGGCGACGACCCGCGCTACCTGAAGACGGCCGCGTGCGCCAAGCATTATGCTGTCCACAGCGGCCCCGAAGCTGACCGGCACCACTTTGATGCAGTTGTCTCGACCAGAGACCTGTGGGAGACGTATCTGCCGGCCTTTGAGGCGGCGGTGCGCGAAGCCAGTGTTGAAGCCGTGATGGGCGCTTATAACCGCACGAATGGCGAAGCCTGCTGTGCCAGCCCAACCCTGCTGGGCGACATTCTGCGTCAGCGCTGGGGTTTCAACGGGCATGTCGTCTCGGATTGTGGTGCGATTGATGACATCTATCGCCAGCATAAGCTGGCGCTGACACCGGAAGCTGCCGCCGCCCTCGCTGTGCGTATGGGCTGTGATCTCAACTGCGGCGGCACCTACAGCGCACTGACGGCGGCGGTCGCTCAGGGGCTTATTGATGAGGCGACGATCGATCAGGCGGTCAAACGTTTGTTCATAACGCGCATGAAGCTCGGCATGTTCGACCCGCCAGAGCAGGTGCCTTTCGCTGCTATCCCTTTTAGCGTGAACGACAGCGCAGAACACCGGGCCCTGGCACGCCGGGCCGCCTGTGAAAGCATGGTGCTGCTCAAAAATGATGGCATCCTGCCGCTTGACCGGCACAGCCTCAGGCGCATCGCGGTCATTGGGCCCAATGCAGATGATCCGGCGGTACTGCTGGGTAATTACCATGGCTATCCTTCGGCATCGGTAACACCGCTGGAAGGTATCCGCCGCGCGGTCGCTTCCAGCGTGGTGATAACTTACGCCAGAGGCTGCCACATCTGGAAAGACGATACGGGCGGCTATCACGAGGCGCTTGAGCAGGCGATCGCCGCCGATGTCATTCTGTTCTTCGGCGGGTTGAACCAGGGGCTGGAAGGCGAAGAGGGGCAGGAGGAGGGGCTGCCGCCGGGTGATAAAAGCCAGGGCGACCGCACGCAGATCGAGCTGCCTGCTGTGCAGGAGGCACTGCTGCAGGCGCTGCACGCCACGGGCAAACCGGTCATCCTGGTGCTGCTCAACGGCAGCGCGGTCGCCATCAACTGGTCAGAGGCACATCTGCCGGCTATTCTCGAAGCCTGGTATCCGGGTGAGGAAGGCGGCAGCGCCATCGCGGATGTGCTGTTTGGGGATTACAACCCTGCCGGTCGGCTGCCCATCACTTTCTACCGCGCTACCAGCGATCTGCCGCCGTTCACCGATTATGCGATGAAAAATCGCACCTATCGCTACTTTACCGGCCCTGTCCTGTATCCGTTTGGCTATGGCCTGAGTTATACGACCTTCGTCTACAGCGATCTGCGCGTGGCATGGGTGGGCGACACGCTCAGCATCAGCGTGCAGGTGGCGAACAATGGTCAGCGAGCCGGCGATGAGGTGGTGCAGATTTACGTCCGGGAGGTTGAGCCAGCGGCAACCGCGCCACGGCTGTCGTTACAGGGCTTCCAGCGTCTGCATCTGGCGGCCGGGGCAAGCGCCACGGTTGACTTCAGCCTTGCGCGCACTCAGTTGATGCAGGTGGATGAATCCGGCACACGCCACCTGAAGCCCGGCATCTTCGAGATTTGTGCCGGCGGCGGGCAACCGGGCAAAACAGCGGCCGGCGTACAGATGACCTTACAGGTTTCCGATTGAGACTTCAAATAATATAGCCGGCGCATACTGGTTCAACCAGGCAATGGGAAACCGGTTAGACCATAAGAAATTGAGCACCGCCCGGATCAGTTGGGCAAAGGTTGCACAGGTATGGTTGTGACTCACGGCCGCCCGCGGCGGCGCATGGCCGCGCCCCTTTCTGTCAGCATCACGATCACGCTCTGCGGATAGCCTCGCCGGCACAGCTTACGCCCGCCTTACGCCGATGGTAGTAGCGCGCCCGGTTGAACGACAGCCCGTTGTTGCCGGCCTGCTCGCCGGCGCAGCGGAAATCGGTGGTGAAGGTGCCGGTGGCACCGGTCGGCACGCCATACGGCTCGTAATGCGTGCCAGCACCGCTCACCACCGCTGCGGTGCGGTGAGCCATATGCCATGCTCGGGATTGGTTTGCGATACAGGTGGGGCGATAAAACGCGGAGCGGGATGCAATTTCCATCCCGCTCTTTACTGTTGTTAGGAGTATGTCTCGACTACCTATCCCGGTGCTTTACATGCCCGATACCTCACGCACAGGCCGCAGCGGTTCTTCCTGCAATTTACCTGCACGCGCATACAGGAACAGTGGCAGTCCGCACGATCCACCTGCTGCAACGTTCAACAGCATGTACACCCAGACATTTTTGATACCCAGCCGCCGACCTTCGACCTGGTAGAAGACCAGCATAGCCACGTCCGAAATCAGCACAATCGACGTTGCGTAGGCGGCAATCGGGTTTGCCCCCATCAACTGAACGAACGCACCCAAATCGAGACCATAGATTGTTAGAAATTGCCCAAAGAACGCGAGCGGGACAACAGTACCAACAGCAGCGACGATGAGATAGAAGTGACGCATGGACACAGCCCTTTCCAGAATACCTTAAACTGATGCTCTCAGCCTAAGCGTAAACCAACTACCATGACCAGCACTGCCACTGCCGAATGCTGCTAAAATTGACTGCCAATTACTGCCAGATCAGATAGAAAGGTGTGATTTAGGTGCGGCAGCGGGTCGCTCTTGCTCATGTGCGGTGAGGGTAAGCCGACTTTGTTCCAATAGTTCACGGGCGATAATCTGCGCGGCTTTATTCTGCCAGTTGTGCAGGGTACGTTCTGGCACTTGCGCCCGAAACCAGCGCAGCACGTTCTGAGTCTCTGGCGATAAATCATCTGCATCCTGACGAAGGCTGAATAATTTTAGCTTAGCAACATAAGGAAAATAAAGCACATTGTAATAGCGCCATGCCTCTGATGTACCGCTGCTGCCTCCGTTGATAGGGCGTAAACGTTCAATTTGTTCAATCAGCACTGCCTGAAGTTCAGCCACACGCACAAGGGTGCTATTTGGCTGCTTCTGCTGCAAGAGACGTTCGTCAATGATCGGTAGTTTTAACAACGGCGACGCTGCCAGCCGATCCCACTGGTTCAATGAGGTTAGTGCCCGGCGGGTAAGCCGGACAAAATCAGCTTCGCTCAACGACTGCCAGTCGAATTGCGTATCCTGTCGGCTCACTGCCGCTGCAACCGCCCGAAGTTCAGCCTGCTCACGCCGATGCATCGGGAAACCGGCAAGCGTAAAACGGTCAACTATCTGCTGCACTTGCGGGCCAAGATGGGTCAGTACAACAGCAGATGTGATTACTCCAAGTAGCAGCATCTGCAAGGCGGGTGTTGTTCCCTGAAGTACTATAACCCCTGTGACCTGCCCCCCAAAAATCCCTGCCGCAAAAATCGCCAGTGTTAACGAACGCAGCGCGTCGGGCAGCAGAGTTTCACCGTCCGCGCGGGTGGTGATCAGCGTCAAACAGTAACCCAGTGATAACAGATCAATGCCGACAATAAACAACAGACCATCATTGTGAATGAGAGTTTGTGGAATAACCAGCAGCAGCAGCGCCATCGCCAACAGGACGAGTATGACCCATGTCAAGGCATAGGTTAACTGTGACGAGGTCGATCGATCAATTTGCAGCAGATGTTGTACAGCTAATGCCCAGCACACTGCTGGAATTGCTGCCATTGGGCTAAGGTTGGCAGAAGCTGGCAGAAATGTAGACACAGGCAGTATCAGCGCGTAAACAACCAGTCCAATTCCGGTGTAACGCAACCCTGGTTTTGACCACTGCCGCCGCAGCAGGTATATCCCCATCCACAAGATCAGCCCATAAAGACAGACCAACCCGAACGATAACCGGGGCATAGTAATGGCTCCTGTAATGCGGTCAATTCAGGCATTTTACAACCACGATGAATAAAAGTGATTGTATCAAGTGAGGAGATTGTACCACTGGTAGTGCGGTGAGATTATCTCGTACCGGGCAAAGGAGAGGAGGTG
>JALOOI010000118.1 GCA_025454495.1 Anaerolineae bacterium
AGATTCAACCCCGGCAGCAGGCGCGGCCCTGTCCCGGTACAGCCATCCGCCGGGTGACGATGCCCCGCGCTGCCCTCATCCCCCGGCCCCTTCTCCCGCGGGGCGAAGGGGAGCAGGACAGTCCGACGTTTGGCCAGTCCCTCGCCCGCGGGCGCGGTTGTAGGAGATCGCGCCATCGAGCATGTCGCCGGCGAAACTGTAGCGGCTGCCGAAGGCACCTGCTTACGGTTGAATGAATGGCTCAAACAGGCTGCACGGGCAGCATAGCCACGGCTTCAGCAAAACAAAAACCAGCATTTCCGCTGGCTTTTTTTGACGATACGTTTGTCAGATGGACCTGAAGAGACTCGAACTCATGACCTCGTCAGTGCGATTGACGCGCTCTCCCAGCTGAGCTACAGGCCCGCAATACACTTGCATTATAGGCCGCCCGGCCGGGGTGGTCAAGGGTATGATTGTGGTACCGCGGTGGTTACAGATGATGCCGCTGGCGCTGCCGGGCCGCTTCATACTGCTGCCGGGCCGCCTGCACCGCCGGATCAGCCGATACTTCGGCCACCGCCACTTCCCACCACGACTCGTAGCCGCTCACGCGCTGCCGCCGGTCAGTTTCGGTGATGATGCACACCGGGCGATCCTGGATCGCGCGGGCCGCCTGTAACGCCGCCACAAAATCCGGCCGGGTGCGGGCGGTGATGACGTGGGCCCCCAGGCTGGCGCAGTTGGCGGCAAAATCAATCGGCAGCGGCGCACCGGTCAGACCGTCGTCAGCGTCCCGGTAGCGGTATTTGGTGCCGAAGCCGTCGCTGCCCACGCTTTTGGACAGCCCGCCAATGCTGGCAAAGCCATGATTATCCAGCACGATGATGGTCACTTTCAGCTTTTCCTGCACCATCGTCACAATCTCGCTGTTCATCATCAGGAAGGAGCCATCACCCACCATCACGTAAACTTCCCGCGCGGGATCCGCCATTTTTACGCCCATCCCGCCGGCGATTTCGTAGCCCATGCAGGAGTAACCGTATTCCAGATGATAGCCCCGCGGGTCACGGGTGCGCCACAGCTTATGCAGATCACCGGGCAGGCTGCCGGCGGCGCACAGCACCACATCTTCCGGCTGCGACCAGGTGTTAACCATGCCCACCACTTCGCCCTGGCTCAGCAGTGGCTCATGCTCCAGGGTGTAAATGCGCTGTACTTCGGCATCCCAGGCCTGCTGATACTGCGCTGCCTGCGCCTGATAATCGTCGGCGGTGCGGTAAGCGCCCACCAGGGTCGCCAGTTCAGCCAGGGTGGCGCGGGCATCCCCGGTCAGCGGCAGCGCCCCCTGCTTGTACGCATCAAATGCCATGATGTTGAGGTTGATGAAGCGCACGGCCGGATTTTGAAAGGCCGTCTGGCTGGCGGTGGTAAAATCACTGTAGCGCGTGCCAATGCCGATCACCAGGTCGGCGGCCCGCGCCAGGTGGTTCGCGCCGGGGGTGCCGGTTGCGCCCACCGCGCCCAGGTTCAGCGGATGGTTGTAGGGCAGCGCCCCTTTGCCGGCCTGGGTTTCGCCGACCGGGATGCCGGTTTGCTCCACAAACGCCCGCAGCGCGGCCGTGGCTTCGCTGTAATGCACTCCGCCGCCGGCGATGATGAGGGGCCGCTGGCTGTCGCGCAGCCACTGCGCGGCCGTGGCCAGCAGCGCGGCATCCGGGCGCGGGCGCGGAATAGCCCACACCCGCGGCTCGAACAGGGCGGCCGGGTAATCCCAGGCCATCGTTTGTACATCCTGGGGCAGGCACAGCGTCACCGCGCCGGTTTCCGCCGGCGAGGTCAGCACGCGCAGGGCCGCCGGCAGCGCTGTAATGAGCTGCTCCGGGCGATACAGCCGATCCCAGTAGCGCGAAACCGGCTTAAAAGTATCGTTCACGCTGATATCCTGGCTGTGTTCCGATTCAAGCTGTTGCAGCACCGGGGCCTGCCGCCGCGCCGCGAACAGATCGCCCGGCAGCAGCAGCACCGGCAGCCGGTTGATGGTGGCCGTGGCGGCACCGGTGAGCATATTGGTTGCGCCGGGGCCAATGGAAGACGTGCAGGCGAAGGTTTGCAGGCGATTTTTGTGCTTGGCGTAGGCAATGGCTGCGTGTACCTGCGCCTGCTCATTGCGCGACTGGTAGTAGGGCATTTCGGCGGCGAATTGTTGCAGCGCCTGGCCGATGCCGGCGACGTTCCCGTGGCCGAAGATGCCCCACACCCCGGCAAAAAAACGCTGCTGCTGCCCGTCGCGCTGCACATACTGCCGGGAAAGATACAGGATGAGCGCCTGCGCCATCGTGAGTCGTTGGGTGGTCATGGTTGTGGTCATCGCCTGAACTCTCTTTGTGGGCTTTTTAAAAATAGCATTTTACCGGCCAGGGCCTGACCTGCTCGCTGTTACGGGGTGCGCTGCTGCACCACCGGCACCCGCGGGTCTTTGTCTGTCCACGTGTCTTTGATCCAGGCATAAGCCGGGTCATCGCTGTTGGCCAGCGATTGCGCCGACCCCGCCAGAAAATTGAGATAATACGTGGTGTAACCGTGGGCGCTGACCACCGGATGATAGCCCTCCGGCACCAGCACCAGATCATGCCGGCGCGGCATCAACAGCGCGTCAATGCGGCCATCAGCGGTATACACCCGCTGGTAAGCATAGCCCTCCGGCCGATCCATGCTGTAAAAGTAAATTTCTTCCAGGTCGGCTTCCAGCACGCGCCCCTGCTCATCCACGCGATGCACATCATGCTTGTGCGGTGGATAGCTCGACCAGTTGCCCGGCGGGGTGTACACTTCCACGCACACCAGCCGCTGGCAGCCAAAACCGGGCGGGATGATGCTGTTGATCTGGCGGGTGGCATTGCCGCCGCCGCGTATTTCGATCTGGCTGTCCTGCGGCGTAATGAGCCGGGCGGGGTGGTCTGCTTCGGCCGGCACCCGGCATACTGCGATCTCCAGCACGGGGGAGAGCGCCTCCACGCTGAAGCGGGTGTGCCGCGAGAGGTACACCGCCCAGGGCAGCCCGTCAAACACGGTCGCCCGCTGCCCGATCTGCTCAAAATCGCCGGCGGAGGTGCGAACATGGCCGCGCCCGCCCAGCAGCACGATCACCATTTCCTCCGCGGCGGTGCTGTCCTGGTACACAGCACCCGGATGCAGCCGCCGCGCCTGCATATTCAGGTACTGCCAGCCAGCCTGGGCCGCCGTCACACTGGCGAAGATGCCGTCCGCGCCGCTGTCACTGGCTTTGATGAGCAAATTGGCTGCTGTGTACTGCATGTCTCCTCCGGGTTACAGGCCGCCGTAGCCGGCGACGAAAGTTTCAATCTCCGGCAGGGTGGGCATGAAGTTGGCGCAGCCGTGTTTGGTGACGACGATGGCCCCGCAGGCGTTGCCCAGGCGGGCGGCACGGTACCAGTCCCATCCGTGCACATAGCCATACAGGAAGCCCGCGCCGAAAGCATCGCCCGCGCCCAGGATATTGTAAATCTCCACCGGGAAACCGGGTACTGTCTGCATCGTGCCATCCGGCAAATGCACCCGCGCCCCGGCCGACCCCACTTTTTCGATCACGGCGGCCACCCCCTGCGCCAGCATGATGCCGATGGCGTGGCGGCTGTCGCCGGCCACCCGCGTATCGGAGACCTGCGAATGCGTCAGCCGCATTCCGGCGGCATCGGTGAGCATGGCCGCGTTAATTTCATCCTCGGTGCCGATGACCACATCCACCAGGCGCAGCACCGCCCGAATAGCCACGCCGAAAGCACGAACATCGTGCCATTGATCGGGGCGAAAATCGACATCCAGCACCACCCGCGCCCCGGCGGCGCGGGCCATTTCGGCGGCGAACAGGGTGGCGCTGCGCGAAGGTTCCGCGCTCAGGTTGGTGCCGGCGAACTGGAACACCTTACAGTCGGCCACGGGCGCGGCCAGCACATCATCAATGGTCAGGTGCTGGTCGGCGCAGTCGCTGCGGTAGTACACCAGCGGGAATTTATCCGGCGGCTCAATGCCCAGCAGGACGGCGCTGGTGCGCTTGCCCGGCTTGCGCGGGATAAAGCGCGTGTCGATGCCCTCCTGATGCAGAAAATGCAGGATAAAATCGCCCACCGGGTCGGCCCCGACGGCCGTCAGCAGGGCACTATGCAGCCCCAGGCGGCGGGCCCCCACGCAAATATTGGTCGGTGAGCCGCCCACATAGGCCGCAAAACTGTTGATGTGGACGAAGGGCGTGCCCACATCGCTGGCGTACAGATCAATGGAACTGCGCCCCATCGTCAGCAGGTCAATGCTTGTGGTCATGGTGGCCTCTCACAGCCCGATGCTGTGCAAATACGCGCGGTTGCGGCGGGCACTCTCCAGCGGGGTGCCCATCCCCGGCAGCACATCCTGCTCCACCACGATCCAGCCCGTATAACCGATGTCGGTCAGCGTGGCCAGCACCGCCGGAAAATCGACCTGGCCGCGGCCCAGCTCGCAGAAGACCCCGTGCCCCACGGCGGTGGGGCCATCCCATGCCTGCTCGCGGGCCTGGCGGGCGACGGCCGGGTGGCAGTCCTTAAAATGCACATGCCAGATGCGCCCGGCGTGCTGGCGCAGCCCGGCCACCGCATCGCCGCCGGCAAACGTCCAGTGACCCGTGTCAAAGCACAGCCCCAGCAAATCGGGGTCGGTGCGTTCCAGCAGCATCTGTGTTTCGGCCGGCGTTTCGACCCAGGTGCCAATATGATGATGGAACACCGTCCGCAGCCCGGTTTCCTGCTGGACGGCCCGGGCCACCTGCGTGGCCCCGGCCACGAAGACGCGCCACCGGGCCTCGCTCAGGCTGTGTTCAGGCCGCACCCGCCCGGATAAGCCGCTGCGGAACGGATCGCCATAGGGATCGTTGCCCAGGACGATGACGCTGGCACTGCCGCCCACCGCGGCCAGCAGGCGGGCCGTCTGCACCGCATCCGCCACGCTCTGCGCGTGCTGAGCGGCATCGTGCAACTGCACGCTGACCCATGACCCCAGGAGCGTTAACTGGCGCTGCGCCAGTTCGGCCGTCAACTGCGCCGGGTCGGTGGGCATAAAGCCCCAATCGCCCAGTTCGGTGCCGCTGTAGCCGGTGCTGTGAATTTCGTTGAGGACTGTTTCGTAAGTGATGCGCTCGCCGGCGATATTTTCAATCACGCCCCAGGAACAGGGCGCATTGGCCACCCGAATCATGCTGTTTGCTCCTCTCCGGTGCCGGGTTCAGGGGCACTCCGGCCTATTCAATTTCACTCAGGGCTACCGGGCGTTTTTCCCGCAGCGACCGGGCGGCGGCCATGGCGATCACCACCGGGGCCCGCCCGTCTGCGCCCGTCACCGGCGGCGGGGTATCGGTCGCCAGCGCCTGCACAAAGGCCTGCATCTCGGCGACATAGGCTTCCAGATAGCGCTCCAGGAAGAAATGCAGCGGTTTGGCCGCGTGCACCCCGCTGGCATCGCTGAGGATGGCGCGGTGCGGGGTGTTGTTCTCCGCCACCAGGCAGCCCAGGGAGCCAGACCATTCCACCCGCTGATCGTAACCGTAGGCGGTGGCGCGGCAGTTCTCGATGATGGCGAAGGCCCCGCTGGCATAGCGCAGCGTGATGACGGCCGTATCAATATCGCCGGCTTCGCTGCCGATGGCGGCATCCACCAGCACCCCGCCGACGGCATACACCTCCACCACCGGGCTATCCACCAGGTAGCGGGCCATGTCGAAGTCGTGGATGGTCATATCGAAGAACAGCCCGCCGGATACTTTGAGATAGGCGACCGGCGGCGGGGCCGGGTCGCGGCTGGTGATGCGGATCACCCGCGGCGTGCCGGCTTTACCGGCCGTCACCAGTTCGCGGATGGCGCGAAAATTGGGGTCAAAGCGCCGGTTAAAGCCGATCATGAGTTTTACGCCGGCCTCTTCGACGGCCGCCAGGGCCGCATCAATCTGCTTCAGGTCGCTGGCGATGGGTTTTTCGCAGAAGATGTGTTTGCCGGCGCGGGCGGCTTCGATGATGAGCGGGGCATGGGTATCGGTGGCGGAACAAATGGCGACGGCATCAATCTCAGGATTGTCCAGCATGGGGCGGTGCGAGGTGTCAATATGGGGCACATGCAGCGCCTCTCCGAGTGCCTGCGCGGCCGCCGCGTCAATATCGCTGACGGCCAGCAGCCGGGCCCCCGGCGTGCGCTGCGCGATGCTGGCGGCGTGAATTTTGCCAATGCGCCCCGCACCAATCACGCCCATTTGGATGACCATAGATGTAACTCCCTGCGTGTGAAAGCCGGTTAAAAAGGCGGGCCGTCAATCGGCGGCATCCGTATGGTACCCGCCCTGGAAACCCAGTTCGCGGGAGAGTTCGTGACCGGCCTGTGTCACCCGGGCTGCCAGCGCGTCGATGCGCTCCGGTGTCACCCGCACGGCCGGGCCCGAAATGCCGATGGTGCCCACCAGCAGCCCGCTGAGGTCATACACCGGGGCGGCCAGGCAGCGCACGCCGGAATGATGCTCTTCATCATCCAGGGCATATCCCTGGCGGCGAATAGCCTCCAGATGTGCTGCCAGGGCGGCCGGCTCGGTGAGGGTGCGCGGCGTGTGTGCCGGCAGGTCGGCCGGCAGCGGCAGGTCAGAAAAGGCCAGCAGGCTCTTGCCGACGGCCGTACAGTGCAGCGGCAGCAGCCGGCCAATGCCGCCCACCACCCGCAGCGAGGCTTCGGCTTCCACATCATCCACCATGAGGGCTTTGCCCTGCGAATATACGGCCGTATGGGCGCATTCGCCCGTTTCTGCCACCAGCCGGTACAGGTAGGGCCGGGCCTGTTCGCGTACCGGGATGCGGTTCAGCAGTTGCCAGCTAATGGCGTGCAGGCGGCGGCCCAGAATATAGCGCCGCGAACCGGCTTCCGGCTGCACATAGCCGTAATTGACCAGCGTCCGCACCAGGCGCGAGGCGCTGCTTTTATCAATGTGCAGCGCCGCAGCGATTTCGGTGATGCTTAACCCCTGGCGGCTGTCCGCAAACATATCCAGGATGTGCAGCCCCCGCGCCAGCGATTGAATTTCCATACCTGCGTTCTCCAGAATAAATTGCACATCATGCAACAATAATGCCTGCGACGATGAAATGCTGCCCGTCTGTTGACAACTCTGCAACAACATTGTACGATACATCCACCTGATTTGCAACAAATTTCTTGAAAGATTTGGCTATGACCGCACACACTGGTATTGCCGTCATTGGGCTGGGCCGCATGGGGCAGGTGTATGGCTACCATGTGGCCCGGGCCATTCCGGGGGCGACTCTTGTCGCCGTTGCCGATGCCCGGCCGGAAGCAACCAGCGCCTTCGCGGCCCGGGTCAGCGGGGTGACAATTGCTAACAACTATGAGGAAGTGCTGGCCAACCCGGCGGTGCAGGCGGTCATCGTGGCCACGCCCACCAGCACCCACCGCGAAATCGTCATCGCCGCCGCCGAAGCCGGCAAAGCCATCTTCTGCGAAAAACCCACCGCGCTCACCATGGCGGATACCGATGCCATGCTGGCCGTCATCGCCCGTACCGGGGTGATGTTCCAGGTGGGCTTCATGCGCCGCTTCGATGCCGGCTGCGCGGCCGCCAAACGCCAGATCGAAGCCGGGGTCATCGGTACGCCGGTGACGATTCGCTCCATCGGGCGCGACCCGCACCGCACCAGCCTGGAATATGCCGATCCGGCCATCAGCGGCGGCTTGATTGTGGATATGGGCATCCACGATTTTGACCTGGTGCGCTGGTACATGGGGGACGAGATCGAGCGCGTGCATACCGAAGTGGCCGCGCTGGTGTACCCGGAACTGGGCACCGTGGGCGATGTGGATACGGCCATGATTAACCTGAAATTCAGCCGCGGTGGCGTGGGCAATATCGAAGTCAGCCGCACGGCCCTGTATGGCTACGACATTCAATGCACCATCATCGGCACCGGCGGCACGCTCCAGGTGGGGTATTTGCAGCACACCCCGCTGCTCACGCTGACGCGCCAGGGCGTGCTGCATGACGTGGTGCCGGCCTTCCCGCAGCGCTTTGGCGCGGCCTACACCGCCCAGATCGAACATTTTGTCGAGTGCCTGAAGCAGGATCAAGCCCCCGCCGTGAGCGCCGCCGATGCCCGTGCCGCGCTCCAGGCGAGCATCGCCGCCACTGTATCGCAGCGCGAAGGGCGCATCGTCTACGTGAACGAAATTTAGCCGGCAGCGGCGTGCCCCGGCCGGGTTCGCACCCCGGCCGGCGGCTCCGTTGTTGCACCCTGCCCAACCTGCCCGAAAGGCTGGCTTTAGCAGAAAGGCAAAACGCGCTATAATGATCGCGGGGTTCACCCATTCGCCATAAAAACTGGTACTTAGTTCTAACTCTTCAGGAGATTCATCTATGATGCGCTTTGCCAAATGGACTTCGCTGCTGCTGGTTATCGTGCTGGCCGCGGCCAGCTTCGGTATCGTCACCGCCCAGGATGCCCGCCCCTATCGTATTGTGGTGGTCACGCACGGGCAGGCGGCCGATCCTTTCTGGTCAGTGGTGAAAAATGGTGTGGATGCCGCCGGGCGCGATATGCGCGTGACGGTGGAATACCAGGCCCCGGCAACCTTCGATATGGTGGCCATGGCCCAGTTGATTGATGCGGCAGTGGCCACCGACCCGGATGGGCTGGTCGTTTCCGTGCCCGATCCTGATGCCCTGGGCGAGTCGATCCGTGCCGCCATCGCCGCCGGCATTCCGGTCATCTCCATCAACTCGGGCAGCGATGTCGCTGCGGACCTGGGCGTGCTGGCGCACGTCGGCCAGACCGAATTTGAAGCCGGTTATGGTGGCGGGCAGCGCATGGTGGCTGCCGGGGCCACGAAAGCCCTGTGCGTGAACCAGGAAGTGGGCAATATCGCGCTGGATCTGCGCTGCCAGGGCTTTACGCAGGCCATGGAAGAAGCCGGCGGCTCGGTGGAAGTGCTGGCGGTAGACCTGGCCGACCCCACCGACAGCCAGAACCGCATTGCAGCCGCGCTCCAGGCGGATGCAGAGATCAACGCCATCTTCACCCTGGGCCCCACCGGCGCTGCGCCGGCCATGGCCGCGCTGGCCGAAGGCGGGCAGATGGGCAGCATTCTGCTGGCCACCTTTGACCTGTCGCCGGAAGTGCTGGAAGCCGTGCGCGATGGCAATATGCTGTTCGCCATTGACCAGCAGCAGTACACCCAGGGCTACCTGGCCATCGTCTACATGACGCTGTTCCTGGAAAACCTGAACACCCCCGGCAGCCTCCTGGTGCCCACAGGCCCGGGCTTCGTGACGGCCGATACCGCCGCCCGCGTGATCGAACTGAGCCGCGCCGGCACCCGTTAACCCCCGCATCGCATCGACCCGAACAGAGGCGGATGAAGCATACTCCGCCTTTGTTCGTCATACCCATTTTTAGAGGATGGTTTATGGCAACCACCACAGGGAAAGCGGATGAACGCCTGAGCGCCGCCAGCCCGGTTGTGCGCCTGCTGCGTCGCCCGGAAGTGGGCGCAATCGCCGGGACGATTGTGGTCTGGCTGTTTTTTGCCCTCACCGCCGGCGAGCGTGGTTTTTTGTCGCTGCGCGGCACGGCCAATTATCTCGAAGTCGCCGCGCAGTATGGCATTCTGGCGCTGGCCGTGTGCCTGTTGATGATCGGCGGCCAGTTTGATTTATCGGTGGGGTCGGTCATTGGCGCAGCCGGGATGATTACCGCGCTGCTGAGCGTGCATTATGGCTGGAATATCTGGGCGGCGCTGGTGGTGTCGCTGGCGGTGTCGCTGCTCATCGGCGCGGTGAATGGCCTGCTGGTGGTGCGGACGAAATTACCTTCGTTCATCATCACGCTGGCCTCGCTGTTCATCGTGCGCGGGGCCACCATTGGCATCACCCGCCTGGTGACCGGGCGCACGCAGGTAGGCGGCCTGGGCGATGTCGCCGGGTACGAAACGGCGTTTGGCCTGTTCGCCAGCAATATCCCGGTGGCCGAAGCCCAGTTTTCGCTGGCCATTGTGTGGTGGCTGGCGCTGGCAGGCGTGGCGACCTATGTGCTGCTGTACACGCGCCCCGGCAACTGGATTTTCGGCATTGGGGGCGACGAAAAAGCCGCGCTGAACGTGGGCGTGCCGGTAGACCGCATGAAAATCGTGCTGTTCATGACGACCGCCGGGGCCGCCTGGCTGGTAGCCACCATCCAGATTCTGGACAGCCGCAGCGCCGATGTGCTGCGCGGCGAACAGCGCGAATTTTTCGCCATCATCGCGGCCGTCATTGGCGGCACCCTGCTCACCGGCGGCTATGGCTCGGTGATTGGCGCGGTCTTCGGGGCGCTCATCCTGGGCATGGTGCAGCAGGGCATCGTCTTCACCGGGGTCGATTCTGACTGGTTCCTGGTGTTCCTGGGGGCCATGCTCATCATCGCGGTGCTGGTCAACAATTACATCCGGCGGCGGGCTTCGGAGGCGAAATAACATGAGCAGCAGCGGGCGTGTTCCGGCGCTGGAAGTGCGCGATGTGTATAAATATTTTGGCAGCGTCATCGCCCTCAGCGGCGTATCGATGCGGGTGTATCCTGGCGAGGTGATGTGCCTGCTGGGGGATAATGGCGCGGGCAAATCCACGCTCATCAAAACGCTGGCCGGGGTTCACCAGCCCAGCCAGGGCGATTATCTGGTGGACGGGCAGCGTGTCACCTTCAACTCGCCGCGCGACGCGCTGAACCGGGGCATCGCCACCGTGTACCAGGACCTGGCGATGATCCCGCTGATGAGCGTGACGCGCAATTTTTTCATGGGGTCAGAGCCAGTGACCGGCCGCGGGCTGTTCCGGCGCTTTGATGTGCGCCGCGCCCGCGAGATCACCCGCGCGGAACTGCTGAAAATGGGCATCGACATCCGCGACCCCGACCAGCCGGTGGGCACGCTCTCCGGCGGGGAACGGCAGTCGGTGGCCATCGCGCGGGCGGTGTACTTCGGCGCGAAAGTCCTCATCCTGGACGAACCGACCTCCGCCCTGGGGGTGACGCAATCGGGAACGGTGCTGCGCTACATCGCCCGCGCCCGTGCCAGGGGCATCGCGGTCATCTTCATCACCCATAACCCGCACCATGCCTATCCCATCGGGGATCGGTTCACCATCCTTAAGCGCGGTAAAACCCTGGGCACCTTCACCAAAGCGGAACTCCCGCGGGAAGAAATGATCCGCATGATGTCCGGCGGGGAAGAACTGGAACGGCTGGAGCATGAACTGCGCGAATACAGCGACGACTCCGGCCTGCAAACCCTGGCCGATGCTATCAGAGAGGAAGAAAAGTTCGATCATCTGTAAAACCGGCTCCCTGCGGTGGTGGTCGCGGGGAGCCGACTGATGATGAAAGCGGGTGGGGCAGCCCATCAGCCGCAGCCGCCGCTGCTGCCGCCGCGTGCGCCTTCTAATTTCACCTTCGGGGTAAATGCCAGTTCCGGCGTTTCGGCGTGCGGGTACGCCGCTGCATAGCGCGATCCCAGGGCAGCGCTGAAGGCATAGCGCAGCGTGTCCTCCCCGCCGCTGATGGGTGGATGTTCGGCCAGGAAAGCCTCATCGGCAAAGGTGGCCAGCCACTGATTGATGCCTCCGCCCAGCAAATACACATTGGGCACGCTGCCGGCCAGCAGCACCTTCCAGGCGGCGGTGGCGGCCGTTTCATCATTGCTGATGACGACGAAGACCGTGTTCGCCGGCTCCGTCCGCAGCGCATCCAGCGCGGCCGGCAGTTCTGCCGCCGGCACATGCCGCGCATCCAGCAGGTGGAACAGGTTGTAATCCTGCTCGGAGCGCACATCCAGCATCACCAGGTTCAAATGATCCTGGTACATCAGGGAACGCAGTTCCGCCGGCTCAATCTGTACACTGCGCTCCTGCAACAGCGCTTCTTTTTGTGGGGACAGGCTCTGCCATTTGTCCGTCAGGGTGGGCTGACCGATGAGGAGCACGCCCACGCCGAGCGCCACCAGCCCGCCGGCCGCGCTAAAACGCCACCGGGGAGCGCGGCCGATGCCCCGCCCGCCGAAGATTTTTTCCGAAAATTCGGCGAAAGCGAAGGCCGCCAGCGCCATCAACACCACGCCCAGGACGACCACACCCGGTTCCACGCCGAACAATTCCGGCAGGGTAAAGCGCCCCATGGCCGTCGAATTCCAGAACGGCTCATACAGGCCCACGGTTTCGCCGAACAGGAACATGCCGAACAGCGCCCCCACCACGAACAGCAGCCCATCCAGCTTGCCGGTAGCCGCCGAGACGACCGAGGTGCCGGGGCAGAAACCGCCCAGGATGAAGCCTGCGCCCATAATCAGCCCGCCGACGATGCCCGGCACCAGGTAGGTGGGGTTCACCCACACCAGGTTATAATCCAGCAGCCCCACCGCCGACGCGCCAAAGACCAGCAGCATGGCGACCACGATGCCGGTGAACATCACTTTCAGCACCGTCATATCTTTCAGGTAAAACTGCGCGGCCAGCCGCGTGGAGATGGCAAAGCCGGACATTTCCAGCACTGCGCCAAAGCCAAAACCGATGAGCAGGTACACCAGCAGCGACCCCTCATGCCCGAACACTGCATTCATATTCAACGGAAACGGTGCCATGGTCTACCCCCCTTATTGCCACAGCTTACGGACGAAATACGCCAGGGCGTAACCGCCCGCGAAGACGGAGAGCATGAAGGCCCAGCTCCCCACCGAAAGCACCGCGCCGCCGGA
>JALOOI010000119.1 GCA_025454495.1 Anaerolineae bacterium
ATTGAAGGAGTGTGGAAAGCAACAGTGGAACAAACATTTCTATATTTATAATTTCCCTGACGACTTGTCGAGTACGTTCATTCGTGTCAGGTATCCCTTCAGGGTCATCATAGGCAAAACGATGCTCGTGAAATAGTTTGTTCCTGGACTCCACAAACAGTTCGGTTCGATGCCCCATATTGTTTAATCTCGAAATAGTTGTATCGGTGTACCAACCATAATCCCGGAATAACCACTTAAGCCGATGTATGAAGGATTGACTTAGATTTGTCCCAACAGTTGAGCGGATACGGGCCAGGAATTTTCGACAGCGTTCTTCGTAATTTTTGTCTGTCTCATTAGGATCTTTGGGTAGAACCTCGCTCAATAAGTTGCCAACTTCACCCTCTATCGTGTTGAGAAGTCGCTTTTTTCGAGTTTTCTGAGTTTCACTTTCGATATTAGGTTGAGTGAGTCGCTCCCATCTCGAAAACACACTTTCGACTAGAGCACACAGCAGTGTGCAACGATGTTGGTCATCTGCGGCTGTTGAGGCATAGTAGACATAATCAGCTAGAGCATAAAGATAGTCATTCGTGGTTTCCTTAGGTTTTCCAAAGGTATATGAAACCACTTGTTCAACCAGCTTGATTGCATGAGAATCTTCATCAAACCCATGTATGCTCAGATAACCTTGCTTTTCCGTCAGCGCAACAAATGTAGCTGTTTGTATTGTTCGACTGCGCCAATATTCTTTCGGTGGCAATTGATTGTGGCTTTCTGGCGGGACATAATAGTAATTCCAGGTCACCATGCGACCCACTGAAAGGGACAATAGATTACAGATCCATTCAGCCATATGTGTAGCCGACCACGCAGGCGGAATTCTATTGCGATTAATCCTCAGTAGCGCCAAGGGCTGGCAGTCATATTGCCTGTCTTCTACTTTGTGTTTCCAATAGAGTTGAGCGACGATTTCCCCCTCAATTTCAAACGCGATTGTTTTCCGATAAGCAGGTGGAGCGTTATTAAGCTTATCTTCTTTTGTCGTTCGAGCCTGCTCAATTCCTAGCTTCAGCAATTCTTCTGCTGAGACATTATTCTCAGAGGCGGTTTCAATGACCTTCTGAAGGGCGGCTTGTAGAGTAACCTTCTCAACTTCTTCCATAAATGTGGCACGGTCAAATTCGGCAGTTCTTTCTGGAGCATAATGATTAGCAATCGGCAAATTCGCCAGACAAAATACTACGCCATTGGATCGATCTTTAATGTCCGCTGTAATTTCCACAACGTAAGATTGAACTGTAAATACAAGGCGCAAACCAGGAGACATTGAGTTGCCCTTGCACTCTATACGCGATGACAGAGAAGCCTCAATGTTCCGCTGAAATAATCTATCCTTGCCGGTTAGCTTTGTGGCCTTTTGAACTTTGTCTTCCAATTGGTGTTTTTCCCCAACCAGGTGATTTTCAGCTTCATCTGGAAATGGGAAATATACGACTGCCCAGCAAATACCGCTTTGCATATGAGCAACTTCAAATTCGCATTCAATCGTTTCATTATCACCGAAGTGTAAAAGCCCATCCGCGAGGAAATATGAACCGTCAACAACCTGCCCACGTTCTAAAAGCGTCTTTGACGGCTCGGGGTTATATCGGAAGTAAAGGTCTTTCATACGTTTTTGCCTGCCTTCCGCACCACGTTGATCTGGTTCACCCCCAGGGCCGGCGGGGTGAAGGTGGTGCGCGTGAGCACCTGCGCCAGCGCCGGCAGCCCGAACAGCGCAAACTGCACCCGCGCCGGCACCAGCGGCACATACGGCACGTCCCACAGCCCGTCCCCGAACTGCTTCAGCACCACCAGACCCGCACCTTCGCACCAGCCGCGCCAGGTGGCCGGGGGGTGGCAGTTGATGTGCGTCTGATCTTTGCCGATGGCATCGGTGGCGCGGTCTTTGAAGCGGCGCAGGCTGTATTCCGGGTGCGGCGTGGCGAAGAAGAACAGCCCGCCCGGCTTCAGCGCCCGGTAAATGTCGCCGATGGTGGCCTGCGGCTGCGGCAGATGCTCCAGCAGGTGCAGCGCCACCACCACGCTCAACGCGCCGTCTGCATAGGGGGTAAAATCGGTGGCATCGCCCACCCGGGCCCGCGCCTTCGGGGCCAGCCGCTGCGTGCTTTCAATGCTGCGCGGAATCAAATCCACCCCGATGCAGCTAAAATCGTCCTGGAGCAGCATCAGCAAATCGCCCAGGCCGCAGCCCATCTCCAGCAGCACGCGCTCCGGGCCGCCTGGCGGGGCATAGCGCCGGATGAGCGCGGCAAAATAGCGCCGGGCGAACCAGTACATGCTGTAGCGCCCCAGCGGACGATCCGCATAATTCCACTTATCGAAGTAGTCATCGGTGTAGTGCTGTGCCGGCACCGGCGGCGTTTCGGGCATGGTCTCAGCCTTAATGGGCGAACTGCCCCTCAACCTGTGTCAGCAAAATGGGGCTGTCCCCGGCGATGACGACGGTATGTTCGTACTGGGCGGAGAGCGTTTTATCGACCGTGTACAGCGTCCAGCGGTCTTTCGCGGTGGCGATGCGCCCCTTGCCGCGGTTGAGGAACGGCTCAATGGTGATGACCAGCCCCTCCGTCAGCGGCGGCCGGTCACGCCGGGAATAGTAATTGAAGATGGTGGGGTCTTCGTGGATGCCGCGCCCCACGCCGTGCCCGCCCAGGTCGCGGATGATGCTGTAACCGCCGCGCCGGGCCACGGTTTCAATGGCCCGGCCGATTTCGTAGCGCGGCACGCCGGCCCGGGCCGCCGCGATGCCCGCCCGCAGCGCGTCGCGCGTGGCCGCGCACAGGCGCTCATTCTCCGGCTGCACCGGCGGCACCAGCAGCGTCGCCCCCGTATCGCCCCAGTAGCCTTCCAGCACCGCCGACACATCAATATTCACCACATCCCCCGGCCGCAACACGCGATCACCCGGAATGCCGTGGGCGATCTCCTCATTCACGCTGATGCACGTCCAGCCGGGGAACTGGTAAGCAGTGATGGGCGCAGATCTGGCATTATGCTGCTTCAGAAATGCCGCGCCCAGGCGATCAAGCTGGCGGGTGGTCATGCCGGGCTGCACCTGCCCCAGCATATACTGGAGCGTCCAGCCGCAAATCTGCCCGATTCGCAGCAGTCCGTCCAGGTCCTGGCTATTTTTTACAATCACCGGGGGGAACCTCATTTACCTGACAACGCGGCGCATTATAGCGCAGCCCCCGCCGATTTTCACCGGGGCATCCGGCGCGGGGAGCGTATCAGCCGGCCGGGGGCAGCGGCCCGGTGAACAGCAGCCGCAGCAAAAACCCCAGCACTTCGGGCATGGCCCCCTCCACCACCGGCGACAGCCCTTCGCCCGCTTCAAAATGGGCCCCGGTGATGGTGATGAGCATGGCCGGCGGGCTGTGCCCGTACAGGTGTCGGGCCAGCGTCAGCAGCATTTCCGGGGCGACGTGGTGCGTCAGCGCCCGCGCCGGCCCGGCCGGATACAGCGCCTGCTGCATCACATCGCCCGGCTCGCCCAGGGTGCTGGCATCCACCACCACCACAAAGTCCGCCCGGCTGACGGGTTCGGCCAGTTCCGGCGTAAGCTGCATGGCCGTCAGCACCTGCACATCCGGGCGGCGGGCGGCCAGCCGCTTCAGCCGTGTGGCCACCTCAATCCCCGCCCCATCATCATGGCGCAGGGTGTTCCCCACGCCAATGACCAGTTTCACCGCTGCACCTCATCCACCACCCGCCCGGCCGCATCCAGCAGTTGCACATGCAGCGGCATCTGCCCGATGGCGTGCGTGGAACAGCTCAGGCACGGGTCAAACGTGCGGATGACCGCCTCCACCCGGTTCAACATGCCTTCGGTCAACTGCTGGCCGCGCACAAAATGCCGCGCCGTTTGCAGCACGCCCCGGTTCATCGCCAGGTGGTTGTGCCCGGTGGCGATGATGAGGTTCACCTGGCGAATCAGCCCGTCTTCGTCCACCTGGTAATGATGCAGCAGCGTGCCGCGCGGCGCTTCGGCGATGCCCACGCCCTCATACGCATTGGGGGCGGCGGCCGCCTGCACCCTGGGGCTGAGAATATCCGGCTCCTGCAACAGCCGCTCTATCTGTTCCAGCGCATACAGGATTTCGATCAGCCGGGCCAGGTGGTAATAAAACGAACTCTGGCGTTCTGCCAGCGGCAGCGCCTGGAATTCGGCCAGCGCGGCATCGGCCCGCGGGGTACCGGCGCGGCTGACCATGTTCAGGCGGGCCAGCGGCCCCACCCGGTACAGCCCATCCGGGTAGCCCAGCGGCCGGTAATACGGCGACTTGAGGTAGGAGAAGCTCTCCACCGCCTCGCCGATCACCTCGCCATACTGGAACTTATCAATCGCCAGTTCGCGGATGCTGCCATCGGCATCCACCAGGCGCAGCAGCCCGTCGTAATGCTCCAGCGTATTCTGCGGCGTGACCAGCCCCAGGAACAGGGTGGGGAAGCTGGCAAAAGCGCGAATTTCCTCCTGGAACTGCGCGTGCAGCGGCTGGAACCAGGCCAGCGTGCGCTGCACACAATCCAGCGCCTCCGGCAGCCCGGCCAGCATCCGGTCGCGCCGGTCGGCCGTCAGCGGTTCGCTTACGCCGCCGGGCACCACCCACGCCGGGTGAATGCGCCGCCCGCTGAGCTGTTCGATCACCTCCTGGCCGAACTGGCGCAGCCGCACGCCACCCCGCGCCAGTTCCGGGTGCTGCTCCAGCAGCCCGAACAGGTTGCGCCGCGCCGGGTCAGCATCCAGCCCCAGTAAAAAGTCCGGCGCGGACAGATAGAAAAAGCTCAGCGCGTGCGATTGAATCAACTGCGCCAGATTGAGAATTTGCCGCAGGTGGACGGCCGTGGACGGCACGCGCACCGCCAGCAGGTCATCGCAGGCTTTGGCGCTGGCGATGAGGTGGCTGACCGGGCAAATGCCGCAAATCCGCGCCATCAGCGACGGCATTTCGCGGAACGGGCGGCCCTCGGCGATTTTTTCAAACCCGCGGAACTGCGTTACATGGAACTGAGCATCGACCACCTCGCCGGCTTCATTAAGCTGAAGGGTGATGCGCGAATGCCCTTCAATGCGGGTCACGGGGTCAATGGTGATGGTGCGCGTCATGAGGCCTGCTCCCCTCTCAGCCAAAACGAGCTTTTAGATTGGGCGTGGTGCCGTCCAGCACGGCCAGCAGCACCTCCTTGATGAGCGCCGCCGGCGGCGGGCAGCCCGGCAGCACCACATCCACCGGCACCACCAGGTGCACCGGCCGCACCACCGGCAGCAGCGCCGGCACTGCGTCGCGCGGTGTGCCCGGGATCTGCGCGGTGTCCGTATAGGCCCGCGCCAGCACCGCGCTCACCGGGTACATATTGCGCATGGAGGGCACATTGCCGGTGACGGCACAATCCCCCAGGGCGATGAGCCGGCGGGTGTGCCGGCGAATGTGCTGGATTTTTTCCAGGTCTTCGCTGCTGCTCACCGCGCCTTCCACCAGCGTCACATCCACGTCCTCCGGGAAGGTTTTGGCATCCACCAGCGGGCTGTACACCAGGTCAACCCGCGCGGCCAGATCCAGCAGCACTTCATCCAGATCCAGAAACGACATATGGCAGCCGGAACAGCCATCCAGCCACACGGTGGCCAGTCGGGCGCGTGCCATCATTTCACCTCCCGCATGGTGCGAATATAGCCCAGGAAATGGGTGTCTTTTTCCATTTCGCCCACGGCTTTGCTCTTTTTGAACAGGGCCCCGGTGGGGCAGGCGTTGATGCATTTGCCGCAGTTGGTGCAGGTGGACGAACTGCCCCACGGCTGGGCCAGGTCGGTGATGACCTGCGACTGAATGCCGCGCCCCATCACATCCCAGGTATGCGCCCCTTCGATCTCGTCGCACACGCGCACGCAGCGCGTACACAGCACACAGCGGTTATGGTCAATGGCAAAGCGATAATGCGAGGCATCAATGCGCTTCTGCCGGTACAAAAACCCCAGGCGGCTGTGCGTCATCCCCAGGTCACCGGCCAGCGCCTGCAATTCGCAGTGCCCGTTAGACACGCACACGGCGCAAATGTGGTTGCCCTCCGCAAACAGCATCTCCACGATCATCCGCCGGTAGCGTTGCAGCCGCTCGCTATCCGTGCTGATCTCCATGCCTTCGGCGGCGCGGGTGACGCACGCCGGCACCAGCGCCGCGCTGCCTTTCACCTCCACCAGGCACAGGCGGCACGCCCCCACCGGCGTTAACCCCTCCAGATGGCACAGCGTGGGCACGTGGATGTGGTGCTGCCGCGCGACATCCAGGATGGTTTCGCCTTCGCCGGCGCTCACATCCATCTCGTTGATCTTAAACGTCGTGACCATCGGCTGCCTCCTCCTCTGCCCGGCGCGGATCATAATCGGTCATCCGTTCCAGATACTCCTGCCGGAAGTAACGCAGCGTGCTGAGTACCGGGTTGGGGGCGGATTGCCCCAGGCCGCACAGGCTGGTCGCCCGTACCATCTCGCACAGGCTCTCCAGCCGTTCCAGGTCCAGCCGGGTGGCGCTGCGCTGGCTGAAGCGCGTCAGCAGATCGTACAGTTGCACTGTGCCCACCCGGCAGGGCACGCATTTCCCGCACGATTCGGTCATGCAAAATTCCATGAAGTAACGGGCGACCTCCACCATGGACGACTCATCATCCATGACGATCATGCCGCCCGACCCCATGATCGACCCCAGTTCGCGCAGCGATTCATAATCCACCCGCGTATCCAGGTGTTCTTCCGGGATGCAGCCGCCGGAGGGCCCGCCGGTTTGCACGGCTTTAAAGCGGCCGCCATCCGGGATGCCGCCGCCAATGCCAAAGATAATCTCCTCCAGGGTGATGCCCATGGGCACCTCAATGAGGCCGATATTTTTCACCTTGCCGGAGAGGGCGAAAACTTTGGTGCCTTTGCTGCGGGCGGTGCCAATGCTGGCGAACCATTCGCTGCCATTGCGCAGGATGGCCGGGATATTGGCGAACGTTTCCACATTGTTGATGAGGGTGGGGCAGCCCCACAGGCCTTTCATGGCCGGGTAGGGCGGGCGCGGGCGCGGCTGGCCGCGCTGGCCTTCGATGCTGGCGATGAGGGCGGTTTCTTCGCCACACACGAAGGCCCCGGCCCCCAGGCGCACTTCCACAT
Organism: Anaerolineae bacterium; assembly: GCA_025454495.1. Classification (GTDB taxonomy): domain Bacteria; phylum Chloroflexota; class Anaerolineae; order Aggregatilineales; family Phototrophicaceae; genus JALHOR01. Next base: position 7,199 of record JALOOI010000119.1, read on the forward strand.
TAAAGCTAAAGGTGGTGCCCAGAATTTGCGGCCCCAGGCAGCCCAGTTTTTGCGCCTGGCGAATGGCTTTGTTCAGCCGTTCCACCGCCAGCGGGTATTCCGCCCGCACATAAATGTAACCGTGCGCCGCGCCCACGGCATAGGCGGCGATGGCCATCCCCTCCAGAATGCGATGCGGGTCGCCTTCCATCACGCTGCGATCCATAAATGCGCCGGGGTCGCCTTCATCGCCGTTGCACACCACGTATTTGGGGCTGCCGGGGGCTTTGGCCACCGTGCTCAATTTCAGCCCGGTGGGGTAGCCCGCGCCGCCGCGCCCGCGCAGGCCGCTGCGGGTGAGTTCATTAATCACGCCGATGGGCATCAGCTCCGTCAGCACTTTCAGCAGCGCCCGGTAGCCGCCGGCGGCGATGTAATCTTCGATGCGCTCCGGGTCGATGCGGCCGCTGTTTTCCAGCACAATTTTCACCTGGCGGCGGAAGAAAGGCGTATCGGTGGGGCAGCGCAAATGGCGCACCGGCTGCTTATCCAGGTGCTCCACGATCTCCGGGGCATCGGCAGCGGCCACGCCCTGGTACAGCACATTGTCCGGCTCCAGCAGCACCAGCGGGCCGCTGCCGCACAGGCCCATGCAGCCCACGCCTTTCACCAGGCACAGGCGATGCTTGCCGGCCTTTTTGATGTCGTCTTCCAGCGCATCACGCACTTTGTCGCTGCCGGCCGATAAACAGCCGGCCGCCTGGCACACCAGCAGCCGGTGACGATACTGCTCCTGGGCCGCGCGTTCATCGGCGGCGATGCGATTGAGTTCTTCAAGCTCCATCGTGAATCGCCTTTCGAAGCTGGTCGATCACGGCGGCGGCCGTCAGCCGCGGCGTGACGACATTATCAATCACCCCGGCCGGGGCCAGCCCGCAGGAGCCAATGCAGCGGGCGGTCAGCAGCGACAGCGCCCCGTCCGGCGTGGTGTGGCCCGGCGGCACGGCGAAGGCTTCGCTGAGCGCTTCCAGCACATTGGCCCCGCCTTTGATGTAGCAGGCCGTCCCCAGGCACACCACGCAGCTATGCCGTCCCTGCGGCTTGAGGCTGAAGAAGTGGTAAAAGGTGGCCACGCCATAGGTCTTGCTGAGGGGCACGCGCAAACAGGCGGCCACATAGCGCAGCGCGGTTTCGTCCAGGTAGCCAAAGGATTCCTGCACGGTGTTCAGGGTTTCGATGAGGGCGCGGGGCTGGTAGCCATAACGGCGCATGGTGGCGTTCACCAGCCGCCAGCGTTTGTCATCGGTGGGGGGCGCGGTGTCGCCGCGCTGTCCGGTCATACGCATCACTCCATCGCCAGAAAAGGCACGGGTGGCTGGAGACACCGGGCAGCAGCGGAGCAGGGACGGGGGCAGCGACGACGGCGGGCGCGTCTCCGGGAAACGGTACAGGCCGGTCAGCCGTTCAGCGGCCTGCCCGGCACAACGATGTTGCGTTACTTATATTGTGCGCCACCCCTGCCACCAGGCAGCGTGTCATCTGGCAGGTTCAGGGGGTGTCATTTGTCATCGGTGAAAATATTCACAAAAGCGCGGGGCGGCGATGGGGAAAGAGAAGCCGGCACGGCCGGGCGGGCCGTGCCGACGGGGTGTGTTACCAGCCGCGGCCGGCCATCTTCTGGTCTTCGGGCATGGCGCTGACGTTGATGCCCACCATGGCCTCGCCCAGGTTACGGCTGACGCGGGCCAGGATAGCCGGGTCCTGGTAGTGCGTCACCGCTTCCACGATGGCGCGGGCGCGTTTGGCGGGGTCGCCACTCTTAAAGATGCCGCTGCCCACGAACACGCCATCCACGCCGAGCTGCATCATCAGCGCGGCATCGGCCGGGGTGGCCACGCCGCCGGCGGCAAAATTGACCACCGGCAGCCGGCCCAGGTCGGCGGTTTCTTTCACCAGGGCATAGGGAGCCTGAATATTTTTGGCGAAGGTGAACAGTTCATCCTCATCCATGGCCTGCAACCGGCGAATTTCGCCCAGGACGGCGCGGGCATGGCGCACGGCTTCCACCACATCGCCGGTGCCGGCTTCGCCCTTGGTGCGGATCATCGCCGCGCCTTCGCCAATGCGCCGCAGCGCTTCGCCCAGGTTGCGGGCCCCGCACACAAACGGCACGGTAAATTTGTGCTTGTTGATGTGGTGTTCTTCATCGGCGGGGGTCAGCACTTCGCTTTCGTCGATGTAATCGACCCCCAGGGACTGCAAAATTTGCGCTTCCACAAAATGGCCAATGCGGGCCTTGGCCATCACCGGGATGGTGACGGCGTTAATGATGCCGTCGATCATGTCCGGGTCGCTCATGCGGGCCACGCCGCCCTGGGCGCGAATATCCGCCGGCACGCGCTCCAGCGCCATCACCGCGCACGCGCCCGCGTCTTCGGCAATTTTGGCCTGTTCCGGCGTGACGACATCCATAATCACGCCGCCTTTGAGCATCTGGGCCAGCCCGCGCTTGACTTTTTCGGTGCCTTTTTCGGTGCCATTGGCGTGGTGTTCGGTGTGTCCGTTCAGGTGACTCATGGTGTTCTTTTGCCCTCAATTTTCAGGTGAAATCGTCGCCTGTTATCGTATGCGCTGCCAGGGGCAAAATGTATGTCCAATACAGGCCATCTCAGGCCGCACTCAGATACGGCGGGCCCGCCAGCCCAGGGCATACAGCACCAGTCCGGCGGCCAGCAGTGCGGCCGGCAGGCTGGCCAGGGCGGCCAGCGGCAGTTGCAGGGCCGCGCTCCGGCCGGCTTCCAGCCGCAGCAGCCCATCCAGATACAGCGCCACCAGCGCGGCCGCGGCCTGCGCCAGCCCGCCGAACAGCATCCCGCTGCTGATGAGCCAGAAAGGCAGCAGCCCGGTCACACGGCGATTTTCACCGCGCAGTTCGGCGGCCATCTGGTTGAGGACGGCCAGCACGGTGGCCAGCAGCCCTCCCAGGATCAGGTTGTGCTGTGCCGCGGCCAGCCCGGCCGGCCCCGCCAGCGCCGCGATGCCGGGGAACAGCAGCGGCCCGCCCAGAACACTGAGGGCCGCCAGCCACAGCACCCCGGCCAGCACGCTGTAATGCGCGGCCAGCGTGTACACCGGCTGATGCCGGGTGCAGGCGCGATACAGATGTGCCAGCAGCATGACCGGCGGCAGCACCACCGCCCACAGCAGCCCGCCGGCCACCTCCCCGACCGGGGCCAGCAGCGCCAGCCCGCCGGCCAGCGTCAGCAGGCTGCCCTGCGCCAGTGCGCCGGTGGCACACCAGGCGGCGCTCACCTGGCTGTAGCGCGGCATCAGCCAGAACAGCAGTGCCACCGAGACCGGCAGCCCGCCGGCGATGAGGGCCGCGCGGCCCGCCGCCGGGTACAGCAGCGCTGCCAGCAGCAGCCCCGCGGCCCACAGCCGCAGCGCAATCGTCCAGGTGGCCCGGGCCGTGCCCTCTTCCGGTCGCGGCGGCCGCGGCCGGGCCCGCAGCAGCGAATCTGCGTCCAGGCTGCGGAACACCAGCGCCACGCACAGCAGCGCCGCCACCGCCGGCAGCAGCGCCAGGGGCGGCAGCGGCAGCAGCAGCCGGGCCGGGGGCAGCAGCAGGGCCGCCACGCTCCAGGCGGCCACCAGCCCGCGCAGCGCCGGTTCATCGCGCAGGCGGGCAGCGCTGCGGCGATCCTGCGCCAGGTACAGCCCGGCCAGCAGCCAGCCGCTGAACAGCGCCAGCATCAGCCAGTCGGCGCTGAGGTGGGCCAGGGTCTGCGCCGTCACCACATCCGGCAGCAGCCACGCCACCGCGGCCAGCAGCGCCAGGATCGTATGCAGCACCGCCAGCGCCACCGTCAGCCCGCCCAGGCGGTAAATGAGTCGGCGCGTCGTCGTCAGGGGCACGGGGTGGCCAGGTTGCGATCGATGGTCAGATCATGGGACTGGTACAGCCGGCGCAACTGGTGCGGCTGCCGGTAGGCGGCGGCATCAGCCGCATTCAGGATGAGGTACGCCGCCCGGAACGGGCCATCGGCATCAAAACGGACGATGGAAATGCCCAGACCCGGCTCCAGCGCCAGCAGCAGCTCCGGCTTGAACAGATAGGCAAACGAGAATGTCACCGTGTTGCACCAGGGGTCGGCCTGCGGCCGATACTGGATGCCCTCCGCCCGCAGCCGCTGTGCCCACGAGTCAATCTGCGCCGGTGTGATCGTGGTATAAGCGGCGGCCGTCCAGCGGTAGCCGGTGGACAGGGTGGCCGGCAGCACCGGCAGCAGCGACAGCACCAGCAGGGCCAGCCAGCGCCAGCGCCGGTAAGCCACCAGCAGCCCGCTGCTGAACAAACCATAAGCCGCCAGCGCCCGAAAATCCACCAGGTCGCCGGTGTTGTACACCAGCACAATCAACCCCAGGGCGCTGGCCGCATTGAAGACGTGCAGCAGCCATTCGCGGTCATCCGCCGGGCCCGCCCGCCGCACCTGCTGCCACAGCGCCGCCAGCAGCAGCACCGCCAGTTGCAGCCGCAGCAGCACTTCAAACGGGAAGCCCTGCGCCAGTTGCAGCAAATTCAGGCGCACATGGCTGATGTACAGCCAGAAAGCCGTCTCCGGCGATTGCGGTAGTTTCGCCAGAATCACGGACAGGGCATATAAATAGGGGGCGGCCGTCAGATCGTAAAAGATGAGCTGGGCCGCGCTGAAGAGTCCCGTCAGCAGCAGCGCCCGCCGCGGCCGGCCCGGCAGCACCAGCAGCCAGAAGGGCAGCCACAGCACCACCCAGGACACGCGAAACCAGCCCGCCAGCAGCAGCAGCAGCCCCAGGGCAATTTGCAAGCGGGGTGAGGCGGTCCCGCGCAGCAGGCGGTAAAAGCCCCCGGCCAGCACCAGCCCAAAAGCCTGATGCAGCGGTTCCAGCATGTGCAGCGGCAGGTACAGCAGCAGCGGCGGATACAGCGCCAGCAGCAGCGCCAGCCAGGCCATCTGCCACAGCGCCAGCCGCGCTACATAAATGAAAGCCAGCACCGCCGCGCTGAAGATGACGATATTCATCAGCACGCCGCCGGCCAGCCCGTAGCCCACCAGCGCCGCCGCCGTGCCATACAGCACCGGCGCGGCCAGCCCCCACGCATAATAGCGTGCAAACGCCGCCGTCGGGGTCGCCTCATCCATCGTATAGTAGCCGTTCTGGAAGCCCACCCGCGCAAAACTGGCCGGCTGGTGCCAGTGAAAAATTTCGTCCCCTGTCACCGGCACGTAGCCGGCCAAAGTCTGGCCGTGCCACCCGGCCAGCAGCAGCGCTGCCACCAGCGCCGGGGTCAGTGCCGTGAGCAGTGCTGCCAGCGCGTGCTGCCACCCTGCCCGCCACCTGTAAAAAATGCCCAAATTTGCCATTTTTGCACTTTTAACCCCATGAGAAGGTTTGCAGAAATACAAATCTACGTCACAATAGGGGCACTGTAAATTCTTATCTTTATGTTGAGGCGAAAAACATGAGAAAAAGTGTTGTCTTCGCAGTCCTCAGCACGCTGCTGCTGCTGATCTCGCTGACCGCCGTGATGGCGCAGGATGCCGGTGCC
>JALOOI010000120.1 GCA_025454495.1 Anaerolineae bacterium
TGGGATCGGGGGTGGGCGTAACGATGACCGCGGCCGGGCTGAGGGTGAGGGTGGGTGTGGCTTCCGGCGGCGCGTCCTGCGCATTCACGGTGAGCGCAATGGCGAGTGCGAACAAACATCCAGTAAGCAGTGTTAAGCGGGGGAAATGAGGCACGGGTGGCTCCTGATACTTGATTGCCACCTTTCATTCTATATGTATTACCGCACAACAGCAATCCCTGGCCCGGCTTTTAACAGGTCTTTATCACAGCCACGGCGGGTAATCGTCAGGTAGAAGGCACCGGGTGTCACGCTGGCTGTCACAGCATGACGCACCTGTCCCGCCGGACGGCCGGGCCCCCGTTGCGCGGGATGGCCCGGCCGCCGGGGCGCTTACCCCTTCACCGCGCCGGACAGCCCGCGAATAAACTGCCGCTGGAACACCAGAAACACGATGATGATGGGCACCGTCGCCACCATCACGCCGGCCGCCACAGTCCGCAGGTTGCCGGTGAAAGCCCCCTCCAGGAACGCCAGCCCCACCGGCAGCGTGTACATGCTCTCCGTGCGAATCATCAGCAGCGGCCACAGGAAGCTGTTCCATGACCCCACAAAACTGAAGATCGCCAGCGTCGCCAGCCCGGGCCGGATGAGGGGCAGCAGAATGCGCCACCAGATGCCGAACTCGCTGGCACCGTCGATGCGGGCCGCTTCAATGAGTTCATTGGGGATGGATTGATACGTCTGCCGCAGCAAAAAGATGCCGAAAGCATTCGCGCCGAAAGGAATAATCAGGCCATGCAGCGTATCTGCAAAGCCGAATAAATTCACCGACATGATGAACGTCGGGATCAGCGTCAGTTGATCCGGGAAGACCAGCGTGGCCAGGATTAAATAAAACAGCACATCCCGGCCCTGAAACTGCATCTTCGCCAGCGGGTAGGCCGCCAGCGAACTGGTGACGAGCTGTATCGTCACCACCGACAGCGCCACGATGAAACTGTTGACGAAGTAGCGCGGCAGGTTCACATCCGTCCACACGCGATAGTAATTGGCCGTGGTGGCGGCGAAAGTGTACGGCTCCAGCGACGTGCCGGCCAGTTGCGGCTCGATGACAGGCGTAAAATCGCGCCACCAGCCGAACGGGCTGCCCGCCGGCGCAGCATAGAAACCCGCCTCGCGGGCTTCGCGCTGGCCCTCGCCCCAGCCAATGAGGCCGGGATACGGGATAAGCTGCGGCGGCTGGTTGGGCCGGAACACATTGGCGGAATTGGGGCGCACGCTCATCAGCGCCGTCCACAGAAAGGGCACCACCGTCACCAGCCCGAACAGGATGAGGATGGTGTACCAGCCGGTATTTTCCAGCCACTGGCGCAGCCGCAGCCGCAGCGGTTTGCCGGGATAATGACGCAGCTCAGTCATTGTTTCGCTCCAGATAACGCAGGTTGAGGATGGAGAAGACGAGCGTAATGACCGAAAAGACCGCCGCGATGGCCGCGGCGTAGCCCAGTTCCAGGTTCACGAAGCCCTGCCGATACAGATAGAACATCAGCGTCAGGGCGCTGTCCAGCAGCCCGCCGGTGCCATCGGTCATCACCCAGATTTCTTCAAACACCTTCAGCGCCGAAATGGAGGAAATGATGGCCACGAAGATGATGGACGGGCGAATGCCCGGCACGGTGATGTAGAGATGCTGCTGCCAGCGGTTCGCGCCGTCGATGGCCGCCGCTTCGTACAATTCTTCCGGGACGGATTGCAGCGCCGCCAGAAAAATAATCATATAGAAGCCGATGCCGCGCCAGATCGTCACCAGCATCACCGAAATGAGCGTTGAATCCGGGTGCGTTAAAAAGTTGATGGGCTGCTGGATGAGGCCCGTCGCCAGCAGCACGCCGTTGATGAGGCCGCCCGGCTCCGCAAAGACGAATTCAAAGATCATGCCCACCGCCACCACCGAGGTGACAGCCGGGATGTAATACACCGTGCGAAAAAGATACACCCCGCGTAAATTGCGGTTCACCACAATGGCCAGCGCAATGGACAGCGTGATAATAATGGGCGTGGCGATGAGGTAAAGGAAAGAATTACGCAGCCCGCGCCAGAACAGCGGATCGGCAAACAGGCGCTCATAATTGGTCAGGCCCACCCATTCCGGCGGGGTGAGCAGGTTATAACGGGTGAAGCTGAGGTACACCGCCACAATCAGCGGAATAAACAAAAAAATGGTCAGGAAAGAAAACGCCGGCACCATGAAGCCATAGGCCATGATATGCTGACGGAGCTGCCGCCGGCGCTTGCCGCGCACAAGGTCATGATCCTGATGAAGTTCTCTCGCAGACATAAGCATTTCCCGGCCACCTGGGCACTATGTGGATGCCAGCGGGGCCGGCCGCGCAGGGCCGGCCCCGGTGACAGAAAAGACGGCGCGGCTGCGCCAGAATTACTGTGCTGCCAGAATCGCGTTGATGCGGGCGGCCATGTCGTCCAGCGCCTGCTGCGAGGTCTTCACGCCCAGCAGCGCTGCCTGGAATTCACCCAGGACGATCTGTTCCACTTCCGCCAGTTGCGGGAAGTCCAGAATGCCGGTGTTCACCGCGTTCTGGAAGTATTCAGCCGCCAGCGGGCGCAGTTGGTCGGTGAGGGCCGGGCCGCCTTCGGTGAAGAACGGGTCTTCATAGCTGGCCAGGTTGGACGAATAAATGGGCACTTCGCGGCTGAAGGCGGTTTGCGTATCCGGGTTGGTGACGAACTGCGCGAAGGCCAGCGCGGCATTGGGGAACTGGCTGCCGGCCGGCACCACCAGCGTTTGCACGCCGCCGATGCTGCGGATGTTGGCCGCGCCCACGAACTGCTGGCCCAGGAACAGGCTGGCGAACACTTCCGGGTTATTTTCTTCCACCAGGCGGAAGAGCTGCGGGCCCGTTTGCAGCAGCAGGATTTCGCCTTCGCTGAAGCGATCAATCATCTCGCGCACGTCGTCCGTCAGGCTTTCGCGCGGCACGCAGTCGTTATCCAGCAGGCGCTTGTACTGATCGAGAATTTCCGCCGACAGCGGGTTTTCATTGAAGATGACGGCGCTGCGGTCTTCGTTGTAGACGGCGATGCCTTCGCCAATGAAGGTATTCAGCACGCCCAGGCCGGCCAGTTCGCCCCACGGGAAGGAGTAGGCATAGTACGCGCCGCCACTCTGTTCGCGCACTTCACAGGCGAAATCATAGGCTTCGGCCCACGTCGTGGGGATGGCTTCCAGCCCCAGTTCTTCATAGATGAGGCCGTTGATGGCCATCACATTGGAGAACGCCAGGTACCAGGGCAGGTGATACGTCACCCCCTCGAAGGTCACTTTTTCCCAGGCACCATCCACATACTGCTCGCGCAGGGCGGGGTAGGCCACGCCGATGGCTTCATCCATGTTCAGCAGCACGCCCGCTTCGGCAAATTCTGCCACCCAGCCATCGCTCATATTGATGACATCCGCCGGGGTGCCCGCGGCAAAGCTGTTGCGGATGTTATCCCGCGCGCCGGCCGCCGGCTGGCCTTCCAGAATGACGTTGACACCGGGGTAGGTGGCTTCAAAGTTGGCGATGATCTGGTTCAGATAGTCTTCAAAATCCGGGGTGAGCGCCCACGGCCAGAAGCGAATTTCTGCGCCTTCTTCCACCCCGTCGATCACGCGCCAGCGGGCATAATCTTCTGCGGTGGGGCTCCAGAAATTGCCGGTAAGATCGCGGTTGGGGCGGTCTTCGCGCTCCTGCGCGGCCACCACGCCGAGAACCATGCTGGTGACCAGCAGCACGACCAGAACGATCATCAATCGCTTCATTTTATATCCTCCAAAAGGGCACATTAAGGCGAATGGCAAGGTGTTGCACTCTGGTGAACCGGTGTCCTGAAATGGTAACCTCCTGTGGCTGGTGACGGACGTTGTTGGAAACACCTGCATCATGCCGGGCTGCGGTGAGGCGGGTGGGCGGCATGGCGGGTGCGGGTTCCCTATTCCATGATGGGGATGCGCGTGTGCACGCGGAAGAAATACCGGCAGCGATCCCCGCGCACGATGGCCTTGGACATCTCCAGCGGCAGGCGATCCACCGAGTAGGCCACCACGCGCACCAGCATCGCCGGCAGGTTCAGCGCCACGCCCAGGTGATGCGCCTCAAAGGCGTTGGGCAGCGTCGGCTCCATCGTATGCTCGGTTTCGTACACCGTCATCCCGTAATCGTGCTGTAAGATGCGATACAGGCTCTCGCCTTCCAGGTCGGCGTGCATCAAACCGGGAAACATCGCCTGGGAGAGATACGAGGTTTCGATCATCAGGGGTTCCTGGTTCACCAGCCGCAGCCGCTTGAGCACGATCACCGGGCTGTCCGGTTCGATGCCCAAACGATGCGCGATCAACGGTTCCGGCGTGATGATCTCCCGGTGCAGCAGCCGCGAGGAGGGGTCCATGCCCGCTTCGCGCATCCGCTGGCTGAAGCCGATGACGGTGGGCGTGAACTGCTGCACCGGCTGCTGGCGGGCGATGAAGGAGCCGGCCCCGTGCCGCCGCTCGATCCAGCCTTTTTGCACCAGCCCCTCAATCGCCTGGCGCACGGTCATGCGGTTGACACCGTAAATTTCGCTCAACAGCCGTTCCGCCGGCAGGCTGTCGCCGGCGCTGAGCAGGCCGCTGTCCACAAGCTGGATGATGTTATCCTGAATCTGCTGGTACAGCGGCAGGCTGGCATCGCGCGTTAAACGAAAATATTTGGCTAACTGCGTCATAGCATCGGACTGGTCTATACCAATTTTGCTCAGTATATACCAGTCTGTAGCATTCGTCAAATAGTCCGGCGCAGTTCTTTGACGAAGGTTTCGGTGATGAGCTGCGGCCGGGTGATGGCCGACCCCACGACGACGGCCACCGCGCCATAGTCCAGCGCCAGGCGGGCTTCCTGCGGGGTGCGAATGCGCCCTTCGGCGATGACGGGAATGTGCAGTGTGGCGGCCATGGCCTGGATGAGGGCGTAATCCGGCCCTTCAAGCTGCGGGCTGTAATCGGTATAGCCGGAGAGGGTGGGCGCGGCCAGATCGGCCCCCAGGGCCTGGGCCTGCACGGCCTCGGCCAGCGTGGAGACATCCGCCAGGGCCAGTTTGCCCTGCGCGTGAATGGCGCTGATCTGGTCAGCCAGGGTATCGCCGCCGGGGCGCGGGCGGCCGGTGGCATCCAGCGCCACCACATCGGCCCCGGCCCGGGCCATGTCCACGGCGTGGCGGATGGTGGGCGTGATGTAAACCCCCTCGCTGCCATCCTTGTACAGCCCGATGACGGGCAAAGCCACCTGCCGGCGAATGCTGCGCACATCGTCCGGGCCGTTGGCACGGATGGCGGCCGCGCCGCCCATCTGCGCGGCCAGGGCCATCCGCGCCATAATGTCTGCGCCGTGCAGCGGCTCATCTGCCAGCGCCTGGCAGGACACAATCAGCCGGCCACGAACACGGCTGATAAAAACCTCGCGTTGCATTCGTTCATCCCTTCTGCTGCGGGGTGGCGGCGCGGTGGTGCAAAATCTGGAGCGCCGGGGTCAATAACTGGCAGACGGCCTGCCAGGTGAGATCTTGATGGAGGCGGGCGGGGTCTACCGGGGTGCCGCCGCGCTGCGCCAGTTCGCCGGCCAGGTGCCGTAACTGCGCCAGATGGATGCTGTCGCCACAGGGCTGGTGTAGACCAATCTCCAGCGTCTGCCAGCGCGGGCTGCCGGGCACGATGAGGCCGCGCACCAGCAAAAGCTGCGTGGCGAAAAAGGCCGGATGCGCCACCGGCACATCCACCGCCCACACCAGGGGGCAGCCCCGCGCCACCAGATGCGCCTGTAAGCGCCACGTCAACCACGGGTCGGCGTGCACCTGCGCGGGTGTAACCCCGGCCGCGATGCAGAAGGCGGCCAGCGCCCCGGCCGCTTCGCCGATGGCCCATTCAATCGGGTGCAGGCGATAGGCCCCGCCGGTGAGGTGGGTGGTGCCAATATTTTTGCAGGCGGCGATGAGATTATCGGTGTGCTGCGGGATGAGCGCCCCCAGGGGAATCTGGAACGGGCGCGTGGGGGCGTACAGGCTGACGGAGGGATTGCCCGCGCAGGCGTGTAAATCCATGGCGTACCAGCCCACGCCCACGCTGTCGTCGTAGTGGCGGGCCCGCGCCCCGGCCTGAAATTCCGTGCTGATGTCCTGCTCCACAATGCGCGTGCGGGCCCGGATGCGCCGCGATTCGCGGATGTAGGGCATCTGGCTCAGGCCGTCGGCGGTGCCCATCACATCCGGCCGCAGTTTCAATTCCGGGTAGCCGGTGCCGCCGTCATCGCGCGGGCATTCCGTTTGCAGCCAGTGTAAAAAGCCCAGGGACAGCCGCCGCGCTTCGTCCAGATAGCGCGTGCGCTCGGCCGGCGTGGCCGTCAGCAGGTCGCCGCCGTAATAATCGTTGCTGCCCCAGTTGATGAGGGCGATGTCGTGGCCGCCCAGCAGCGCCCCGGCGTGCAGGCGGCGATAGCTCCAGAAGGGCAGATTGCCCTGCTCACTGTTCACGAACATCTTAAAAATCACCGGCTGACCATCGCGGCCGACGGGGGCCAGGGTGTAGGGCTGTTCGTCGCGGCAGCGGGCATAGCCCGGCGGGGCGGGGATGGTGTGGTCTTCGCCGGGGCAGTATTCCACCGCGAAGCACATGGTAAAGCTCTGCGATTCCTGCGGCCGGGCGGTGGCGGCCGCGTGCGGTTCGCCGGTATCGGACTGCGCTTCGGCCCCGGTGACAAAGGCGGTGCCGGTGAGGGGCAGCAGGTCGCCGGTATCGGTGGCATCCAGAAAATAGCGGGCCGTAATGCGTACCCGCCGGCCATCCGGCGTGGCCACCGTCACCGCGACGAGGCGCGGGCCGTCCATTTCGGCGGCCAGCAGGCGCTGCACCCGCAGGCGTGCGCCGGGCAGGGCTTCCAGCAGGGGCAGGGCCCGCGCCGGCAGAAAGCACAGGCGGCTCACCCAGCCATCGCCGGGGTTCAGCGGCCGGTTGGGCCCCAGCACGCTCTGCGCCATGATGGCCGGGGCCCCCTCCACGTCCTGGTAGCTGCGGCGCAGGTCGGCCCGCAGGCGCAGGTACCGCGCTGTGGCCCCAAACGTCTCGATGTAAGCGTGTTCGTCCGGCGCGGCTACGCCCTGGGCGGTAAGCTGCCCGCCGATCCAGTCCGTTTCTTGCAGCAGCAGCACCTCCAGCCCGGCGGCCGGTTCCAGCGCGGCACAGCCGCCCAGGCTGCTGCCGATGATGGCAATCTCGACGTGCTGTTCCAGCACGGCGGGGCCGGCCGGGTTGAGGGGGGTCGCGTCAGGGGGTGTCATGGCCGCCATTCCAGGTCAAAGTCGATCTCAAAGGTGCGCTGCCAGGGCAGCCGCACCGGGCCCAGGTGCCAGCCGGCCGCCAGCGGCTGAAGCTGTGGCAGCAGCGCGGTCAGCGCCGCGTGAATGCGCTGTGTGGTGGCCGCTTCGCTGGCCGGCGTAACCTCCGGCCGGCCGGTTTCGGCGTGCAGCGCCGCCCGGATTTGCGGCCGCACCAGATGTTGATAGCCCCAGTCCTCGATGAAGCGGTGCAGCAAAAACCGCTGCTGCATCTGCTGCTGCGCCGGGGTGGTGGCCCGGGCCGCCGCCACCCCCTGCGCCAGCGCCGTGCCGATGCTGTTGCCGGCGGTGTTCCATGCGCCATAGGCCGCCAGCCGGCGGAGGTCTACCTGTGCCAGCAGCCGCGCCACCAGGTCAGGATCGCTGCCGTTGGGGTAGGCCACATCCGCCACGATGACGCGCCGCCCGGCCGCCACCCAGGCGCTGATCTGCGTGCTAAACGTGTGCAGATACGGCGCACGGCGGGCGTGTTCGGCGGCGAAATGGGCCACCTCCGGGTCATATTCCTGCCCGATGCGCGACGGCGGGTTCACCGCGACGATGAAATCCGCCCCGGCCACCGCCTCCGTCTGGAGGCCGCCCAGGGCCCGTATCTGGCGTTCCACGGTGATGGCGATGGGGCTGTCTTCATAAGGCGCGATGCGCTCGCGGTCAGCCTCGATGGCATAATGCACGTAAAACGTGGGCGCGGGCTGCCCCTGGCCGCGCAGGACGGCCCGCATGACCAGCACACAGCCGATCTCATCCGCGCCGGGGTACATCAACAACCGTTGATCGTCCAGCGCCAGCCGCCCGGCCCACGTCCGCAGCCAGGCTTTTTCCTGCGACCCCAGGCCGTATTCGCTGGTATCGTCGGAACTGAGCACCAGCAAATCCAGCACCCCGCGGGCCGCCAGCCCCAGGACGTGCAGGTTCACCGTGTGGTTGCGTAAGCGGCGCTGCATCAGATCCGCCAGCAGCGCCGGCGGCAGCTCAGCGGCGAGCGCGTCCAGTTCGGGCTGCACGGGCTGGCCCGCGGCCCGGCGATGCAGCAGTTGCGAATAGCGGTGCAGCCGCCGCCCGTACTGCGCCCAGTAGTCTGGCTCCTCCACGGCATCATCGGCATCCGGCAGCCGCGTGATGACGTTGAAGGCCGTCAGCGGCTGCGTCGTCAGCCCGGCCAGCGCCTCCAGGTAGCCCAGAATGCGGCCGGTATCCTCGTCGGTGGTGCGCGAAGCGATGAGGCCGCCGGCCGCAAACGACTCCACCGACACAATGACGGCATCAGCCTGCGGGGCCACCTCGCGCAGCCAGCGCAGCAGGCCGTCACGGTCGGCGGGCCGGCGCAACTGGCTTAACAGGTGGGGCGGCGGCAGCCACAATTCCACCCCGGCGATGCCGGCAATCAGCGCCGGATAGCGGGTGTTGACCGGGCGCTCATCCAGCGGCAGCAGCACAATGTTCATAATAAACCGGCTTTCTGCGCGGCCAGGCGGGCCGCGCCAATGCGGCCGGCATCCGGGCCGAGCCGGGCCGGCAGGATGGGTAACTGCTGCACGTTCTTCAGGCGGGCGGCGCGGATGGCCGCGGTAAAAGGCTGCCACCACAGCCCGCCCACAGCGGGCACGCCGCCCCCGATCACCACCGCCTGCGGGTCAATGAGGCCGAAGACCGGGGCCAGCACTGCGCCCAGGTCGGCGGCGGCGCTGGCGATGGCCGCGGCGCAGGTGGCATCGCCGGCGTGGGCCCGGCGGGCGATCTCCACCAGCGTGAAATCCGCCTGCGGCGCGTGCTGCTGGCAGTAGCGGCGGGCGATGGCCGGGCCGGCGTACAGGTCTTCGATGCTGTGGCCGGGCGCGGCCTGCACATAGCCGATTTCGCCGGCGCTGTAGTGCGCCCCGTGCCAGATGCGCCCGTGCAGCACCAGCGCCCCGCCAATGCCGGTGCCGATGGCCACGCCCAGCACATGCGCATACTCATGGGCTGCGCCGAGCGTGGTTTCGGCCAGCAGCATGGCCCGCACGTCATTTTCCACGTACACCGGCACGCCCAGCGCCGCCCGCAGTGCCGCCGCGACCGGCGTGCCCTTCCAGCCGACCAGATTTTCATTGGCATCCACCACGCAGCCGGCCACGGGGTCAATTTGGCCGGCGCTGCCCACGCCCACCGCGACGATCTGCACGCCCAGGGCGGCCGCTTCGGCCAGCAGGGCCCGGCCGATGTCGCTGAGGGCGGCCAGCAGGGCGGCGCGGCCCTGTTCCAGCGCGGCCGTATGGGCCGCCGTGCCCGGCTGAAGGCCGGCCAGCGCCGCCGGCTGCGCGGCCGCCGGGGTGGGGCGGGTGAGAGCCGCCGCGCTCCACAGGGTGCCATCGCTGATGTGCGCGGCCAGCTTGGTGCCGCCGGTATCAATCCCGATGACGGCCGGTTTCAGGGTCATGGCTGCGGCTCCAGTTCCAGGCGCAGGGTGAGCAGTTGATGCGCCCGCAGGCTGACCGGCACGCGGTGCCCGTCCTGCACGGGCAGCGGCTCGTGCGGCGTTTCCATAATGTCTGAGCGCCAGGCGGCCGCGATGCGCCGGGCGCAGGTGAGCGCGGCCACCGTGTGCTCTCCCGCCGGCTCGTACAGCCGCAGGATGAGCGCCCGGCCATCTTCGCTGCGTTTGATCGTCTCCACAATTACATCCTCGCTCACGGTGAAGGGGGCCGGCGGGTGCCCGGCCCCGCCCGGCTGCACGATCAGCGGCACATTAAGATCATACCCGGTGGCAAAAGCCTGGCGCAGCGGCCCGCGCCGCACATGCAGCCGGTAGGTGAACTGCTGTTCGCCGGCATCGGCCAGCGGGTCGGGGTAGGTGGCGCTCTTGAGCAGCGTCAGCCGCATGACGTTCTCGTGGATGTCGCCGCCATATTTGCTGTCATTGGCCAGCGTCACCCCGCGGCCGGCTTCGCCCAGGTCGGCGAAGTAGTGCAGCGCCACTTCGTAGCGGGCGGCATCCCAGGCGGTGCTACGGTGCGTGGGACGCTGCACCGACCCCCATTGAATATGATAGGTGGCCTGCGGCACCTGAAGCTGAACCGGGAAAGCCACCTTCAGCAGCATGTGGCGCTCCTGCCAGTCAATATGGGTGCGAAAATCCAGTTCCGCCCGGTCATGGTACAGGCTGATGTGCTGCGTGATGGTGCTGTGCTGGATGCGCCGCTGCACCAGCAGGGTGGCGCGGATGGGCCCATCCTCCACCACGGCCACCCGGTGCGCCGGTTCCGCCGTCCAGCGCCGCTCTTCATAGTCGGGGTCGATGTTCCACGCATCAAAGCGCAGCGGACGATCTTCAAAAATCTGGAACTGGTTGGCCACCGCATCCGGGCCGATCACCTGCCAGCCGCTGCGCTTATCCACCAGGCTGATGAGATCGCCGGCGGCATTAAACCGGGCCAGGAGCCAGTCATTTTCCAGCCGGGTGGGTTCGGCACGCAGCGCAGAGGGGCGGGCAACTGCCGCGGGGGCCGGGGCCGGCTGCATCACCATGACCCCGAAAGGCGGGAGGGGCTGTGCCAGGCTGATGAGCGTGCCCCCGTCCACCGGCTGCGCCAGGGCCGCCGTGCCGCCCGCCGCCAGGGTGCTGCCCGCCGGCAGGGCCACCGGCAGTGTGAAGGTGGCCGGGCGTTCAAAGGAGGTGGTGTTGATGATGCGCCAGCCGGCCGTGCCCTCGTCCAGCGCAGCCAGGGCCGCCGCGCTCAGTTCGGCCAGCCGGGCCAGCACCCGCGCATATTCCGGCCGGGCCTGTGCATAAACCGCGGCGATGCTGCTGCCGGGCAGAATATCATGGAACTGGTGCAGCAGCACCGTGCGCCACAGCGCATTGAGCGTGGCGTGCTCATACACATAAGCCGGGTTGAACAGCGTGGCCCACGTCGCCAGATATTCAGCAGCGTGCAGGGCCACTTCCGCCTGGCGGTTGGCCCGTTTGATCCGCGCCTGGCTGGTGAAAGTGCCCTGATGCGTCTCCAGATACAGCTCGCCCTGCCACACCGGCAAATGGGGCCCGGCTGTGTGCTCCAGCGCGTGGAAGAAATCGCGCACCCGGCCCGGCACCGTGCGCGGCAGACCGGGAAAATCGTCCAGGGCGGCCAGATTCTCCAGCATCGTGCGATCCGGCCCGCCGCCGCCATCGCCCCAGCCATAGGCCATCAGCGCCATGGGGTGGGGGTCTTTCTGCTTCAGGCGTTCCCAGGTTTCCAGCGTGGCCTGTGCGCCGGCTTCGGCGTTGTAGGTGGCGATGCGTAACCAGGCGGGCATGGGTGTAGGCGTGATGTGCGTCAGCAGGCGGGTGCCATCCGGCCCCTGCCACCAGAACGAATCGTAAGGGAAATCGTTAATCTCGTTCCAGCGCAGCTTGGTGGTGAAAAAATAGCGGATGCCCGCTTCACGGGCGATGAGGGGCAGCGTGGCCGGGTAGCCAAACGTATCCGGCAGCCACAGCACCGCCGACTCGTGGTCTGCGCCGAAGTGCTGCTGAAGATAGCTGCGCCCGATGAGAAACTGGCGGGCCAGGCTCTCGGCACCGCTCAGGTTGCAATCCGCTTCCACCCACATCGCGCCCAGCGGCTCCCAGCGCCCCTGCTGCACGGCCGTCTGGATGCGCCGGAACAGGGCCGGGTCAGCCTGCCGCACGAACTCATAAAGCTGCGGCTGGCTCTGGGCGAAGTGATAGCGCGGAAATTCATCCAGCAGGTGCAGCGCGGTGTGAAAGGTGCGCCGGGCTTTGCCCCGCGTCTCGTCCAGCGTCCACAGCCAGGCGGTATCAATGTGGGCGTGGCCGGCGGCGGTGATGGTGACGGGCAGCGGCTCGCCCAGGGCGTTCAGGCCGTCGCGCAGGAGGGCCAGCGCCCCCGGCAGCGAGGCGTAAAAATCCGCCCCGATGGGATGGCGCGTGTCCACCGCGTGCAGCGCCTGCCGCAGCAGCGCCAGCAGCCGCGTCGTCAGCAGGGCCGCCGGCGGCAAAAAGCGGATCGCCTCCAGCGTGGTACGGGCCAGCGCCACCAGATCGCGGGCCACTTCATCCACCAGCACCAGCGCCGCCGATTGCATATACAGCCGCTGGCGGTCATCGCCCCACAGCGAGCCACCCAGGCCCGTCCAGCCCTCCAGCCGCAGCGTATGCAGCGCCCCATCCCGGCCATGTTCTGGCAGCGTCAGGCGGGTATGGCGCACATCCACCGCAGTAAACGCCACCTCATCAATGAAGATGAGCGCTTCGGGATGGACGTTGAAGCTATCGCCGGCA
>JALOOI010000323.1 GCA_025454495.1 Anaerolineae bacterium
GCCGGTCACAGTCACGGTCACAGTCACGATCACGACTCCGCCGCCGTCACCGCGGCCGCCCGCCTTTTTCTGTGCGCCTGTGCGCCTCTGCGTTGAATCTTTGGCCCGCGCCGTTCACATCACGGTCACGGTCACAGTCACGATCACGACTCCGCCGTCGTCACCGCGGCCGCCCGCCTTTTTCTGTGCGCCTCTTCGTCTCTGCGTTGAATCTTTGGCCCGCGCCGCCATCACCGGGCATCACCCGCAAAAATCGTCGATCACGTCGCCGTAAATTTCCAGGCAGCGGGTCACGCTGTCCACGTCCACCCATTCTTCGGTGGCGTGTGCGCCGGCACCATCCGGCCCGAAGATGACCGTGGGAATATCCGCCGCCCCCAGCAGCGCCGAATCCATCCAGAAGGGCAGGCCGATCAATTCTGGCGGCGTATCGCGCACGGCAGCCGCATGGCGCAGCATCACATTGACGATGGGCGCATCACGGTCGATTTCATAAGGGTCGCGGTGCAGCAGCAGGTGGCATTGCGCGTCAAAATCGCTGTAACGGTCGCGGATGCCGGCCAGCAGCATTTCGATTTCCGCCAGCACCGAAGCGGCGCTTTCGCCGGGGACGGTGCGCCGTTCCAGCCGCAGCCGGCACTGTTCCGGGTAGGAGGATAATTCCTGCCCGCCGCTGATGATGGAAGCGTGCAGCGAGCCGCTGTGCAGCAGCGGGTGCGAGGGGCTGTGCAGCAAATCCTGCGCGTGGCGTTCCAGCGCGTGCAGCACCTTGCCCATCTTCAAAATGGCATCCTCACCCAGGTCCGGGCGGGAACCGTGCGCGGCCCGCCCCTGCGTGGCGATCTCCAGCCACACAAAGCCCTTATGCGCGATGCCCACATGCAGCCCGGTCGGCTCCGTGACGATGGCGGCATCCGCCGTCCACTGCTGCGCCAGCCGCTGCGTGCCCACGCTGGCATATTCCTCATCGCACACGCAGGCCAGCAGCACATTGCCCGCCAGTCCGCGTTCCACCGCCCGCGCCCCGGCCACCATGATGGCCGCCAGGCTGGCCTTCATATCATACGCGCCGCGGCCATACAGGCGCTGGCCCTCCAGCCGCGGCTGGAACGAACATTAAGGAACGGCCGCCGCCGCGCCCCCGCGCCACCGCGATCACGTTGCAGCGGCCCGGGGCCACCTCATCCAGCGTCACCGTCAGCCCGGCATTGTCCAGCCAGCCGGCCACAAACTGCGCGATGGCCTGTTCGCCCGCGCCGCCCGGCACCAGTTCCGGGTTCACCGAATCTATCGCCACCAGATGCTGTATGAGATCGACCAGTTCTGTCATGGCATCCCGCCTGCTGAGAATGTGTATTTCTAAGCATCATCGTAACACAATGTGACGGAAGGATTCAATCATCCCAATGTCCGGGGAGGGCCGGGCCCCGCGTTAAGGGTGCGGGCGCGGGCGACGGCACCAAAATGGAATGTTCGCCGGTGCGCTTTGCCAATCTTGACCAGTCCTCACCCCCGGCCCCCGGTCGCGCTCCCGGATGCGCTGCGCCCCGGCCGAAGGGAGGCCGGCCCCTGCAATCTTGCCTCCGCGGCGCTGTGGCCCGGCGTTAAAGCGTTGGTTGGGGCGGGCGCGGGCTTTTTGCCACATTTCCCGGAATACGTTATGCTCTCCCACAGGTCTTAATCTTTTACGCGGTATCTTAAAAGGACGCTGCCCATGCCTGCCGAAAGCAAGCCCGCTGTCAAAATTGGTCTGTTCGTCGGGATGGAGTGGTCGTGGCCCCCGGCGTTCATCGAAGAAGTGAACCGCCGCAGCGCGGAAACCGGGGTCACGGCGGAGTTCGTCAAAATTGGCGGCACGATGATGAATGAACCCTGTCCCTACCGCGTCATCATTGACCGCATCTCGCATGAAGTGCCTTACTACCGCAGCTACCTGAAGAACGCCGCCCTGCAGGGGGTGAAGGTGGTGAATGATCCGTTCATGTGGACGGCGGATGATAAATTCTTCGGGGCTTCGGTCATCAGCCGCCTGGGGCTGGCCTCGCCGCGCACGGTGGCCCTGCCCAACAAGACCTATGTCCCTGGCATTGACCATCAGAAAAGCCTGCGTAACCTCAGCTTTCCGGTGGACTGGGGTGCCCTGGTGGAGTCGGTGGGTGGCTTTCCCTGCGTCCTCAAGGACGCGCACGGCGGCGGCTGGAAGGGCGTGTACGTCGTCCATTCGCTGTACGAGCTGTGGAAAGCCTACGATGAAAGCGGCCTGCTGACCATGATCTTGCAGGAATTTATCCCCTGGGATGAGTATGCCCGCAATATGTGCATCGGCCAGAAGTCCGTGCGTGTGATGCGCTACGACCCCAACCAGCGCTACTATCACCCGGAACACGGCTTTAGCCCGGCTCTGGAAGCCCGCCTCATCGAAGATACGCTGGCCATCTGCCAGGCGTTTGGCTACGACATGAACACCTGCGAATTCGCCATCAAGGATGGCGTGCCTTACGCCATCGACTTCATGAACCCCGCGCCGGATATGGATGTGAACAGCCTGGGGGCCGGCCATTTCCGCTGGATGGTGCATACGATGGCCGATGAGATGATCGCGCTGGCGGTGTCCAAAGAAGCCACCCGCGACCGCTACGCCTGGGGTAAGCTGACGAAGAAAGCCCTGGCACCCCGGGGGCGCGTGGAATGAAGACCATCGTTGAGATCATCCGTGAATACAATGACCTGATGACCCCGGAGGTCGCCGCCGAAGCGGACGCGCTGCTGCGCCAGCGCCAGCACGAAAAAGGCACCTACTTCGGCGACCGGCCGCTGTGTACGGTGCTGCGGCCCCATTTTTATTCGCTGCCCAAGTGGGATGTGCTGCGCGGCAAGCTGGAAGCCATCCTGTCAGCGTTCATCCGGGCGCATGAAGTGTGCTGCGACAGCGCCGAACACCGCGCCACCCTGGGCCTGTATGCCTGGGAAGAACAGCTTTTCCACATGGATACCAGCCAGCGCCGCCCGTGGACTTCCTCACGGGTGGATACGTTCTGGATCGCCGACAGCGAAATTTTGAACTCGGTGGAATACAATGCCGAAACCCCGGCCGGCATCGGTTACAACGATATTCTGTGCGATGTCTTCGATGAGCTGGAACCGATGCGGCGCTTTCGCCAGCTTTACAGCCTGCAACCCATGCGGGCTATGCCGCACCTGT
This sequence comes from Anaerolineae bacterium, assembly GCA_025454495.1. Taxonomy (GTDB): domain Bacteria; phylum Chloroflexota; class Anaerolineae; order Aggregatilineales; family Phototrophicaceae; genus JALHOR01. The sequence goes on from JALOOI010000323.1 coordinate 3,203, forward strand.
TCCGTGCGGTGCTGGCCGGCTATCAGGACTGGGGCGGGGCGAAGCAGGCCGCGCCGCAGGTGGGCATCCTGGACTGGGAAGAGGTGCCCACCCGCAGCGAACATGAGATCATCCGCCAGTATTTTGAGCAGCAGGGCATCGTCACCCGCCTGGGCGACCCGCGGGCGCTGGAATACCGCGCCGGCCATCTGTGGCTGGACGATTTTCGCATTGATCTCATCTATAAGCGCGTGCTGTACAGCGAACTGGTGGAACGCATGGGGCTGGATAACCCGGTGCTGCGGGCGGTGCGGGAGGGCGCGGTGTACATCACCAATTCGCCGGCCTGCAAGCTGATGGCCAAAAAGGCCAGCCTGGCCTTCCTCAGCGATGATCGGCAGCGCCACCTGTTCACCGCGCGGCAACTGGCCGCCATTGACGAAAGCATCCCGTGGACGCGGGTGGTGGCGGAGCGCAGCACGCAGTATCGCGGTCAAACGGTGGATCTGGTGCCGTTCATCGTGGACAACCAGAGCCGGCTGGTGCTGAAGCCCAACGATGATTACGGCGGGCGCGGCGTGGTGCTGGGGTGGGATTGTTCCGGGGAGACCTGGCAGCAAACCCTGCAACTGGCGCTGAATGAGCCGTATGTGGTGCAGGAGCGCGTGCCGGTGGTGGAACGCCACTTCCCGGCCATGCTCCATGGCACGCTGGATATTAGCCCGCGCTTTGTGGATGCCGATCCGTATGTGTTTCACGGCTCCGAGGTGTACGGCGTGCTCACGCGGCTGTCTTCGCGGGCCATTCTCAACGTCACGGCCGGGGCGGGGTCGGTGGTGCCGGCGTACATCGTGGCCCCGCGCTGAGGCGGCCCCTCAGCGCGTCACCTGCACCGTCCCCAGCAGCAGCGAGGTGCCGGTGGTGCCATCGGCGCGGGTGAGCGTCAGCCGCGCCCCGCTGCGCCACGCATACACCACCAGATGCAGGCCATAGGTGCCGGGGGGCACGTCCGCCAGCGCCAGCGTGTGCGCCAGCAGGCCAAAGCGCCGGCCGGGCAGGCCGGCATCGCTGCCGGTGATGAAGGTGTCCCCCTGCATCAGGTGGAAAGCCACCGAATACGTCTCCGGCGGCACGTCCGCCGCCAGCGTCCAGCCGGTGGGGATCGTCCAGTCGCCGCGCACGGTGGCCGGCAGGGGCGGCCAGCCGGTGAGGGCGATGCC
>JALOOI010000324.1 GCA_025454495.1 Anaerolineae bacterium
CGGACTTCGGCCGCCCTTCCGTGAGGGCTTGCATAAAGAAACGCCCGGCCGCCGTTTACGCCCTCATCCCCCGGCCCCTTCTCCCGTGGGGCGAAGGGGTGCAGGGCGGGGCGACGTGTTCCCTATTTTCTCCGTGCCCTCGGCGTTAAATCCTTTGCCCGCATCCCCCGGCCCCTTCTCCCTAATGGCGAAGGGGAGTAGGGCCGGCCGACGTTTTGCCCGTCCCTCGCCCGGGGGAGAGGGAAACAGGGTGAGGGCTGATCCTTTTTCCCGTCCCTCGCCTGGGGGAGAGGGAAACAGGGTGAGGGCAATATCCTGCCCCTACGGGCGATCCAGCCCGGTGCCGGCGGCGAAAGCGCCCACGGCCAGCGGCAGCCGCCCGCGGATGGGGTGCGCTCCGGCGATGAGCCGGCAGGCGGCCGCCTGGCTGAAAGGATTGCTGTGATACAGCGTGAGATAGGTGCTGATGTCCGGGAACGCTTCCAGATCATAGGGGTTGTGCAGCGCCACGACGATGGTTTTTTCCGGCGGCGCGGCATTGACCAGCCGCTGCTGGCCGGGGTAGCGCCGGGCGTTGTCGGTGAAGATGATGAGGGCGGCTTTTTCGCGGCCCAGGGCGGCCACCTGCCCGTACATCCAGGTGGGCGGCTCCAGGGTGAAGCCCAGGTAGGTGGCGGCGGGCAGCCGGGCGCGGCATTCGGCGGCCATATCACCCCGGCGCAGCAGCGGGAAGATGATCGCCACCTGCTCAGCCGGGGGCAGGGGCAGCAGCCCGGCGGTATCCTGCACCAGGGTAGCGGCGTGCAGGTACAGCGTGGTCAGCGCGGCCGGGGTGCCGGCGGCGGCGATACGTTCCGCGGCGGCCGCGGGGTGCAGGGGCTGCCCGGCCCGGGCCCCGCAGGCCTGTTTTAGCCGCAGAATGCGCCGCACGCTCTCTTCCAGGCGGCTGCGGGGCAGTTCGCCGGCGGTGACGGCCGCCACCAGCGCATCGCGGGCGGCCCGCTGTTCGGCCAGCGTCATATAGGGCCCGGTCACGAACAGATCGCCGCCGGCGTGCAGGAAAGCCAGCAGCGCCTCGGCCGGGGTGTAGCGCTGGCGGATCGCGCCCATATCCATCGCATCGGAGAGGATCACGCCGTCAAAGCCCACCTCCTCGCGCAGCAGCCCCAGCAGCGCCGGCGAGAGCGTGGCCGGCCGGTCGGGCACCGGCTCCAGCGCCGGATAATAAACATGGCCCACCATCACCGCGGGGATGCCTCCGGCCACGCCGGCGCGGAAGGCCTGCACCTGGCGGGCCGCTTCGGCGGCGCTGTAATCCAGCCGGGGCAGGCGCTCGTGGCTGTCGGTGGCGGCCCCGCCATGACCGGGAAAATGCTTCTGCACGCCGGCCACCCCGGCCGCGCACAGCCCGGCGGCATAAGCCGCGTTCAGGTCGCCCACGCGCTGCGGGTCGCTGCCCCAGGTGCGGCGGTTCATCACCCGGTAGGAGATGAAAAAATCATCGCGGGTGGTCAGGTCGCCCACCGGGGCTAAATTCATGGTCACGCCGACGGCGGCCAGTTCGGTGCCCACGGCCTGCCCCAGGGCCTGCACGGTGGGGGCATCCGCCGCGCCATAGGCCAGCGGGTCGGGCAGGGGGGTAAAGCCCTGCGTCAGCCGCTGCACCTCCCACCCTTCCTGATCGGTGGCGATGATGAGGGGAAGGCCGCCGGCGGCCAGGGCCGTCTCTTGCAGGCTGTTGACCAGCGCGGCGACCCCGGCCGGGGGCTGCTGCGTGTTGCGCGGGAACAGCGCCACCGCCCCCGGCTGCAAATCCTGCACGAAGGCCGCTTCCCCCGCCGACAGCCGCCCGCCATAGACCCCGGTCATGAACACCTGGCCGGCCTGCTGCGCCAGCGTCATTTGTGCCAGGGTCCGCTCCACGGCATCATCCGCGGCGCGGACTGTGCCGGCCAGCAGCAGCACCCCCGCCAGCGCGGCCCACCGCGGCCATCGCCCCCGGACGACGGCCGGGCCCGGCGCAGCCGCCACTTTACAGCCCACAGCCCCTTTGCTACGCTGGAAACGTTTTAACCATGGCTGGAAAAAAGGAAGGTGTATGTTCATTCGACGTGGCATGATGCTCCTGTGGATGCTGCTGGCCGGGCTGCCGGTGGCGGTGTTCGCCCAGGAACCGGCGGGCCGGGCGGTGGTGGTGGATGGCTTCGGGCTGGTGCAGGATACGGCCCTCACCTCGCACGTGCTCATCTCGGAGATGACCATGGGCGCGGCCATGCTGCCGGCTTCGCCCAATTATCGCCAGTGGGAGCTGTATACCCCGGTGATGGAGGAGACCGGCAGCAGCCAGATGCTGAATTACATCACCGTGCGCCTGTACGACACCGCGGCCATGGCCAATTATAGCGAATATGCCGCCGGGCTGGAACAGTTGCAAACGCTGCTGACCGAGCGCCCCGACCTGGCCACGTTCACCGTGCCGCAGGCTGACCCCACCCTGCTGGCGCTGCCGGTGCTGCCGGTGGTCTACAGCGCCCAGACGCTGCGGGCCCAGGCGCAGTATCTGGACAGCGAGCATTTTAACGGCATCCGCTATCTCTCGGCGCTCCAGGCGGCCGATGAGCCGCTGGTGGCCGAGATCATCTATTATGTGTATCAGGGGATCAGCGTGGATGGGCGCTATTTTGTGTCGGTGATCGCCTCCACCCCGACCAGCGTCATTCCATCGGCGGCCCTGCTCACCCCGGCGGACATCGCCGCCTATGAGGCCGACCGGCTGGCCTACTGGCAGAACATCCAGACCTTGATCGACAATGCGCCGGGCAGCGCCTTTACGATTGACCCGGCCGCGCTGGATGCGCTGGCCCTGTCCTTCACCGTGGCGGATTAAGCCGGGCCCGCGGGCGAGAGGCGGCCTCTCGCCCGCCCGGCCGCCTACAGTTTGAGCGCGGTCGATACCGAATGCGCCCGCACTTCGTCCGGGGTCACTTCGCGCCCCAGGCGGGAGGAGAGGTAAATGCCCTCGCTGATGAGCATGGTATTGAGCGCAATTTCGGCGGTGGGCAGCAGCGGCACGCGCTCCTGCAACGCCGCCACCCAGTGCTGCTGTGAACTGGCATAAGCATCGCCGTCGTCGCGGACGTTGTGCAGCCGCCATTCCAGCGAGTCCATATCCGCCGTGCTGTCCAGGTCCAGGTCGCCCACGCTGCGGAAGTAACCAAACGGCTCCAGCCGCACGCCGCCTTCTGCCCCCAGGATCACCGAACCATCGAAGCGATCCAGGTTCACCGCCCACGCTTCCATAATGTCCAGGGTGATGTTGTTCTCCAGGCGGATGAAGCCCAGCCCCAGTTCTTCCACATCGTACTGGCTGGTCTGGCGGCGGGCAGCATCCATGGCCAGTTCCTGGTACACCTGCCCGCTGATGGTGCGGGCGGCCGGGTTGCCCAGCAGNNATGTGGTAAATGCCCATATCGTACAGCGCCCCGCCGCTGGCATACTGCTTCTGCACGAACATGGGCGTACCGTAGCCGTCCACATAGGGGCGGCCGCGGCGGCGGTGGCCGGTGGAACGCGCATGATACAGCTTGCCCAGGGCCCCGTTGTCGATGAGGATGCGGGCGGCTTTCGTTTCGTTGAGGAAGGGCGAAAACATCTGGATGGCGAATTTTTTGCCGTGCTCGCGGGCGGCCTGCATCATGGCTTCGGCATCGACATATGCGCCGGCCATGGGTTTTTCGCAGTACACGTGTTTGCCGGCGGCCAAAGCCGCGATGGTGACGGGCGCGTGTAAATTGTTGTGCAGCGCCACATCCACCGCCTGCACATCATCCCGCGCCAGCAACTGCCGAAAATCGGTATAGACGTGCGGGATGCCATACTGCGCGGCCACCCGCTGCGCTTCCGCCTCGTTAATGTCCGCCACGGCGATCACTTTCGCCCCGGCGATACGGCTGTAATTCTCCAGGTGATGCTTGCCGATTTGCCCGACCCCGATCACCCCGATGTTGACCTGCTCTGCCATGTGCCAGTCTCCCTGCTCCAAAGCGCTTCCAGCGGATAAAAGGCCGTTCAGGCGGTGGCCAGGGCCCGGCGGATGAGGGCCATGGTCTTCGTCACCGCGCCGTATTCGTCGCCGTCGCGGGGCACACTTTCGATGCCCCAGCAGCCCTGATAGCCGTGCTGCACCAGCAGCCGCACCACCTGCGGAATATCCACCGTGGGATCATTGCCATCGGCATCAAACGCGAAGGTTTTGATGTGGACGGCGCGGGCGAAGGGGGCGCACAGGTGCCAGCTCGCCTCCTGCTCTTCCGGGATGAAATTGTTGCTATCGAACAGCAGCCCCAGGGCGGGCACGGCCTGCAAAATACGCACCACATTGGCCGCCCGGCGCGAAGCCCCCCAGTGATTTTCCAGCACGATGTGCAGGTGATGCGGCCGGGCCCGCGCAATCAGATCATGGTAGCCTTCCACGATGATGTCGAACTGTTCCGCCGGCAAATCTTCGGTGCCGCCGGTATCAATGCGGAGCTGGGCCGCGCCCAGGCGCACGGCCACCTCCAGCCAGCGATAGGCCGCCGCCCGCAGCACACGGCGCTGCTGCGGCACCGGGTCATACAGATGGGCCCCATCCACCGCCAGGCAGGCGAAAGGCAGCCCGGCCGCGTCGGCCGCCGCCCGCACCTGCGCCACATAGGCCAGCCCCGCCGCCGAAAACGTCTCCGTCAGTGCGCCCGCTGCTTTCAGCGCCTCACTTTCGGCGATCAGCGGTTCCAGATGGCCATTCCACGGGTCGAGCCAGGCGCAGCCCAGGTCTTTACAATCCTGGATGTAACGGAACATGTCCTGCCGGCCGTCGCGCAGCAGCCGATGAAAGCTATAAGAAGCGATACTAAAATCCATGAACATTTTTCCTGCCGGTTAAAAAAACATTGAGCTTATGGTAACGCCGCCGGCCGGGGCCGGCAAGCACAGATGAGTCCATCGCGGGGCGCAGGTTTGTTCATTTTTGCCAGGGCCACGCCGCACACCCTGGCACATCAGCGGCTTGCTTTTTAAAGGGAAGCGGGTAAAGTTTAACCGTTCTACCCTTGCACGGATCATTTTTGATGGATAGAGGAGTTACACATGCTGCGTAAGATTGGATTTGTGGTTGTGCTGGCGCTGCTGTCGGCGATTGTCCCGGCGGCCGGTGCCCAGGGAAGCGTGGAGAGCGTGTGCCTGGTGACGGATATTGGGCGCATCAACGATGGTACCTTCAACCAGTATGCCTATGAAGGCATGGCCCAGGCCGCCGGCGACCTGGCGCTGGACAACAAATATATCGAAACCGTGTCCGAAACCGATTATGAAGCCAACATCAATACCTGTGTGGAAGAAGGGTTTGATATTATCGTCACGGTGGGCTTCCTGATTGCCGATGCCACCCGCGCCGCCGCCGAAGCCAACCCCAATGTATACTTCATCGGGGTCGATCAGTTCGTGGCGGATGGCCCCACCAACTATGTGGGCATCCAGTTCCGCGAAGACCAGGCGGGTTTCCTGGTGGGCGCGATGGCCGCGCTGGTGGCCAATGAAGCCGGTGCCGATACCATCGCCGGGGTGTATGGCGTGGAAATTCCGCCGGTGAAGAAATTCCGCAATGGTTACGAACAGGGTGCGCGGTTCATCAACCCGCAGTGGGAAGTGGGCGTGAACATCCTGGGCAACTACGAAGACAGCTTCATTGATCCGGCCGCCGGTGCTTCCACCGCCCGCCAGTACATCGGTGAAGGTGCCGCGGTGATCTTTGGCGCGGGCGGCCCCACCGGCTCCGGCGCGATTGCCGAAGCCGCGAAAGCCGGCGTGTTCGTCATCGGCGTAGACCAGGACGAATACTTCACCACCTTTGACAGCGGCGCGACCGAAGGCGCGGAATTCCTCATCACCAGCGCCCTCAAGCGCGTGGATGTGGGCGTGTCCAACATGATTCAGGTGCTGGCCGAGGGCAACATGGAAGCCTTCCCCGGCGGCAGCATCTACATTCTGGATGTGGCCAACGGCGGCATTACCTTCG
>JALOOI010000325.1 GCA_025454495.1 Anaerolineae bacterium
CATTGATTACCTGCTGGTGGAGCTTACGCCGGACGGGGTGATCGCGGTGCCGCCGCCGCTGCTGTTTGATCTGGATGCGCCGCCGCCGTTTTTGCAGGAAGTGCCGGCCGCGGTGTACAGCGCCCCCGGCGTGCGCCTGTACGCCATCCAGCCGGCCGGCTGATGCTCAGCGTCAGGGTCAGGGTTATGGTCAGGGGGTGCCGGCCGCGGCACCGGGCACATAGCGATAGGCTGCACTACAGGATCAGGCCGGCCGTCAACGCGGTTGCCCGCGTCGGTCGCGTCATCCAGTCTTATCCTTGATGAAACCGCTGAAGGGGCGGGCCAGCCGGTCGGTCGCGGTCAACATCGAATTTATCCAGCAGGCGGCGGTTGGCTTCTTCAAAATCGTGATGCAGGCGCTGGAGCTGGCGCATTTGCAGGCGGGCGGGTTCGTTGCGGAACAGCACAATCACGGTGGTAAATTCGCGCACGAAGAAGGCCACCCACCCTTCTTTGTTCACCTTCTCGCTGAAGGGTTCCACGTACTGCCGCGCTTCCAGCTTCAGCGAAATTTCGTTCAGCACCGGCGCGATAATCTCCGGCGGCAGGTCAAACTTGCCCATGGTTTCCAGGGTGGTGCCGCTGCGATGATGATAGATGGTGAGGCCGGTGGCGCGGGCGCGGGTGGCATCCAGCAGGGCCACGGTGTTCACCGGGCTTTCGTAGCTTTCGCCGTATAAGGATTGTTCCACCAGCGCCAGTTGATTGTGATAGCGCCCGTAAATGAGGTCGAATTGCTCGCTGCTGATGGTGCCCTCGGTGAAATCCTGGATGAGCTTTTTCACCTTATCCTGAATTTCGGCCCGCATCGTCTCGGCCCTGGTCGGTTCTGGCATCGTGTCTCACTCCTCCGGGGGTAGCAGCGCCGCCAGGGCGGCCCGCAGGCTGGCCGCGGCCGCATCGCTGTAATCGCCGGCCTGACGGTGCAACACCACGCCGGCGCGGTTGAAGATGAACACCTGAATGGCGGCCGTATCCGGCACGGCCAGCGCCCGCAGCAGCGCCGCCTGCTCCTGCAAATAGAACAGCACCGTCACCTGGCGGATGGCCGGATCGCTGATGGCGGCGGTCATGCCACCGCTGACCAGCAGGCGAATGGGGGGCGCAAGATCGGGCAGGGCGGCCAGGCTGTAATAAGCCAGGCGGGCATCCCCGGCCACCAGGCTCTGGAACAGCGGCACATAAGCCACCGCCCGCACCTGCTGTTCTCGATCAAACGGCATCACCACCAGGTTCAAAGCGCCGGCGAAAGCCTCCGGGAACAGCAGCGTGTCGCCGGTGAGGTTCACCCCGGTGATCTGGGGCAGTTGCAGGCAATCGGTGCCCTGGCGCAGGCATTCCGCCACGCGCACGGGGCTGGTGGCCGGGGCGTTCAGCAGCAGCAGCGCCGCCACGCTGCCCGCGACCACCAGCAGCAGCCCTGCCAGCACCCGCCACCCGCGCCGCATCAGCCCTCCTGCCTGCCGTGGCCGCTGCTGAGCATGTTCATCACGCCGCTCAGCAGTTCATCCACCGCCACCGGTTTCCCCAGGTACACATCCACCCCCTGGCGCAGGGCTTCATCCATCTTAAAGCCAGCCACCGCGGTGGTGATGGCCATAATGGGCAGGGTTTTGCCGTCCGGCTTCTGGCGCACGTAGCGGATAATGTCCAGCCCGCTGGTTTCGGCCAGCAGCAGTTCCAGGATCAAAATATCGGGCAGCGCTTCGTCAATCTCGCGGATGGCATCGGCGGCGCTTTGCGTTTCGATGACCACAAAACCGGCATTGTGCAGCACATAGCGGATGACGCGCAGCACATACACATCATCATCCAGCAGCAAAATGCGCTGCCCGCTGCCGATGCGCGGCACGGTGAGCAGGTTATTCATGCCGACGACGGTTTGCTCATTGACGGTGGGCTTGATGACGAAATGCGTTTGCAGTTCAAGCTGGCCCAGGCGCACGCGGTCGCCGTCGTGCAGGCGGTAATCCTGCCGGGCGATGAGGGCCTGGCCATTGATGAAGGTGCCGTTGGCGCTGCCTTCATCGCGCAGCAGCACACGGTTATCCCGCGCGTACAGCAGCGCATGGCGGCGCGATACGCCTTTATCCTGCCCGTTGAACGGGTCCAGGTCAATTTCGGGCTTCACGCCCCGCGCTGGATCGTTGCGGCCGATGAGCACTTCGTCTTCGATGTGGGCCTTCAGGATGTCGGTGGTGCCCACCACGCGGAATTCCACCACCCAGGGGATGACCAGCTCCAGGGGGCCGGTCTCCGCGGGGTTGAGCAAAGGGGCATTGGGGTCAATCCCCAGAAAGCCGGTCTTTTTGTCGCCAGGATTGGCCTTATGCGCTGACATGGTTGCTATCCTGCTGCGGAGCAATACAGGTTTATTCTATCACAAAGTGGCGCACGCCACAGCACCCGGCGTTATTTCACCAGGAAGCGGCCGGCCCAGGCCGCGCGGGCCCGCACGTCAGCATCAGGATGCTGCGCCAGGGCGGCCACGGCGGGCGCGGCGCGGGCGCTGCCGTTACGCGCCAGCAGGTCAATGAGGGTCAGCAGGCGGTCGGGCTGTTCGTGGGCGGCGGCCAGGGCGTTCAGCAGCGCCGTCAGCACGGTCTCACCGCTCAGGGCGGCCAGGCTCTGGCCGGCGGCGTAGCGGACGCTGGCATCGGCATCGTCCAGGGCGGCCAGCAGGGCCGGCGCGGCTGTGGCCACGCGCAGCTTCCCCAGGGCTTCGGCGACGACGGCCCGCAGGGCGGCATCCGGCTCACTCAACAGCGGCAGCAGCGCCTCCCCGGCGGCCATATCACCGGCGCTGCCCAGGGAGCGCACCGCCTGCACGCGCACATCGGCATCGCTGTCGTGCAGGGCCGCCCGCAGCGGCGGCAGAATCGCCGCATCGCGGAAGGCAGCCAGCGCTTCCACCACGCGCAGCCGTACCGCCGGCGCAGGATCGGCCGCGGCGGCGATCAACGGGGCCAGGCCGCGCGGGTCACGCAGGCGGCCCAGCGACCAGGCGGCGTTGCTGCGGACTTCTGGCTCCGGGTCAATCGTCAGCCAGGCGATAAAATCGGCAATGGCAGGGTCTACCGGCATGAATCCCCCTTAAAAGAAACGGCTCACCGCCACGGCGGGCGCATTCAGCACCGGCGAGGCAAAGGTTTCTTCCGGGCCATAGATGCCCTGCCGCTGATAGCGACCCGCCACCAGGGTATACACTTCCACAAAACGCACCTCCGGCTGCACCAGCCAGTATTCGCGCACGCCCACGCGCTCGTAGAGATCGTATTTGCGGCCGCGATCCTGCTTTTCGGTGTAAGGCGACAGAATCTCCACGATCAAATCCGGCGGCCCCTGCCAGTGCCCGGCGGCATCAAGCTGGCAGGCGCTGCCCGCTGCCCCGCCCCAGAACACATCCGGCTGCACCACCTGGTCGGCGGCCAGATACACATCCATTGGCGCAATTTTCACTTTGCCGGCTCCGGCGGTGAGTTCGGTCAGCAGCAGCCACAGCCGCGGTACCGCCTCCTGGTGGGCATCGGAAGGGGAAGGCGACATGATGAGTTCTCCATCGATCAGTTCCTGAAGGCGGTTGGTTTCACCGAGTCGGGCATAATCGGCGCTGCTCAGGCGCGGGCGGGATCGTGTGCTCA
>JALOOI010000121.1 GCA_025454495.1 Anaerolineae bacterium
CTGGGCACCGCAAAGCCGATGCCGGCATTCTGGCGCAGCCCGCTTTCGATCTGGCTGTTCACGCCGATCACTTCGCCATTCAGGTTAATCAGCGGCCCGCCGCTGTTGCCGGGGTTGATGGCCGCATCGGTCTGGATAACCCCGCCGATGGAATAATTGTTCAGCCCGATGATGCTGCGATTGAGGGCGCTGATGATGCCGCTGGTCAGCGTCCAGTCATTGGAGAAGGGATTGCCAATGGCCAGCACCGTTTGCCCCACCGTCAGCGCTTCAGAATCGCCCAGGGGAATGGGGCGCAGCCGTTCCGACGGAATGTTGACCTTAATCACCGCCAGGTCGCTGTCCGGGTCCAGCCCCACAATCTCGGCGCGGGTGATGGTGCCATCAAACATGTTGACTTCGATCCGGTCGGCCCCTTCCACCACATGAAAATTGGTGACAATGTGCCCCTGCGTGTCGATGACAAAGCCGGAGCCAACGGCCGAATTGAGAAAATCATCGTCGGAGCGCTGCGCGATGATGACCGACACCACCCCCGGCGCAGCCCGGTTATACACCTCAGAATACACGCGCTCCGTTTCGTTAATGAGTTCGCTGCCGATTTGCATCTGCCCCAGTTGATCGGCCCCATCCAGCGCGCGGCTGCTGCCGGTGGGCGCGGCCAGCAGACCGGCCACAAACCCCAGCAGCAGCAGGCCAACCGACGTGGTGACAACCCGTAAAGCCTGTTTCATCGTTTCCATGATTCATTCGACCTTTTTACACCGGCGGAAGATGAGGAATGGCATACCTGGCATTATTATAAAGCAAAAAGCGAAACGCCTGAAACACGGGTGAGCGTTGGATAATCAAGCCGCGGGGTGGATTTTTCAGCGTTTACTCATTTTTTATACTAAAATCTGTATTACTATAAATTCGGGCTGTGTAAGCGTAAAAAGCTTAATGCTTCTACAAGGAAACTCACGCTACAATACAAACACATTGCCGCCGAAGTGGTCAGGTAGAATGCAGCACTGTTGATGGTCGCTATTCTGGTGATTGAAGATGATAAGCACAACGCCCATCTGCTGGCCGAGATGGTCAAATTGATGGGGCATACGTGTATTTGCCTGCCCGATGGCGATGCGGCGCTGGAGATCGCCTGCCAGCAGCAGCCGGCGCTCATCATCCTGGATATGCGCCTGCCGGGGCGGCACAATGGCTGGCAGCTTGCCCGGTTATTTAAGCAACATGCCTGCGTGGGCCGCATCCCCATTCTGGCGCACAGCGTGGAAGTAGACCCCGAAGACCGGGCGCGGGCGCTGGCGGCCGGCTGCGACGATTATATCCCCCGCCCGGCCCGCCTGGCCCACCTGCGCGAGAGCATTGCCCGCTGCCTGGCCACCCCGGCCGTTTAGTGGGGCACCACCCGCAGCGGTTCAATCTTAAAGATCACCCGCACTTCCTGCCCGCGGCGTTCCGGCATATCCTGGTAAAAATCCTTCTTGCCGGTGTACCGCTCGCTGAGCTGGTTGATGTGTTCCAGCGCCCCTTCTTCGGTGATCTCGGCCACCTGGCCGCGCACTTCCAGAAAGCGATACGGGTTCTGCGGATCGACGAAGACCAGCGTCACCTGCGGGCGGGCCCGCATATTTTTATCCTTCTGGCGGCCGCGGGCGGTGTTCACCAGAATATGCCGGCCATCGTAGCTAAACCAGACGATGCTGCCCTGGGGCTGGCCATCCGGCATCACTGTCACCAGGGTGGGAAAGGTGGTGGTTGTAACCAGGTCTTGAAATGCGTCCGGGATATGGGCACTCATGGGCGTTAATCCTTGTTGGTAGGGCGAACAGGACTGCTGGTTGATGAATACCGAAAGCGGCGAAAGCGGCCATGAGTGCCACATGATGACTGCCTGAGAGCAGCGGCTCACGGCCCTCTGTCCAGCAGAATCACCGCCGGCGGGTCGGTGCGGGGGGCGGTGTGCGGGCGCACTTCCAGGTAGGCCACCACGCCGCTGACGGGAATTTCGAACACCACCCAGGCCGACGTGGCCCGGCCCAGGGCCACCGGCTGCATGGCGGTGGTGCCCTCAAGGCGCACGCCGTCGCGCCGGGGGATGACCGACAGATCATCCAGGCGCAGGGTGAGCGCGGCCTGGGGCGGCTCATTGCAGATGGCCTGGCGGCATTCAAAGAGGAGGCGCAGGGCATAAAAACGCGCCCCCGGCACCGGCAGCAGCGGCACGTTCTGCCCGTCGTCGATGACGCGCTGCGAGCCGTCTTCGATGGCCGCCACCTGAAGCAGGCCGCCGTCGTAGCGCAGGGTAAACTCTTCCGGGATGACGGCCACACTGCGATCCGGCTGTGGCGTGCGCGTGGGCAGCGCCTGCACCAGCGCCGTTTGCGTCAGCGGGATGCCGGCCGCGTCGGCTTCTTCGCCGCGGCCCAGCAGCAGCACCAGCCCGCCCGTCAGCAGCACGGCCAGCAGCAGCATCCCGATGAAGCTCCACGCTTCCAGCGGCAGCCGGGCGAAGGTGCGGCGCGGCGGCGACAGGCGGCGCTCATACTCGGCTTCATCCGCCAGCGCCAGGCGGGCCAGGCGGGCATAGGGATTTTCGCTGCTGGCGCTGTGCACCAGCAGGCGCAGCCCCTCCAGGCGTTCTTCGCGGGTGGCGCGGGTTTGCGCGTCCAGCCACAGGATGAGCGGCTCATGCCGGCGGTCTTTGTGCGCCTGATAATACTCATCCAGCAGGCGCTGCGCTTCCAGCCGTTCCCCTTTAAACAGGGCAATATTGGCCTGAATGAGGCGCGGATCATGGCGCGGGGACATCGGCATCTCCGGCGGCATCATGGTCATGGTCGCGGTCACGGTCAGGGCCGGGGTGGAGCAAATCCTGCAACAGCCCGGCGGTGTCAATCTCCAGATCATAGGCGGCCGCGCCGGGCGGCAGCGACCGGGCGGGCGGGGCGGGGGCCTCTGTGCCGGCGTACCACCAGGCGGCCGGGGGCTGCTGAGCATAGCGCCGGTTCACCTGCTCCACCAGCGCGGCCGGGGCGGTGGCCCGGGCCATCTGCACCACGTAAATGCTGTTGTGGCGGGCATAATAGGCCCGGCCGGGCGGCATCGCCTCCGCCGGGATGCCGGCCACGCGCACATACAGCTTTTGCAGGCTCTCGCGGGTCATCAGCGCGAAGCCGGCCCGCCGCAGCAGAAGCTGTTTCATCAGCGGGTCGGTGGTGCGCTCCAGGTAGCCGGCCACCCACAGGTAAAAGCCGCTGTCGCCGTACTGCCGCAGCAGATCGCGCAGGTGGCGCAGCAGGTCAGGCTCCCCGCTCAGCGCTTCGGCAAAGGTATCGTAATCATCAATGACCATGACCAGCGCCGGGAAGCGCAGCGGCACGCTGCCGGGGGCGGCCGGGGCTTCGTCGCTGAGGGCGGCCAGTTCCTGGTGGGCCAGGCGCAGCACCTGGCGCAGGGCGGCCGGATCAGCCACGTTGTGCAGCACATGGCGCAGGGGGGCCAGCGGGCGCAAACTGCGGCGGCCAAAATCCACCAGCACAAAGCGCACATCCTGCGGGGGGAAATGCGCGGCGGCGGCCAGCACGGCCGTATGCAGCAGCGTCGTCTTGCCGGCACCGGGCGGCCCCGTCACCAGAAAATCCGGCCCGCTGGCATCCCAGTCCAGCACGAACAGGCTGCGGGCATCATCATCATTGCGCCCCAGGGGCACGCGCAGGGCGGGCGGCGGCGGGCCGGCGGCCGGCAGCAGCGTCTCCAGCGGAAGCTGCGCCGGCAGTTCCAGCACCGGCGCGGGGCTTTGCCAGGTGTCGGGGTCGGTGCCGGGGAGCTGTTTCAGGCGGCGATAACCCTCGCGCAGTTCGCGGGCGGTGGCGGCCAGTTCGCCCAGGGCATACGTTTCGTCGCGCAGGGAATGGCTGCGGGCCGGCAGGCTCACCTGGGCCAGCAGCGGCGGCGTGAGGTACACATAACCGCGCCCCGGCGGAAGCTGCTCCTCCGGCGCGGTGGCCAGCCGGCCCACCGTCAGCACATAATCGCCAGGGCTGCCGGCCTGAAAGGCGATGCGCTGCTGCGCCAGCGACCGGATGCGATCCGGCAGGGCGTTAATGCTGCTGGCCGTGACGACGCAGTACAGGCCGGCGCTGCGCCCTTCGGTCATCAGCCGGTCAAAATCCGCCAGGTGGGTTTCGCGGCAGGTTTCGCGGAACTGTTCATACTGGTCGATCATGAGGACGATGATGGGCTGCGCGGCCGGGGCGGGGGTTGCCTGGCGCTGCTCCAGCGTGTGCATCAGCCGGCCGAACAGGCGGCGCAGGCGTTCCGTCTCGGTGCCCTGGATGACGCGCTCGGCGTGGGGCAGCCGCCCCGGATCATTCAGGCCGGCCCCGGTGAAGCTGATGAAATACAGGTGCAGCGCGTCCGGCGGGTGCAGCAGCGCCAGGGACAGCGCCAGCGTGCGCAGGAACATGGTTTTGCCGGTGCCGGGCGCACCCACCACCAGCACATGACCATCGCGGCGGCCGTGTTCCGGCGGGCCGGCGTTCAAATGGATCCACAGCGGGTGCTGCGTGCGGTGATACACATCATCCAGCACGCCCACCGGGGCGCTGCCGGGGGCGATGGCCGCGCCGCTTTCATCCAGCCCGGCCGGGCCCCAGGTTTGGCCGTTCCAGCCGCCGATGGTGAGCGCGGCGAAGGGCGCGGCCAGCGTCAGCCGTTCTTCCAGCGGCGGCAGCAGCAGCGGGTGCATGGGCGCGATGCCCTGCTGGTGTGCGTACCGGGCGATGCTCTCGGCGATGGCGCGGGCGGTGGTGACGGGCTGGCGTTGCAGCACGCTGCCGGGGAAGGAACTCTTAAAATCGGGCAGCAGGTTGAGGCTGGTGCCATCCTCCCGCACGATCTCCAGCGTCACCGCTTCGGCGGGCGCGTCGTCGTCGCCGGCGGGCGGCGCATAATCGCCCCCCACATAGGCCGTCTGGAATTGTTTGAACACGCCGCGCTCGCCCACCTGGAAGAACCCGCGCCCTGGCTGGTTGGGCGGCAGATAGGCGGCATCCGGCCGGCGCAGCATGGCCCGGCTGGCTTCGATATTTTGCACCCGCAGGCAAATACGAAATTGCAAATTGGCGTTCATCTCATCCGTGATGACATCCATCGGGCTTTGCGTGCCCAGGATGAGATGCAGCCCCAGGCTGCGGCCGATCTGCGCCGTGCGTACCAGTTCGCGCAGGAAATCCGGCATATCGCGGGCAAGCTGGGCGAATTCATCCACCAGGATGAACAGATGCGGCAGCGGCTGGTAGCCGGGGCTGTGGATGAGGTCGATGCTGTGCGAATAGAAGCGATGATAGCGGGCAATATCGCGCAGGTTCAGCCGTTTGAGCGTTTCCTGCCGCACCTGAATTTCGGCCTTCAGCGCTTCCAGCACCCGGCGCACGCGCACGCCGTCCAGGTTGGTGACCATGCCCACGGTGTGCGGCAAATCTTCAAACACCTGAAACGTGCTGCCGCCCTTAAAATCGATCAGCAGCAGCGTCAGCAGGCGCGGATCATGTTCCAGCGCCAGGGCACACACCAGCGACTGCATCAATTCGCTCTTGCCGGAGCCGGTGGTGCCGGCCAGCACGCCATGCGGCCCGTGATTGGCTTCATCCAGCAGCAGCAGCGTATCCACCGCCAGGCTCTCGCGGCCGATGGGCACGGGGTGGGGCAGCAGGCCTTCCGGCACCGGGCGCTGCCAGCGCTCCACCAGCACCGGCTCCAGCGCATCGGCATGGCGCACGCCATACAGCTCCAAAAAATTCACCCGCGTGGGAATGCGGCCGGCGCTGCCCGCTTCCGTGAGCGATACCGAAGCCAGGGCGCGGGCGATGGCCTCCGCTTCGGCCAGGGCCAGCCCATCCACCCGGCTGCCCTGGCGCAGCAGGTGCGCTTCGTCCCGCCGGTGATAACTGAAGCCGTCCGCGGCCAGCCGCAGCACGGCCCGGCAGTCACCGGGGATGTCTTCAAAATGCGTCGTCAGGCACAGCACGGCCGCGCCCACCAGGTGCCCTTCGCGCAGCAGGGTGGTATACACCGTCTCGGTTTCGGCCATGCGCGGATCATCCATCACCACCAGGATCTGCGGCAGGCGCGGGGCGCTGCGGTCGGCCCGGCGCTCATCAATCACCTGGCCCAGCATCCCGAACAGGTTGCGGATGCTGTCCATGGTGAAGGCGATGGTGGTGCCGCGCGGGCTGTGGGTGTGGGGCAGCCACTTCAGCCAGCGCCAGTCCGGCCGGGCCGATTCGGGGGCGATGAGGTGAATTTGCAATTCGCCGGGGGCGTGCGTCAGCGCAAGCTGGCACAGGATGGCCCGCAGCAGGGCCAGGGTGGCGCTGCGCGGGCCGCACACCCCGCAGGAGGCTTCGGGCTGTAGCCCGATGACCACCGGCGCATCCGGCAGGAAACGGTAGCTATCCGCCAGGGACAGGGCCCGGTCGAGCAGCGGGCTGTCCAGTTCCACGCCGGGCGTATGCACGGCCACGCCGGACGGCACGCGCCCCACGCCCACGCGAAAATGCAAAAAATCGTCATCGGCCGGGCGGCGCTCCCACAGGCGGTCATCCGGCGTGAAGGCCCGCTTCAGCAGCGCGGCCGGGGCGGGATAGGCCGTCTCCAGCAGCGCCAGTTGCACATCCTGCACGGCCTGCAACCGCACCCGTTTACGATCCAGCAGGCGCAGGTAATTGAGGTCATTTTCCGCGCGGCGCTTCTGGTATTCGCGCCGCCGCCAGCGCTGCGCCAGGATGGTGCCGCCGATGGTGAAGACGGCCAGCAGCATCATGGGCACGGCGAAGAACGCCGCCGAGGAGCCGGTATCGCCGGCGGCCCGCAGCACATAAAACACCGCCATCACACCGATCCCCAGGACGGGCAAAATGGTGATGAGGATGCTCTGTTCCGGCAGCGGGGGCGGCTGCGGCGGGGCCGGCAGATCGACCGCTTCTTCCGGCAGGGCGGGCGGAGACAGCCGGGGCGGGCGGTTAAAGGTGGCGGCAGGCAGGCGCGTTTCCGTCATGGCGATTCCCTGGCGCGGCGGGCGGGCCTCAGACCAGATACGTGGTGGGCAGGGGTGTTTCCGCGGCGGCAGCCCCGTCACGGGTGACGAAACAGGCGCGGGCCGCCGGGCGCGAGGCCACACAGCGCAGCAGCGCCCCATCCACAAAATGGCCGGCCGCGCCGTCGTCAAAGGCGTATCCCGGCAGCAGGTCGCCGGCAGCAATACAGGCGTGATACTGCGGCCGCCGCCCGGCCTCGCCGTCATAATGCGGGGTGGCGCTGCCGGACAGGTACCCCAGGCAGGGCAGCACCGTCAGCCGGCCGGGGATGGAATCGGTGAGGCCCTGCTCAAACCAGCAGATGGCCCCGGCGCTGATGCCGGCCAGCACCACCCCTTCGCGGGCGACAGCGGGCAAAATGGCATCCAGACCCCACTCGCGCCACAGCGCCAGCAGGCTGCGCGTATTGCCGCCACCCACAAAGATCAAATCCTGGTCGGCCAGGAACCCGGCCAGATCGGCCGTGGGGGGCTGGAACAGGGATAAATGGCTGGCGCGGCAGTCCAGCTTCTGGAACGCCTGATAAAAATTGATGATGTAAGCGGGACTTTCGCCGCTGGCCTGGGGCAGGAAACACACCCGCGGCCGGCGGCCGGGGCGGCACTGCGCCAGCAGGTATTGATCCAGCAGCGGGTTGTCCGGCTCCATGGAAAAGCCACCGCCGCCCAGGGCGATGATTTGCACCGACATAAGCGCTCCCTGTGACGGCGGCCGCCGGCGCGGCCCGCCCGCCATGGCTAAGACACATCCCCCTCCACCTGGCTGAGGGCCGCCACCTGCTGCGCCAGCAGGGCGTGTTTTTCCAGGTGCAGCGCCGGGTCTTCTTCGTAGAGGGTGCGGGCTTCGCGCTGCGCCAGCGTCACCAGGTCCGGGGTGATAAATTCGGCCAGCGGCAGCAGCATCCCACCACTCTGGCGGGTGCCCACCAGGTCGCCCGCGCCGCGCAGTTTCCAGTCATATTCCGCCAGCACAAAGCCGTCATCGGTGCTGGCCAGCGCGTCCAGGCGCTCCCGCGAGTCGTCATTTTCGCCGTCGGGCATCAGCAGGCAGAAGGAGGGATGCTCGCCGCGGCCCACGCGCCCGCGGAACTGGTGCAACTGCGCCAGCCCGAAGCGATTCGCGCCTTCAATGAGGATGACGCTGGCATTGGGCACGTCCACGCCCACTTCAGCGACGGATGTTGTCACCATCACGTCATATTCATGCCGGGCGAAGGCGGCCATGATGGCCTCTTTTTCGGCCGGCTTCATGCGCCCGTGCAGCAAACACACCCGGTGCCGCCAGAAGGTCTGCTTCAGCTCGTCGTAAGCCTCCACCGCGGAACGCACATCCAGCGTATCGGAGGCTTCCACCAGCGGATGAATGATGAAGGCCTGCCGCCCCTGCTTCATCTGCGCTTCGATGAAGCGGAAGGCCGCTTCGCGCTGCAACGGCTCCAGCACGCGGGTCTGGATGGGCTGGCGGCCGGCGGGTTTTTCGTCCAGGATGCTCAGGTCAAGATCGGCATACAGCGTCAGCGCCAGGGTACGCGGGATGGGCGTGGCGGTCATCACCAGCAGATGCGGGTTGCTGCCTTTGCCGCGCAGGCGGCCGCGCTGCTGCACACCGAAGCGGTGCTGTTCGTCGATGACGGCCAGCCCCAGGGCATGGAATTCCACCCCCTGCTGAATGAGCGCATGGGTGCCGATGACCACATCAATGGAGCCATCCGCCAGCCCGCGATAGATGGATTCGCGCTCGGTGGTGGTGAGCGCCCCGGTGAGCAGGGCCACCACCGGGCGACGGTCGCCGGGCATGTTCGTCAGCAGGCGCTCAATGCCGCGATAATGCTGTTCCGCCAGGATGCTGGTGGGGGCCATGAGGGCCGCCTGGCGGCCGCTGGCGACGGCCATGGCCATGGCGGCCACGGCCACGGCCGTTTTGCCGCTGCCCACATCGCCCTGCAACAGGCGATTCATCGGCACCGGCTGCGTGACATCGCGGCGAATATCGGCGATGGCTCGCTCCTGGGCCCCGGTCAGCGGGTAGGGGAACACCGCCGCCACGAAAGACTCCATAAAATCATCGGTGACGGTGAGCGCCTCCCCGCCGGCGCTCTGCCAGTCGCGCCGGTTTTGCAAAATCGCCAGTTGCAGCGTGAGCAAATGGTCGAACAGGTAGCGGCGGCGGGCGTGCTCCAGATGATCGTAGCCTTCCGGGAAGTGCAGGTTTTGCAGCGCCCAGCCGCTGTCGGCCAGGTCGGCGCGTTCCAGCACGGCTTCGGGCACGATGTCCGGCAGGCGCGGGGCCCATTCTTCCAGCGCCCGCTTCATGCTGCGGCGGAAGGTGCGTTCCGCCACGCCTTCGGCCAGGCGGTAGACGGGCACAATGCCGATGGTGTGCAGGTTTTCATCGTCGAGCTGTTCCCAGTCCGGGCTGGACATTTGCAGCGCATCGCGGTACAGGCTCACCTTGCCGCTGAGGACGACCTGCATCCCGCGGCGGATGCTGCGGACGAGAAAATGCTGGCCGAAGAAGGTGACGTGTAACTGGCCGGTCAGGTCATCCACCTGCATATAAAAATCCTTGCGGGCCCCTTTGCCCACGCGGACTTCGGTATGCGTCACCTTGCCGATGACGGTGGCGATTTTTTCCGGCTGCAACTGGCGGATGGCCAGCAGATGCACGTAATCATCGTAGCGGCGCGGCATGTAATGCAGCAGATCATGCACGGTGCGAATGCCCAGGCTTTCCATGGCGCGGGCGATGGCCCCGCCAATGCCTTTGATGGTGGTGGTGCTCTTATGCAGATCGCTCAGCACCTGGCGGGCTGTTTCCACGTCCAGCGACGGGCGCGGGCGGCGCGGCGGGCGGGCCAGGCGCGGCAGCGGCTTCAGATCCAGTTCGCCGGCCGGCGCAGGGCGAAAATCAGAGTCGTAAGTATCCGGGGCCCATTCCTGGCCGCCAAAGCCAAAGGGATTGCCGGACGGCCCACCCGGCCGGGCGGGGCGACTGTCGTCGCGGCCGGGGCGGCCGGGGCGCTCTTTGCCCCGGCGCGGCGCTTCGGCTGCCGGGGGGCGGGCATCCCGCGGGCCGCGGCGCGATTCGGGCGGGGGCGCGGCTTCGGCCGGCGCGGTTTCGCCGCGTGGCTCCCGCGGGCGGCGTTCCCGCGGTTCGCGGTTTTCCCGCGGTTCCCGATTTTCCCGCGGTTCGCGTTTATCGCGGCGGGCGGGTTTCTCGCGCGCGTCACGGGCGGAGTCCTCCGCCGCGGCCAGGTTGTCCTGGTTGGCCGGCGGCGCGGGGATTTCCGGCGCGGGCGCGGCTTCATCGACCGGCGGGGTGAGGCGTTCCGGCCGTTCACGGCGGGAGCGTTTTTCCGGCGCGGGGGGCCGTTCCGGCGGCGGCGCGGCTTCGGGCGCGGGGGCGCGTTCCGGCGGCGGCGCGGCTTCGCGCAGGGCGGCCAGCCGGGCTTCGTACTCCGGCGGCACCGGGGCACGGCCGGTGATGCGATCCAGCATGTAATTGATCTGGCGCAGGCGCTCGGCTTTGTTATCGACCGCATCGTAGCGGCGCAGCACCTGCACCAGTTCTTCCGTCAGCACCTGGTGTTCCGGGCGGCGGGCCTGGGGCAGGGCCTGGCGCTGCCAGGTATCGCCAAAGGCGCTCAGCCCGCCGATGACGGCTTTGTTCAGGCAGCCCTGTTCGCGTTCCAGTTTAAGGATTTTGACCAGTGTTTCTAAAGGGGAAGGCATAAGCGCTATCAACCATATGGCCAGGGGCGGTGCGAGCCGCACCCGAACAGAACAGACAATCGAATAGATTATCGGTGATTATAGGCGAAGTGGACGGACAAAGAAAGTTCGGAGTTAGCACGGGGGGCGGGAGTGCTGGCGGGCGGGGCAGTGGGCACACCTCACCTCCAGACGACTGCTTTCAGTAACAGATTCAACGTCTGTGCCGTTGAACGATGGTAGCCATCTGTCTTCAGGCTGACGTTCGTTGCTATCGTGTTCAAATGCGTCGTATATCTTCCGCGTTCAGGGCGTATTCCGGTATCATAGGCTTGACCCGGTTTCGTCCGGTAAACAAAACCCGACCCAATCAAGTCACCTGTCCGGTCTCAGTCAACTTTCGTGATACGCTGAAACTACTTTGGAGCCATTGATCTATGATGCCCATGTTTGACGAAAGTCGCGCCATTCTTTTAGATGAACCAGAACCCGCTGCCTGTGTGGTAGATGTTTACACGCCGCTTAAAGCTGCCCTTGAGCAGGGCAACATTTCTCCGCATGAGCATTGTCTTGTGGCTATCCATCATGATTTGGTGTTGGTACTGCCAACCATTGCTCTCGTCTACCATCATGTGGCACAAGGAACATGGAATAATCAGCATTGGATGGTTGCCTATTGTTGTTTGTGTAATGGGGGAGCATTTTACAATGCGGAACATAAGGGCATGGTGTTGCAATTTGCAGTACAAGGTTTTTATGATGTGATGTCGTTGATTGCAGATCAGCAAACCCAATCCTACTGGAATCATCTGACTGGCGAATGTGTGACCGGGCAACTGGCAGGCGATACTCTGATACGTTGGAATTCCTTGTTACAAATGACCGCGCACCAGGCGCATCACGCCTATCCTGATGCCCTGTTCACAGAAATCATGCTGGATGATACCGCTGCTGAGACAGGGGCAAAATGGAATCAACGGTATCGTTTGCCCGATAATCCCGATTATGGCGGTTTGATACGGACACTTGGTACAGAAGACAAACGTTTACCGCGCCACGATATTGGGGTGGGGATATGGACACAACAAACACGCCGCTACTACTCTGTCTTGCAGATTTTTGATAAGCATGGGGTGATTATTGACCAGGTGGATGGACGAACCATTGTGGTGTGTATGGATGAGGTGGTTGGTTTACCCACCGTTTTCTATTGCGAAACACAGACCGCTGTTCTTCATCATGGCATCTTGCATCTGGATAACAATCAGATCTATAAGCTGGGTCGCCTGTACCAGGGGGATCAGCCCGTTAAGATTGAACGCCCCAATCACAATGCGATTCGGTGGTATAGTTTTTCGTCGCTTTTTCCTGATTGTGCTATCTACGATGATAAGTGAGGTTTCTGCTGTTCCTCACCTCCCGGCTCAGCCTGGATCCGTTTGAGGGCCCCCCCGGCCGGCACTGCCCGCAACGGCCCCCAATCGCCCTGCCCGGCCGGCCTCAGTGCGCCAGATCGGAGTAGAAAATCGCCCTGGAAATGATGTTGGGTGCCAGGGTGGCCAGATCATTCAGTATGCCGGCTTCCCGGAAGCGCGGCCCCGGTTGATCCTGCCACAACTGATCGAAGGGGGCGAGCGCTGCCGCCGAAAAATCCCCCCCCTGGCAGGGCCGCGATGGCGACAGTGGCGGCACACTGCCCGGTAAATAACGCCTCATAAATCCCGTCGCCGGTGATCTGATTCACAAAATCGC
>JALOOI010000122.1 GCA_025454495.1 Anaerolineae bacterium
ACCCCGCCGCTGTTCAGCCTGGGGGTGGTGCTGCCGGGGCTGGCGCTGTTGAGCGCGGCGACGCGGCTGGCGCTGCGGCCGGCCGGGGCCCGGCTGGAAGCGCTGTTTTTGGGCCTGGGCGGCGCATTAGGCGCGGTGGCGCTGCTGCTGCTGCCGGAACAGACGTGGCTGGTGGGGCCCATCAGCCTGTGCCTGGCCATCGGCAGCACCGGCGTACTGCGGGCGGCCGGCTGGCTGCCGCTCAGCCTGCGGCGGGTGCTGCCCGCGGCCCTGCTGCTGACCACCCTGCTGGCCGCGCTGCCGGTATGGTTCAGCAGCCCGCCCGCGGAGGACTTCACCCGAGCCATCAACGCCGGGGATATTTACAACGATGACGCGCAGGTACGTTTTGAGCAGCAGGGCTACGGCATCGCCGTCCTGCCGCCGGGGGCCGCCATCCCCACCACCCTGTCGCCGGATGCGCCCATCAGCCGGGCGCTGCTCACCGGCTATGCCAGCGATAATATCAACCGTTTTAGCGCCAACCCGGTGCTGCAAAACAATGCCGCCGTCCTCTTCGCCGGCACGCACCGCCATCGCTTTCAGATCAGCAGCCCGCAAAGCCAGACGGTGACGATGCTGCTGGCCTGGTATCCCGGCTGGCAGGCGTATCTGGATGGCGTGGCGCTGCCCACGCTGGCCGCTCCCGGCGGGCTGGTGAATGTGGCCCTGCCGGCCGCGGCCGCCGGTGAATTGACGGTGCGGCTGGACAGCACCCCGGCGCGGGCCGCGGCCTGGGGCATCAGCCTGCTGGCCCTGGTCATCATCAGCCTGGTGCTGCTGCGCCGCCCGCGCCACCCGGCCGCGCCCCCGGCCTATCAACCGCCGCCCCTGCTGGCCGCGGCCGAAGCCCGCATTCTGGGGCTGCTGCTGCTGCTGCTCGGCACGCTGGCCTGGCTCAGTTATCAGCAGGTGCTGCCGCTGCGGGCCGCGCCGCAATTCGCCCTCCAGGGGGCCACCCTGCTCAAAAATCGCAGCGATGCCGGGCTGGAAGCCTATGCCTACCGCCTGCCCGGTGACACCTTTCGCCCCGGCGACCCGGTGACGGTGACGGTGTACTGGCAGGCCACGGCCCCGCTGACCGAAAATTACCGCACCCGCCTCAGCCTGCGCGATGTGACCAGCGGCACCGTGTGGGCGGCCACCACGCCGCAGTTACCAGGGAATTTCCCGCCCCGGCGCTGGTCGCGCAATCGCTACGTGCCGGATACCACCACCCTGCCACTGCCGGCCGACCTGCCGCCGGGACGGTATGTGCTGGCGGTGGAAGCCTTCGTCTGCGCGACCACGACCACCTGCCCGCTGTCCACGCGCCCCGGTTTCTTCGCCGGCAACGGCAACCCGGTGGGCCCGGCCCTGCCGCTGCGCGTCATCACCGTCCAGGCTGCACCATGATGCTGATTGCCGCTGCCGGCATCGTCAGGTACAATCAGCAGCACAGGGTCGATTTTTGTGGCAAGGGAGCTGTGGAACATGGCCATGCAAACCACGATGGTTACGGATGAACGCATCGCCGAAGCGTGGAAGCTGCATCGCAGTAACGATCATAAAGGGGCCATCAAAGCCTTTGAAGACATTCTACGCAAAAGCCCGGAACATGCCGATGCCTATTATGGCCTGGGGCTGGCGCAAAAAGCGCTCAACGACAAAACCGCGGCCACCCGTTCCTTTCAGGAATGTTTGCGCCTGGCCCGCAAAGCGCTGGATGCCGTGAAGCTGGAAGCCCGCATTGAAGGCCAGCACGGCAGCAACAACCTGAACAGCTATGACGATGATCGTTATATGATGCTCAGCCGCATGATTCACCAGCGCCTGTATGAAATGGGGGCCGCCACCACCGAAGGCAGCGAAGTACGGCCGGTGGACAATCTGTAAGCCACACACAGACACCCCACGGAGCAGCCTGTGACCGGTCTCACGCGGCGCGAACGCCTGATGCGGGCCATTGCCGGAGATAGCGTTGACCGTACCCCGGTGATGCTGTGGCGGCATTTCCCCGGCGATGACCAGCGGGCGGCCGACCTGGCGCGGGCCCACGGGCTGTTCCAGCAGCAGTATGACTGGGACATGCTGGTGATCGCCCCGCCGGCCTATTTCAGCGTCACCGGCTATGGCCTTCAGGATGAATGGCGCGGCAGCCCCTCCGGCCGGCGCACCATCACCCGGCGCGTCATCACCCGGTCGCTGCACTGGACGGAATTACGCACGCAGGAACCCCTGCGCGGCGACCCCGGCCGCCAGCTTGAATGCCTGAACCTGCTGGGCGATGCGCTGGATACCGAAGTGCCCTTCGTGCAGGTGGTCTACAGCCCGCTGACGCAGGCCGCCCACCTGGCCGGCCGCCGCCAGATGCTGCGTAACCTGCGGGTGCACCCCGACCGGCTGCGTACCGGGCTGAACATCCTCACTGATAGCACCCTGCGCCTGGTGGAGGCGCTGCGGCGCACCCGCATCGCCGGGCTGTTCTACGTCATCGAAGAAGCCAATTATCACTGGCTGTCCGAAGCTGAATACCAGACCTTCGGCACCCCCTTCGACCTGAAAATTCTGGATTCGATCCCGGAGCGCTGGTGGCTGAATACGCTATCCGTGAAAGGCAGCGCCCCCATGCTGCGGCTGTTCGGGCAGTACCCGGTGCAGCTATTGAACTGGGAGACCGAACACGCCCGGCCGGAGCTGGATAAAGGGCTGGCCCTGTTCCGCGGGGCGCTGTGCGGCGGCCTCAGCGCCGGCCAGCACCTGCACACCGGCACGCCCGCCGCCATCCGCGATGCCGCCCGCCAGGCGCAGCGGCTCACCGGTGGCCGCCGGCTGGTGCTGTCCACCGGCGGGCCCATTCCCGTCACCACCCCTCTTTCCAATATTCAGGCAGTCCGGGAGTCCGTAACCATGGCGGTGTATTGATGTCGCTGCGCGTAATCGCCGGGAGCGCACGGGGGCGCAAGCTGAAACCCGTGCCAGGGGACAGCACCCGCCCCATCATGGATAAGGTCAAAGAAGCGCTGTTCAGCATCATCGGGCAATCCATTGTGGACAGCCGCTTTCTTGACCTGTTCGCCGGGACGGGCAGCGTGGGCATTGAGGCGCTCAGCCGGGGCGCAGCGCAGGCGCTGTTCGTG
This sequence comes from Anaerolineae bacterium, assembly GCA_025454495.1. Taxonomy (GTDB): domain Bacteria; phylum Chloroflexota; class Anaerolineae; order Aggregatilineales; family Phototrophicaceae; genus JALHOR01. The sequence goes on from JALOOI010000122.1 coordinate 3,159, forward strand.
GAAATTGACCGGAAAGCCATCCAGACCGTGCGCGATAATCTCATCCACACCCGGCTGGATGGCCGGGCAGTGATTCGTATGATTGATGCGTTTACCCTGCTGCGCCGCCCGCCGGATGCCACCTACGATTACATTTTCATCGCGCCGCCGCAGTACAAAGGCTTATGGCGGCAGGCGCTGGCCGCGCTGGAGAACAACCCGGACTGGCTGCGCCCCCAGACGCAGATCATCGTGCAACTGGACCCAACCGAATGGCAGGCTGTATCACTGACGCATATGCAGGAAGTGGATCGCCGGCGCTACGGCAAAACCCTGCTGCTGTTCTACGCCACCGTGCCGCCCGCGCCGGCCCCCGCCCCACCCGATGAGGAGTAACCCATGCAGGAACGCCGCGCTCTGGAAAAAATCACCGCCGAAATCATGGAAGTCTTTGAGGTGTACGCGCCGCCGGTGCCCATCGAACTGATGCTGCACAACCCGGCCGCCGGCATGTGGGATAAGATTGATGTCACGCAGCTTTCCGGCAGCTTTCTCAGCATCAAAGATCGGTTTTCGCCGCGCATGTCCATGGCCCGCCTGCTGGCCCGGCATATCGCCGTCAGCGACTGGGGGCGCAAACGCGGGCTGTTCACCCTGCTCCAGCAGCAGGATAACCTCCAGCTTTTCGCCCGGATGCTGGTCATGCCCGGCGATATGGTGCAGGGGCTGACCAGCAGCACGCGCAACCCGGCCTACATCAGCACCCATTTTGAAGTGCCCGAAGACGATGCCGGCCAGCGCCTGCTGGAACTGCTGGACTAAGGCCGCGCTTTACGCCTGACAGGGGCACCGGATGACATTTGTCACCTTTTCTCCCCCTTAGCCCTGGTTGATCTTGCACACACTGCCGCCAGGGATATAGAGTTAACCCTGTCAACAGGCAGCATAAGGGGGGAGATCAGGCTATGGAACTGCCAAAAATCATTCAGGGGGGTATGGGCGTGGCCATTTCGGACTGGAAACTGGCCCGCACGGTGTCGTTAGCCGGGCAACTGGGCGTGGTCTCCGGCACCGGCTTAAGCCGCATCCTCATCGCCCGGCTGATGGACGGCGACCCCGACGGGCACGTGCGGCGGGCGCTGGCGCAGTTCCCCTTCCAGCCAGATGTGCAAACGATCCTGGAACGCTACTACATCGCCGGCGGCAAAACGCCGGGCACACCCTACAAAAATTTAGCGCCCTACACGCTCACGCCGTCGCGCTTCATCAATGCCATTACCGTCATCGCCAATTTTGTGGAAGTGTACCTGGCCAAAGAAGGCCATGACGGCGTGGTGGGCATCAATCTGCTGGAAAAAGTGCAAATGCCCAACATGGCCTCGCTGTACGGCGCGATGCTGGCCGGGGTGGATTATGTGCTGATGGGCGCGGGCATCCCCATGCAAATCCCCGCCATTCTGGATAAGCTGGCCCGCCACGAAACCACCTTCTACCGGGTGGATGTGGACGGTGCCGGGCCGGACGATACCTATCGCATCGAATTTAATGCCGAAGCCACTTTCCCCGGCAGCGGGGCGGCCTTTGGCCCGCTGCGGCGGCCGGCCTTCCTGCCCATCATCTCGTCAGTAACGCTGGCGCAGGCGCTGCTCAAACGCGCCGAAGGCAGCATCGAAGGCTTCATCATCGAAGGGCATATTGCCGGCGGGCACAATGCGCCGCCGCGCGGGCCGCTGAACCTCAATGACCTGGGGGAGCCGGTCTACAGCGATAAAGACAGTGTTGATCTGAAGAAGATGCAGGCCTTCGGGCGGCCCTTCTGGCTGGCGGGCGGCTATGGCAGCCACGAACAGCTTGAAGATGCCCTTGCCCAGGGCGCGGCCGGTATTCAGGTGGGCACGGCGTTCGCCATGTGCGAAGAATCTGGCCTGGAACGCGGCCTGAAAGAAACCCTGCGCGAACAGGTGCGGACGGAAGAAGCGGTCGTCTTCACCGACCCGCTGGTTTCGCCCACCGGCTTCCCCTTCAAAGTGGCGCTCATCGACGGCACCATGTCCGACCCGGCGGTGTACGCCGCCCGTGACCGCATTTGCGATATGGGCTTCCTGCGCCGGCTGTACAAACGCGACGATGGCCAGATCGGCTATCGCTGCCCGGCCGAGCCGGTGGATGATTACGTCCGCAAGGGCGGCCACGCCGAAGACACCGAAGGGCGCAAGTGCATTTGCAATCACCTGGGGGCCACGGCCGGCTTTCCGCAGACGCGCAAAAATGGCTATGTGGAACCGCCCATCGTCACCACCGGCAATGACCTGGTGAACACCGGGCGCTTCTTCCGCCCCGGCAGCACCGCCTTCAGCGCCCGTGATGTTATCGAGGTGATTTTGCACGGCCAGGCGTAACGGGTGGCCGTGCCCGGCCTTCTCCCCGCTACTCCATTTCGCCCTGCTCGCCGGGGTGATAATGCTCCAGGATGGAACCGCCGATGAATTCGCGCAGCAGCGATGTATCCGGGATGAGCGAGGTTTGATGCTCATTGAAGGGCTTCACCCACTGCAAAAAGGCTAACAGGCGGTTGGCTTCGATATGCTCCGGCGTATCCGGCTTCACCTGGAGCAGCAGCGGCTCCGCCAGCGGGCGCAGGGCGGCCAGTTCATACACCAGCGCCGAATTGAACATAACATCGGCATTGTCCTGGTAGGGAAAAATATTGCGTTTTTCGCCGCGGCGCACACTGGCCCAGCGGGCCAGCGTGCCGGCCGCGCTGTAGCCGCGCGTGCGGGCATCGCGCACGATGCGCCGCAGCAGCCGCACATCCGTGGTGCCCACCCGGTTATGCATATCAATGTTCAACTGCGTCAATGCCGACACATACACGCGAAAAATTTTCTGCGGCGGAATATCCGGCACCAGCGCCGGGTTCAGCCCGTGAATGCCCTCCAGGATGATGATCTGCCGGGGTTGCAGGCGCACGCTGCGCCCCGGTAAGCTGCGGCCAGAATAAAAGTCGAAGCTGGCAAGCTGCACCTGTTCGCCGGCCATCAGCCGGATGAGATGCTCATTGAACAGCGGCAGGTTCAGCGCACCGAGCGTTTCAAAATCATACTCACCGTTTTCGTCCCGCGGGGTCTTCTCCCGATCCACACAATACATGTCCATTTCCAGCGTAAAGGGCCGCAGCCCGTGCGCCAGCAGTTGAATGGCCAGGCGGCGGGCGAAGGTGGTTTTGCCGGAGGACGACGGCCCGGCGATGAGCACAAGCTGCGTGCCCTGGTCATAGCGGCGGGCGATGCGCGTGGCGATGGCGGCGATGTGCTGTTCGTGCAGCGCTTCCGTCACCAGGATCAATTCCTGCACCGCATCGCGCGTCACCAGGCGGTTCAGGCGGCCCACATCCTCAATGCCCAGTTTCTCCAGCCATTCATCCGCCTGGGCGAACACCTGGCTCAGGCGATCATAGGTGTTGGTGATGGGGTGCAGCTCGCCGGGGGTTTCCTGGCGCGGGTATTGCAGGATGAAGCCATGGCCCACATGCAGCAGCTTCCAGATGGGCAGGTAGCCGGTGGACGGCACCATATAGCCGTAATAATAATCTTCGCGGCCGCGCAGGCTGTACAGCACCAGCGCCTCGCGGGTGCGGTATTCCAGCAGCCGCACCTTGTCTTCATCGCCGCGCTGGCTGAACAGGGCCCGCGCTTCGTCCAGCGGCACCAATCGCTTGCCAATCACGTTATCTTCGGTCACAATATGCCGCATGTGGGCGGCCAGGTGTTCCAGTTCCGCCGGGGACAGCGGCGGCCGGTTCGACGGCTCGCAGTAATAACCGCCATCCGGCACCGCATAGCGCACGCTCACCCCCGCCTGCCATAATTCGTCCATGGCGGTGGCCAGCAGCAGCACCAGCGAGCGCCGGTAAATGCGGCCGCCATCACTGCTGGCCAGCAGCACCGGTTGCAGGCGGGCATCCTGGCGCAGCGCATAATGCAGTTCGCGCAGTTTACCATTGCAAATGGCCGCCATCGGCAGCACCGGCAGCGTTAAATGCTGCTGCGCCACGGCCGCCTTAAAAATCTGTTCGATGCTGCTGCCCGCCGGCGCGGCCAGCACCACGCCAGATGGCAGCGTCACGCGCACATCCTCCCGCGGGGCAGCCAGCCGAATCGCATTTGAATCAGGATTGAATGTTGTCACAGACTGCCCTTTCCTGTAATGTTATCCTTTACGCAATATCCTGATGAGATGTACAATCGATTTATGCTATAATGCGGATAATGACCATGTTGAAGACTGCCGGCCCGGGTGATATGTCGGATCATAATGAAAGCAAAAATCCTTACGATAAAACCGTGCACACCAGCAAAAAGACGCAGCGCGACACGGCCATTTTGAATGAACCGTCGCTGCTGCGGCGGGCCGGGCTGCCGGGTGGCGAAGCGCTGCCCAATGGCACCGCCACCCTGGGCGACCGCCGCGAGGTGATTCTGGTCATCCGCGGGATGATTGAACGGGTGACGGTGCGCGAAAATGTCGAATTTAAACTGGGACGTTTTGAACCCACCGCCCGCCAGGCCAATGAAATTGACCTCACGCCCTACGGCGCGATGGATCGCGGGGTGTCGCGGCTTCACGCGCGGATTCATCTGGAAAAAGAACATTTGTATATTACCGATCTGGGCAGCACCAATGGCACCTTTTTGGCCGGGGTGCGCCTGGAAAAAGATGTCCCTACCCTGCTGCGTAAAGGGGATGAGCTGATCCTGGGCCGGCTGCCGATCCAGGTCATGTTCCGTTAAGCGCCCCCACCCGCCGGCGGCCCTTTCGCCCATACCATTATCGCCTGTACCCGCGCCTGTGGCTATAATCAATCCTCAGGTAATGGCCACAGACAGGGGATAAATGCCGGTGTACCACAAATTGCTCAAAGAAATCCTCATTGACGAAACCACTCTCCAGACGCGAATCGCCGCCCTGGGGCAGCAAATCTCTGCCGATTACGCCGCCAGCCAGAAACTGCTGCTGGTGTGCATCCTCAAAGGCGGGGTGATGTTCCTGTGCGATCTGATGAAGCATATCGATGTACCGCATAAGATCGATTTTATGGCGGCCAGCAGTTACGGCACCGGTGCGCGGGAAACCAGCGGCGCAGTACGCCTGGAAATGGATGTCACTACGCGCATTGAAGGCTGCGATGTGCTGATCGTGGAAGACATCATCGACAGCGGGTATACGCTGCGTTTTGTGATGGATACGCTGCTGGCCCGCCGCCCGGCCAGCCTGCGGCTGTGTACACTGCTGAACAAAGCCTCCCGCCGCGAAGTGGCCATCGAGGTGGATTATGTGGGCTTTGAAATTCCCAACCGCTTCGTTTTTGGCTACGGGCTGGACCTGGACGAAAAATATCGCAATTTGCCCTTTATTGGCGTGGTGGATGAAGGGGCCCTGAAGCGCGATGAGTGATCTTACCCCGCGCCGGCCGCAGCATCGCCCGCTGCTGTGGTCAGATGATGTGCTGGCCATTCAGGAGGCGCTGCTGGCTGCATCGCTGCCGCCGGTGTACCTCGTGGGCGGTGCCGTGCGCGATGCCTGCCTGCACCGGCCCATCAAAGATATTGATCTGGCCACGCCGGGCAGCGCCATCGGCGTGGCCCGCCACCTGGCCAACGCGCTGGCCGGCGATCTGTTCATCATGGACAGAGAGCGCGATGTGGCGCGGGTGTTCCTGAACACGGCCAGCGGCCGGCTGCTGCTGGATGTCGCCGGCTTCCGCGGGCCCGACCTGGCCGCCGACCTGACCGGGCGCGATTTTACCGTGAACGCCATGGCCGTTGACCTGCACAGCGACCTGACGCACCTGATCGACCCGTGCGGGGGCGAGCCGGATTTGCGGCAGAAAGTGCTGCGCCGCTGCACCCCCGATGCGCTGGCGCATGACCCCATCCGGGCGCTGCGCGGGGTGCGCCAGAGCGTGCAATTTGGCCTGCGGATTGAGCCGGCCACACTCCAGGACCTGCGGGCCCAGGTGGCCCGCCTGCCAGAAACATCCCCGGAGCGCGTGCGCGATGAATTTTTTAGCCTGCTGCTGCTGGACAATGTGACGGCCGCCTTACGCATCGCCGATGCGGTGGGCGTGCTGGAGGTCATCGTGCCGGAGGTGGGGCCGCTGCACGGGCTGGCGCAGCCCGCGCCCCACGTCTTCGATGCCTGGCAGCACACCCTGGTGCTGACGGAAAAACTGGCCGCCATGCTGCTGGCCATCAGCTACCGGCGCAGCGACAGCACCGCGGCCGTGTTCGACCTGGGCATGATGGTCATGCAACTGGATCGTTACCGGGCCGCGCTGAACGAGCATTTTAACCACACCTGGGCCAATGATCGGCCGCACCGGGCGCTGCTGCTGCAGGCGGCGCTGCTGCATAATGCCGGCAAAGCCGCCACCGCGCCCCATTTCCAGGGCGACCTGGCCCACACGCTGCGGCTGGCCGAAGCCCGCGCGGAAGCCCTGCGCCTGAGCCAGCCGGAGAAAAAACGCCTGCTGGCCATCCTCAGCGGCTACCGGCAGGTGTTGGCCCTGGCGGATGCCGCCCCGCTGACGCAGCATCGCTTCTGGCACGGGCAGGAGGAGGCCGGGGTGGATCGCTGTTTGTTTGCCCTGGCGGATTACGCCGCCACCACCGGCAGCGAACTGGAACAGCACGCCTGGCTGCGGCTGGTGGAGCGGGTGCGCGGGCTGCTGGCCGCCCGTTTCGATCACTATGCGCAAATTGTGAAGCCGCCGCCGCCGGTGAATGGCCATGATTTGATGGCCCGGCTGGCCATCCCGCCGGGGCGCATCCTGGGGGACATTCTGGATGCGATTCGGGAAGCCCAGGTGACGGGGGAGGTGGTCACGGCGGCGGAGGCGTATGCCCTGGCCCAGCGCTATCTGGCGGCGCGGCCGCCAGCGGCGGAATGACATGCCCGGCCAGCGCGATGAGCAGGGCAAAGGGCAGCCCCACCACCAGCACCAGCCACGGCCGCGACGGCACATAATACAGCAGCGCCATCATGGGCGCGGGGCCGGCCTGCGTGGCTAAAAAATTCTGGTAGGCGCTGTAGATGGGCGCGAAGATGGCCGCGGCCGTCAGCAGGATGTGCAGCGGGCGCGGCAGCGGCACCAGCCCGGCCAGGATGAAGCCCGCGGCCAGCCCGGCCCCGCCCATCAGCAGCACGCGCCAGTCCGGGGTTTCAATCCACAGGATGAGATAAACGAAAGCGAACCAGGCCAGCGTGCCCGCGCCGGTGCCGGCCAGCAGCGCCACGGCCAGCCGCCGCGGGGCCGGCCACACACCTCGCAGGCGCAGCGGCATATCCAGCGCCACCATGACCGTAACCCCGGCCGGCAGCCCGAAGATGAGGCCGGCAGCGATGGCCGTGCCCAGGCGCGGGGCCGCCAGCCAGTCGCCGCGGCCATACCCCAGGTACACATGAACGGCCATGGCCAGCGCCGCCCCCGCCGCGGCCAGGGCCAACCGCCCGATCAGGCGCAGCGGCTGGCGGGTGAGCGCCCGCAGCACCGGCATGGCTCAGGCCAGCTTTTGCTTCTTCAGGTCGAACAGGGGGGCCAGGCTAAGCTGATAGCCGATGAGCATGATGAGCACCAGCGCCAGCAAAAACACCGGGATCACCTCCAGGCCAAACCAGCCGGAAAGCTGCCCGGCGAAGGAAGGCAGGCCGCCCGCGCCCAGGCTGGCCGCCGCCACCTGCAGGCCGATGGCGTTGGGCGCGTATACCGCCCCCAGGCGCTCCTGCGTCGCCGTCACCAGCACCGCGAAGACCGGCGACAGGGTGAAACCGAACAGCACCAGCCCGGCCAGATCGGCACCGGGGAAAGGATGCAGCACCAGCAGCCCGGTACCGATGGCCGCGCCGACCATGCAGGCGCGAATGAGGTGGCGCGGCACAAACGCCGTGACAAACGTCCCCACGATGATCCGGCCCAGGGTAAAGCTCAGCCAGTAGGCCGTGATGAAATTGTTGGCCACCGCCGTTTCGATGCCGCGGGACTGGAACAGCGGTGCGCCCCACACCCCCGCCCCGGCTTCGGCCCCGGCGTAGGCGGCGAAGATGACCACCCCCACCAGCACCAGCGGCAGGCGCAGCGTTTGCCGCAGCGAAGCCACCGGGCGATCCACCGCTTCCGGGTGGACGGGCCGCCAGCGGGCGCGGGTGACGAAGAAGATGAGCGCCATGCCGGCATACAGCACCAGCAGCACCAGGTACACCCTGCGCCAGTCCTGCCCCTGCGCCAGCACCAGTTGATTGACGAGCTGCGGAGCCAGCAGCGACCCCACGCCAAAACTGGCGTGCAGCCAGTTCATCAGCCGGGCGTTAAAGTGGGCGGCAAAATAGATGTTCATGCCGCCATCCAGCACCCCGGTACCGAAGCCCGTCACCAGCCCCCACAGCACCACCACTTCCCACGACGGCGCAAGCAGGTAGCCGGCGAAGCCCACCGCCGCAATCAGCATACTGACGGCCAGCATCACCCCCACCGAATAGCGGGCGAACAGCCGGCCGGAGAACGAACTGCCGGCAAAATAGCCGGCCGTCACCGTCAGCAGCAGCAGCCCCAGGGCCTCCAGCGGCTGGTTAAATTCGGTCTGGATGTGTGGCAGCCACAGCACGCCGATCACCGCCCCCGGCACGCCCAGAATGATAAAACTGATGTACGCCATGATGACCGCGCTGTAATCCGGCCGCGCCATAAGCACCTCTGTTCTTCGTGGATAAGATCGCCTGTCAGCCGGGTGGTAGCGACCACCATTGTTCGATGGCCTGCGCCACCACCTGCCCCACCCGCGCGGCCCCGGCATCGGTAAAGTGTACTACATCGTAGAAATAATCAGGATTCCCGGAAATATCCGCCGCCAGGTCATAACACGGGACATCACGCTCCGCGCACACCTCCAGCAAGGTGGCGTTATACACATCCAGCAGCCGCCGGTATTCCGCCGCCGAGATCACCGGCTGGTCGATGAGCCAGTAACTGCTGCCCTGGAAAGCCGCCCAGTAAGCATTGTCCTCGAACAGCATCGGCTGGGTGAGGAACAGCATTTGTAACCCCTGCGCCTGCCCCAGGTCGATCAAACGATGCAGATTGGCGCGATACTCCGGCAGTTGCGTCAGCACGGGCAGCACATCCGCCGGCAGCGGCACATCATCCGGCGGCAGCGGCGCAGGCACCAGCGTACCATGCCCCGCCTGCTGCACCACCACCGCGCCGCGGGCGATCTGGCTTTGCTGCCACAGCACCCGGAACAGCGCTGAAGTGAAGAACCACGGGCGCTCCACTTCATCAAACGAGTCCTGCAAGCCCGGATTCAGCGATAAGCCCAGGTCATTCACCCCCACCAGGAACACCA
>JALOOI010000123.1 GCA_025454495.1 Anaerolineae bacterium
GCCGCCTTCGGCAAAGACGGCCAGCCCGTCGGCGGCGGGGTCGCCAAAGCTCTGGGCGGTCATGACGGCGATACCGTCGGCGGTGAACACCTCCACCGACGATTCATCCACGAATACATGCAGCGTCAGCCGTCCGTCATCCAGCGCCAGCGGCACGCCGAAGGCCGGGTTAAAGCCGTCAATGGGGCCCTGCGGGGTCTGGTCGCTGCGGCCGATAAGAAGCTGACCGGCGCGGGTATTGTACAGGATGCGCGTGCTGCCGCCGGCCTGATGATGCACGCTCAGGCCAAAGCGCTCCGCGCTGCCGGCCGTCAGCGTGGCGCTGATCTCGGCCGGGCCCGCGCAGGGCGGCCAGTTCCGGCGCGGGGGTTTGCACCAGCCGCAGGCCGTCCGGGGTATGCGCCAGCGTTAGCTCACGCGGCAGCGTCATCGCACCGCGCCAGGGGGTGGTGGGGGTGCGCCCGGCATACACCCAGTTGCTCATCCAGCCAATGTACAGGCGGCGCGGCAGATTATCAAAGGTGATGCCGGCGTAATTGTCCGCGCCATAATCCAGCCACAGCACGCGGGCCGGGTCGTCCACGCGGAAGGTTGCGCCATCAAACTGGCCGATGAAATATTGAATGCCGCTGCCGCCGGCCGGCGCACCGGCGCTGACGCTGACCAGCAGCACCCAGTGCGTGCTGCCGTTGATGGTCAGCGGGAACAGATCCGGCACTTCCCACACGCCGACCAGGTGCCCGGCGCTGAAGCGCCCGCTTTGCGACCAGGTGAGCAAATCCGGCGAGGTGAAGAAGCGCACTTCCTGCCCGGCCGCCAGCACCATCACCCACTGCTGCGCCGGCGCATACCAGATAATTTTGGGATCGCGGAAATCCCGCGCGGCGGCCGCCAGCACCGGATTCCCGGCGTATTTCGTCCAGGTGCGCCCGCGATCCTGGCTGTAAGCGATGCCCTGGGACTGATTTTCGTAGGAATACATGGCCACCAGCCCGCCGCCCGGCACCAGCCCGCTGGTATTGTCCGCATCCACCACCACACTGCCCGACCAGATCGCGCCGATGGCATCGGGGTACAGGGCGATGGGCAGCGTTTGCCAGTGCACTAAATCCGTGCTGACGGCGTGGCCCCAGTGCTTGGGCCCCTGCTCAATCGAAGCGGGGTAGAACTGGAAGAACAGATGATACTCGCCGTCATAAAAAACCAGCCCGTTGGGATCATTCATCCAGCCGCAGGGCGGGCTGTAGTGCCACTGCGGGCGGTACGGTTCGCGGTAAAAAATGTCATCCTGAGTCATGGCGGTTCCTGTGGCACATAACAGCATGAATACAATGAGCCGGCGCAGCAGGCGGGCGTTCACAGGGGCGTAACCCATTCCAGGCGGCCATCGCTGCCGCCCACCAGCGCCCGGCCGCCCGGCGCGTCCACCAGCAGCGCCATGGCCGGCGCAGCCCACGGCCCGGCCGAGCGCACCGGCTGATCCGCGCGCAGCACCAGCAGCCGATCTTCCAGCAGCACGTACAGGTCGCCGGTGGCGGCGGGGTGCAGGCTGTTGATGGCCGTCAGCGGGCCGGGCAGCGGCCGCGGCTGCCAGGTGTGGCCATCATCCACCGACTGAAACAGACCGTGTTCTTCGGTGCCGGCGTACCAGCGCCCGCCGCCGGCAGCACACACGCTCAACACCGGCGCGGCCGACAGGGGAAAGGCCGTCTCCTGCCAGCTTCGCCCGCCGCTGGTGCTGCTAAAAATACCGCTTTCCGTGCCGATCAGCACGCGGGCATCGCGCGCGAAGCCCGGCGACAGCGCCAGGCTGTACACATTCGTATCCAGCAGGCCAAAATTCCACGCCAGCCAGCTCTGGCCGCGATCACTGGAGACGAACACGCCATCTTCGGCGGTGGCGGCCAGCAGCACCCCGTCGCGGGCGAAATCCGGCGAGAGCGCCAGCGCCGATACCAGCGGCGGCGGCGGCGCGGCCAGCCCCACCACCTGCCAGGTGTGCCCATCATCCTCAGAGCGCAGCACGGCCCCGCGCGTGGCGGCGAAAAGCTGCGCCCCGGCCAGCCCGATGGCCGTCACCGCCAGCCCCGGCGGCCGTTCCAGCCCGGCCAGCGCATCTTCCCAGGTGCGGCCGCCATCCGGCGAGCGATACAGCCCGCCGGCACGGCCGGCATACAGCGTGCTGCCGGCCGCGGCCAGCGCATAAATGGACTCTGTCGCTTCAGCGATCATTCCGGTTTACCTGTCATCTCCGGCTGCTTCAGGTGAATCAGGGCATCCACGGTGAGCGCCAGCGCCGCGGTGCTGATGGCATTCCGCAGGCAGGTTTGCAGCGTGATGGCGCTGTCCAGCAGGCCCGCTGCCCGCAGGTTCACCACGCGCCCGGCGACCACATCGAAGCCCAGGGCGCGATTTTTGCCCGCCAGTTGGGCCAGCACCGCCCCCGGATCATACCCGGCGTTGCGATAAATGGCGGCGGCCGGCGCGGCCAGCGCCTCGCTGAGGATGCGGCAGGCGGCGCGTTCATCGGTATCCTGCACGGCCGGCAGCCGGGCGGCCAGCGCAGCGCGGCAGTGCAGCAGGGCCATGCCACCGCCGGGCACCACCCCGCCCAGCAGCGCCGCCCGCACCCCGGCCACCGTTTGCTCGGCCAGGTTTTTGCGGGCGTGGATTTCCGTTTCGGTAAAGCCGCCCACGCGCACGATGACCGAGCGCCCGGCCAGCGTGCCCAGGCGTTGCAGCAGGTTGCGCCGCACTTCCGGGTCATCACTGGCCAGGCAGCGGGCTTTGAGCGCGGCCACATGCTGGCGCAGGTGGCGCGGGTCGCCGCGGCCGTTCACCAGCCCGAAGGCGTGTAGATCGGCCCAGGCGCGGCGGGCGTGGCCAAAGTGCCGGGCCTGCACCCCCTCCAGCGAGGTGCCCGCGGCCGCATACCAGGGCTGTGCGCCGGTCAGCACAGCCAGATCGGTCAGGGCCGCCTGGCGGTCTTCAGCATTCAGTCCCGGCAGTTTGATGGCCGCCGTCTGCAACCGGCCCATGCGGTTGTTCGTCACCAGCAGCGCGATGGCCTTCTCCGAGAGCTGGCGGGCCACGATCACCAGCCGGGGCAGCCCGGCCGCGTGCGCCGTTTGCAGCACCGGGAACAGCGCGTGATAATCGTCAATCTCAAAATCGCACAGGAAAAAGGCGGGCGTTTCCAGCGTGAGATAATCGCCTTCGGTGGCCAGCGTGCGCGAGAACAGGCCGCTGTAAAAGTAGGAGCCTTCCGGGTAGTCACGGGTTAGCTCGCGGCCATAGCCTGCGCGCACTTCCACGCGGCCAAAGCCGCCGGCCAGCGCAAAGGCTTCGCCCACCACCTGCGCCACGTCGGCCTGCTGGCACAGCATGTACGCCAGGCGGGTGAGGGCCGGCTGCTGGTCGGCCAGCGGCTGCGCCAGCTCCGCCAGGGACTTCAGCAGCAGCGGCAGCAGGCGCTCCAGGCTGCGGCGCAGGCGCATGGGGTTGCCGCCGGCGGCGATGTAGCGCAGCCCGGCGCTGAAGATGGCTTCAAACAGGACGGCCGTGGTAGCCGTGCCATCGCCGATGCGCTCGTGCTGGCGCACCAGCAGCCCGCGCAGCAGCATCGCGCCCATGTCGGCATCGCGGTCGCCCAGTTCGATGATGCGCCGGGCGATGACCCCGCCGCTGTCCAGCACTTCGGGCAGCGCTTTCGTCTTATTCAAATGGTCGATGGCCACGCTGCCGGCCAGCGGCCCCAGCGTGGGGCGCACGGCATCCACCAGCGTTTGCACGCCGCGCAGCAGCGCGGGGGCCGCCTGCGGCGCGAACACCACCCCCGGTTTTTGTCTGGCTTTCACCGTTTATCCCTTCAGCCCGCCCATCATCAACCCTTCCACCAGGTAACGCTGGCCGAAGATGTAGATGATGATGACCGGAATCGTGGACAGCACAATGCCCGCCAGCACCACCGAAATGCTGCCGGTGGCCATATACCCCTGCAAATCGACAATGCCCAGGGTGATGGGAAAGCGCTCTTTGGTGTTCATGAAGATCAGCGGGGTGAAATAATCATTCCACTTGCCGTTAAAGGTGAGCACGGCCAGGATGGCCAGCCCCGGCGCGGCCAGCGGCAAATAGATGCGGCGGAAAATTTGCCACTGGTTGGCTCCGTCGATCATCGCCGCTTCTTCATAATCTGCCGGGATTTGCTTGAAATACTGGCGCAGCAGGAAGGTGCCAAACGCCGTGGGGATGGAGGGCAGGATGAGCGCCCACAGCGTATCATTAAGCTGCAACCCGCGCGAAATGAGGATGAAGACCGGGATGATGGTCGCCTGGCTCGGAATCATCAGCGTGGCCAGCACGATCCAGAACAGCACATCGCGCCCCGGAAAGACCAGCCGGGCAAAGGCATAGCCCGCCAGCGCGGCCGTCACCAGTTGCCCCACCACCGTCGCCAGGGTAATGGCGAAGCTGTTGCCGATTTGCATGATGAAGGGAATTTCATCAAACACACGCTGATAATTGGTGAAATCCATGTCGGTGGGAATCCACTTCGGCGGCAGGCTGAAGGATTCCATGGGAGTCCGCAGCGAAGTCGAGACCACCCACACAAACGGCATCAGCGTCAGCAGGGCGACCACCGTCATGAACAGGTAAGCCAGCCACAGGCTCCAGCGCTGTTGCACCCACAGCCACAGAGCCGGCGGGGGCGCAGAGTGAGCAATTTTTCCATAAGTCATCAGGCGGCTCCTACTGATAGAACACGAAGCGACGGCTGGCGTAGAACTGGAAGCCGGTCACAGCCAGGATCACCGCGAACAGCGTGAGCGCGATGGCCGAAGCATAGCCAAATTCCAGGTTGCCAAAGCCCGATTCGTACATCATCATCACCACAGTACGGCTGGCATCGCCGGGGCCGCCGCGCGTCATGATGAACGGCTCATCGAAGAATTGCAGCATCTTAATCATGTCCGTAATGGTGGCGAACAGAATGGTCGGGCTCATCAACGGCAGAATGATGCTGCGCAGTTTGCGCCAGCCGGTCGCGCCGTCCACTTCGGCGGCTTCCAGCACTTCGGTGGGCAGGCTGGTGAGGCCGCCCAGGTAAATGATGAAGGTGAAGCCCAGGTTGCGCCAGACGGTGGTGAGCGAAATCGTAATCAGCACCACATCGGAACTGGTGAGCCAGGGAATTTTATCAATGCCCAGTAACCCCAGATAGTAATTAATGACCCCAAAATCTTTATGAAATAAGTAGCCGAGCGTGACCGAGACAGCCGCGCCGGAGAGCAGCACCGGCAAAAAATAGGCCGTGCGGTACAGATAGGCCAGCCGGGTGCGGGCAATGCGGTTGACGGCCAGCGCCAGCAAAAAGGCCATCACTTCCAGCAGCAGCACGGTCATCACCACGAGGATGAAGGTATTGCGGTAGCTGATGCCCACCCGCGCATCGGCAAACAGACGCACAAAATTATCCAGCCCCACGAATTCGGGCGGGCGAAACACGTTCCATTTGTGAAAGCTGAGGAAGAAGGTGTACAGCATGGGCCCGATGATGAAGATGAGCAGGCCCAGGATGGTGGGGGCCAGAAACAGATAGCCCAGCAGCGCCCGCTGACGTTTGATGCCGTCGATGGTATCGGCCGCCAGCCAGCGCCGCAGCCAGTTCGAGGCGGGTTTGGGCTTCTGGGCCCCGGTACGGTGGATGAGCATCGCCAGTCCCTCCCATGTCCCTGGCCGGCAGTGCCGGGGCCGGCGTAGCCACCGGCCCCGGCAGCCACACGGCCTCAGGCGTTACGGGCGTACAGTTGTTCCAGTTCGGCCTGCATTCCATCCAGCGCCGCCTGCGGGGTTTGTTCGCCGCTGGTGGCCAGGCTGGTGTAACGGGTGTAAATATTGGTCATTTCGATGGAGAAGACCGGCGCGGGGATGGGCGCGGTGTCCGGGCGCTGATCCAGCGCGTCATAGAACACATGCCCGTTCTCCAGCCCGGTCTGGCCCCAGTATTCCGGCGTGTTGATGGAACGGCGCACCGGGGTGGTGGAAGCGTTGGCCATCCACGGGATCAGCAGCATGATGTCGCGGGCGGCATTGAACTTGACGAATTCCCAGGAGGCATCTTCGGCCTCGGTGCCCGCGCCCTGCAAAATCCACGCGCCGCCGGTGCCGAACTGGTGCCGCTGCGACACCCATTTGGGCCAGAACTGCACTTCAAAGGAGCCGGGTTCCATGCCAGCGTTGATGAGCGCCCCGGCCCAGAAACCGCCGGCGATGGTCATGCCCAGTTTGCCGCTGGTGAAGAAGCCCTGCAACCGGTCGCCGCCGCCGATTTCGACCGCCGGGGTCAGCCCGTCGGTGGTGAGGGACACCACGAAATCCAGCGCTTCGACCATCTTCGGGTTATTGGCCTGGGGGGCGGGCCAGCGCCAGCCGCCGCCGCGGCCTTCCGCCAGCGGGTCGCCGGCGTAGAAGGTGTCCCAGATGGCTTCGCCACCGGGGGCGCGTTCTTCGGCCAGCAGGTTGGTATCGTTGACGAAGAACCAGGGAGTCCAGCTACCCCACAGGCGGTTCGTCCAGCCATAGCCGAAGGAATCGCCGCCGCCGATGCCGGTCATAGCGCGGGCATATTCGACGAAATCATCTTTCGTCCATTCGTCGCCCGGCACTTCCAGCCCGGCTTCGGCCAGCAGGGCTTTGTTAAAGTAGATGTGGGCCGCGTTAAAATCCCGCGGGAGCTGGTACAGGTCGCCTTCATACATCATGCCTTCGATCAGCGTGGGGCTGACATCGGCAAAGTATTCGGCCAGCGTCGCCTGGTCGGCCAGGGCCCGCTGCGTGAGGGGCATGGCCAGCCCTTCGCCGGCATAAAGCTGCGTGGCTTCGGTGGCGGCATAGCCGATGTTCACCGGCTGCCCGGCCGCCAGTTGCGACAGAATCTTGCTGGCGATTTCGGCATGATCGACCCCGGTCACATTGACGAATTCAATGGTGATATTGGGGAACTGCTCGTTAAAGGCCGCCACGACCGCGGCATAATTTTCGGCATTTTCCTGAAACCGCAGCGTGACCGGGTTGCCCTGGGCAAAAATCCGCATCACCGGCACCAGGTTTGCGCCGAGCGCGGCCGCGCTGACGGCCGTCAGTTTCAGCAGGTTACGCCGACTTAATTTTCCCGACATAATAACCTCCACAGAGCATAAAAGACGAAATTAAGGGTGGGCAAATGTTACGAATGGTGGTGGTGGGTCGTTATTTCTCCATCCCTATCACTGGCTCCATTGCCAGATTGACGGCATTTCCCAGGCGTGCAGGTGCAGCAGGCGGGCCCGCGCCCCGCTGAGCCAGGCGCGGCAGCACTCCGCCCCGGCTACATACACGCGATCGGTGAGGCTGGTACGGTCATTGGCGATAATCTCCAGCACCGAGCCATCCAGCAGGATACGCAGCGCCAGCGGTTCGGCGGCGGCCAGCGGGTGCGCGGCGGACATGACCACCTGGCGGCCCTGCGGGCTAACGCGCTCCACCGCCAGCGTTTGCGTGGCGGCATCGTACTGAATGGCGGTGTACGCGCTGCCATCCGGCGTGCCGGCCAGGCACAGCCCCGCCTGCCCGTCGGTGTCCACGTCAAAACTGGCGACGACATCCAGCGCCAGTCCCTCCACGGGCAGCGGGGTGAGGCCGTCCAGCGGCTGCGCCGGCAGCGAATGCCGGTGGCCGCGCAGGCGTTCCAGTTCCGGCACGGGGGCCATGCACAGGCGCTGCTGAGCATCCAGCCACAGCCGCCGCGGGATGGACTGCACCCCGGCCCAGCCGGCGGCGGTGATGTCCTCATTGGAACGCGCCTCGCGCAGCCAGCCGAACAGCAGGCGGCGCTGTGCGTCATCGACGAAGGTCAGCGGCGCGTACAGCCGCCCGTGATCCAGCACGCCGCGGGCGGTGGGGGTGAACTGCTGCTGCTCATAGTGGCCCACAAAATAGAGCACGGTGCCGGTGGCATTGCCCAGGTGGGACGAGATGATGAGCACCCATTGATCGCCCAGGGGGAAGAAATTGGGGCACTCCCAGATCACGCCATCCACCGCCGCGGCACCCACCAGCAGCGGGTGCAGGTAGTCCCAGTGGTGCAAATCCGTGGAGCGATACAAAAAGACCGCCCCGCCCACATCCTGAATGCGCGAGCCGACCACCATATACCAGGTGTCGCCCTCCTGCCACACAAAAGGATCACGGAAATCCTTCGTCTGGCCGGCTTCCGGCGGCACCTGGCCCAGCACCGGGTTGGCCGGCGCTTTCGTCCACGTCAGCAAATCGGGGCTGCCGGTGGCCAGGCACTGGGTTTGCGTGTCGTAATTGGGGCGGGCGGTGCCGGTGTAAAAGATGATGGGCACGTCGCCGTGGCGCACCGCACAGCCAGAAAAAATGCCGGTTTCATCCGGGCTATCGGGCGTGGGGGCCAGCGCCAGCGGTAAATCCGTCCAGTGGATGAGGTCCGGGCTGACGGCATGGCCCCAGTGCATGTTGCCCCACAGCGGGCCAAAGGGATTATGCTGGTAAAACAGGTGATACTGGCCCTGCCACTGGATGAGGCCGTTAGGATCATTCATCCAGTTGGACGGCGGCAGAAAGTGATAGCGGGGGCGGTGAATATCCGCCGCGAACTGCTGGCGAAGCGTGAGCGCCGGGGTATTGAGGGTCATAAAAACATCCAGTATCAATGTCTAAAAATCGTTTTTTAGTATGGCGACGGCTGTGTGAACGATCCCACCACTGTTTTTTTTAATGTTGGTGCTGCCGGGTGCATTGTGATCGATCCCATAACCCACAGCGACTATACCACACAATGCCTGCGGGATGCAACATTTGCGCGGCGGGCCGTTTTCCGGCGGCGGGCCCGGTTCAGCAGGCTGTAACTGTGTTTTCCGGGGCGGCTGTGGTTTAATGAACCCCGTACCCACCGGCGTGACCACCCGTGAGCCTGCCTTTATGCCCGCCAGACAGACGATTGAAGATATTGCCAGAGCCGCGCAGGTGAGCCGGGGAACGGTGTCGCGCGTCCTCAACAATCATCCGGCCGTCAGCGCGGATACCCGCGCCCGCGTGCTGGCCACGATGGAGCAGCTCCATTATCGCCCCAATTTCAGCGCCCGGCACATGCGTACCGACAGTTCCAACCTGTTCGGCTTCGGCCTCATCACCGATGAAGTGATTACCACCCCCTTCGCCGTGGATATTATCAGCGGGGCCCAGGAAACGCTGTGGCAAATGGGCAAGGTGATGCTGGTGGTGAACGCCGGTTACGATACGCCGATGACGGAAGCCTCGCTGGAAGCCCTGCTGGAGCGCCGGGTGGAAGGCATTGTGTACGCGGCCATGTATCATCGCCAGGTGGATTTGCCGGCGCAGGAAACGCAAACCCCCATCGTGCTGGTGAACTGTTTTGATGCCCGGCAGCGCTATCCGGCCGCGGTGCCGGACGAAGTGCGCGGCGGCTACCGGGCCACCCGCGCCCTGCTGGAACGCGGCCACCGGCGCATCGGCTTCATCAACCTGGGGCAGCCCCCCGTGGGCGGGGAACCGGTGGCGGCGGCCACCGGGCGGCTGGCGGGTTATCGTCAGGCGCTGGCGGAGTATGATGTGCCGTTTGATGCGGCGCTGGTGGTGTACACGCAGCAAACGCCGGCCTCCAGCTATCAGTGTACGCTGGAACTGCTGCGCCGGCCGCAGCCGCCCACGGCCCTCTTTTGCGGCAATGACCGGGCCGCGATGGCCTGTTATGCCGCGCTGGCTTCCCTGGGGCGGCGTATCCCGGATGACGTGGCGGTGATCGGCTTTGATAACCTGAAGGTGATCGCGGACAGCCTGTACCCGCCGCTGACGACGGTACAGCTCCCCCATTATGAAATGGGGCGCTGGGCGGTGGACTATTTGCTGGCCGCCAGCCGGGACGAGACGGCCGGGCCGCCGGCGCTGCACCTCATGGATTGCCCGCTGGTGCTGCGCGATTCCATTTAGCCGCCTTCAGGCCCCGGCCGGCGGCCGGCCTTTTTTCTTGCGCGGGCTGCGTCGCCAGCGCCACCCGGCCAGCAGCAGCCCGGCCACCCCGCCGGTCGCGGCGGCGGCCAGCAGCAGCGTTTGCCGCACCTGCTGCGCCTCATACTCGCGCAGGTAGGCCAGCGCCGGCAGCATCCCCGCCTGCATCACCTCCGGCGGCGGGAACACCAGCGGGTTGGCATACACATCCCATTCCTCCAGCGCTGTAAGCTGCCCCAGGGACGGCGGCAGGTGCGTCAGCCGGCTGTAGCCCACATTCAGGGAACGCAGCGCCCGCAACTGGCCGAGGCTGTGCGGCAGGGCCGTCAGCGGCGCAGACCACAGATTCAGTTCTTCCAGGTTCGTCAACTGGCCGATCTCCGGCGGCAGCGTCGTCAGCGGGTTGGCCCGCAGCACCAGCCTTTTCAGCGCCGTCAGGTCGCCGATCTCCGGCGGCAGGTGGCTGAGGTGCGCTTCATTGGCTTCCAGGTATTCCAGGCGCGTAAGCTGACCAATTTCGGGCGGCAGCGTCGTCAGCGGGGTATAGGCAATATTCAGCACGCGCAGGTTCGTTAACCGGCCGATCTCCGGCGGCAGCGCCGTCAGCGGGGTCAACGCCAGCGATAATTCTTCAAGCTGCGTCAGTTGGCCAATTTCCGGCGGCAAAGACGTAAAGTGGCATTCATCCAGGTCCAGCACGCGCAGCTGCGTCAGCGTGCCGATCTCCGGCGGCAGCGTCGTCAGCCAGCACTGCACCCAGATGGTATCCGGCATGGGGATGTTCATTTCATCCAGGATAAGCGTGTCGGTGCCGGTGCGGCGGGCGGCCGCGATCATATCCAGCGCCGCCGTATAAGCTCCGGCCGCCAGGTCAGCCG
Organism: Anaerolineae bacterium; assembly: GCA_025454495.1. Classification (GTDB taxonomy): domain Bacteria; phylum Chloroflexota; class Anaerolineae; order Aggregatilineales; family Phototrophicaceae; genus JALHOR01. Next base: position 10,911 of record JALOOI010000123.1, read on the forward strand.
GCACCGGCTCCTGCGCGGCCGCCGGCCAGCCGGCCAGCAGCAGGGCCCCCGTCAAAGCCAGCAGGGTACGCCGCATGATGTCCTCCCATGGCTGTGATTTACCATGACACAGCCTCACTGTAACACACATCACGCCATTTTCATCAAAACCGCATGATTTGCGGTTACAATACTTGAGTTTTCTCCAATGCTCAAAAGGATTTAGACGTGCGTATTTTAATCATCGGTGGCACAAAATTTATCGGGCGGGCGACGGCGCTGCGGCTGCATGAGGCGGGGCATACGGTGGCGGTGTTCAATCGCGGGCAAACCCCGGCTGACCTGCCGGCGGGGATAACGCACCTGGCCGGCAGCCTGGAGGCGCTGCCCGCTGCCGGCGACGCGCTGCGGCAGTTCGCGCCGGAGGTGGTGCTGCATAACATCGTGCTGCAAGAACGCCATGTGCGCGAATTGCAGGCTGCTCTGCGCGGGGTGGCGCGGCGGCTGGTGATGACTTCCAGCGTGGATGTCTATCGCCAGTTCGGGCGCATCCTGGGCACCGAACCCGGCGACCTCATCCCCGGCGAAAGCGACGAAGACGCGCCGCTGCGCACGGTGCTGTACCCCTACCGCCGGCCGGAGATGGCCGAAACGGAGCGTTTGTACCATTACGACAAAATTCCGGCCGAACGCGCCGCGCTGGACGACCCCGCCCTGCCGGGCACCGTGGTACGCCTGCCCATGGTCATCGGTGAGCAGGACTGGCAGCGCCGCCTGCTGCCTTTCGTGCAGCCCATGCGTGACGGGCGGCCGGCCATCGTGCTGGACGAAACCTACGCCAACTGGTATTCCACCTATGGCTATGTGGACAATATGGCGCACGCGCTGGCGCTGGCCGTCACCGATGACCGCGCTGCCGGGCACATCTTCAACGCGGCGGATACGGCCCTGCCCATCCTCACCCTGGCGCAGATGGTGCAGGCGGCCATGGGCTGGCCGGGCGAACTGATCGCCGCGCCGCCGGCCCAACTGCCCGAAGACCTGCATTTTGGCGTGCCCCAGGTGCAGGATTTGCGCGTGCGGGCGGAGCGCATTCGCCAGGTGCTGGCTTATGCGCCGCCGGTGGACTTCGCCGAAGGCGTGCAGCGTACCGTGCAGTGGGAACTGGCACAGCCGCCGGTGCAGCCGCCCAACCCGCTGGTGGATTACAGCGCCCAGGATGCGGCGCTGCGGGCCCTGCGCGGCGCGTAAGGCCCGGCCCGCATCAGCCGGTGAGGACGAGCGCGGCCAGCAGCATGGTGATGCCCATGCCCACCTGGGCCAGGATGGCCGCGCGGGTGCTGCCGGTATACACGCGCACGCCCGCCAGGAACAGCCCGGTCAGCAGCGGCATGAGCACGCCATACCACAGCACCGCGCCGCCGCTGAGGACGGCACCATACACCAGCAGATAATACACCGTGTAGACCGCCGCCGTCAGCAGGATGCCGGTGCCGCCGCCGAAAGAAGCCCGCAGCCGCGGCAGCAGCACCGCCTGAAACACCAGATTTTCCGCCAGCGGCTGCAAAAAAATGACGAAAATAGCCGCCAGCAGCCACTCCAGCCAGTCATCCGTGACCCCGATGCCGGTGAGCATGGCGGCCACCTGAAAGCCCCCGCCGGCCGCCACGATCACGTCAATGGTCATGGCCGCCGCGACCCCTGTCAGCAGCACAAAGGGCAGCGGCAGGGCGCTCTCTGCCTGCAATCCCAGCGCCGGCAGGTGCCCCTGCTGGCGGCGCGTGGCCAGCACATAGCCGGTGAC
>JALOOI010000326.1 GCA_025454495.1 Anaerolineae bacterium
GGATATTATCCTGCTGAACAAGGTCGATCTGGTGAGCGCGGCCCACCTGCAAACGCTGCGGGACAGCATCGCCCGGCGGGTGCCCGGCGCGCGCCTGCTGGCGACCACCCATGCCCGCGTGCCGCTGGCGCTGCTGCTCGGCGTGGGCTATTATGACCCCGCCCGCCTGGCCCATGCCCCGCAGCGTGATATTCACGTTCACCCGGCCGGCGCAGCGACCAACCATGACCACAGTCACGAACATGACCACGACCACAGTCACGATCACAACCATGAGCACGATCACAACCATGACCACGAGCATCCTGCCGACCACAGCCTGATGTTCAGCACCTGGCACTGGTCATCCACACAGCCGCTGGCGCTTCAGGCGCTGTACGGGGCGCTGGCCGACCTGCCGGCCAGCATTTACCGGGCCAAAGGCTTCGTGTATGTGCAGGAACTGCCGGATGTGCGCTGCCTGCTGCAACTGGTGGGCAAACGCATCACCCTTACGCCGGGCGAGCCGTGGGGCAGCGAAACCCCGGCCACCGGCCTGGTCATGATCGGCACCTGGGGCAGCGTGGATGCCGACGCGCTGCGGCAGCGGCTGGCCGCCTGCGTGGCGGCACCCGCCCCGGCCCGCGTGACCGTGCCGGCGGGCGGTCTGTGGCAGTGGCTGCGGAAGCAGGTGCACGCATGAGCCTGAACGCCCGCATTGGCATCGTCACCGTGTCCGATCGTGCGTCCCGCGGCGAGTATGAAGATCGCGGCGGGCCGGCCATCCATGCCTATCTCACGGCCGTCCTCACCTCGCCCTGGCAGGCGGTGCCGCGCGTCATCGCCGATGAGCAGCCGCTGATCGAGCAAACGCTGGTGGCGCTGTGCGACGTAGAAGGCTGCTCGCTGGTCATCACCACCGGCGGCACCGGCCCCGCCCTGCGCGATGTCACCCCGGAGGCGACGGCGGCCGTCTGTGCCAAACTGCTGCCCGGCTTCGGCGAATTGATGCGCAAAGTGTCGCTGGAGAAAGTGCCCACCGCCATTTTATCGCGCCAGACGGCCGGCATCCGCGGCCACAGCCTCATCGTCAATCTGCCGGGCCAGCCCCGCGCCATCCGCGAATGCCTGGAGGCCGTGATGCCCGCCATCCCCTACTGCATCGACCTCATTGGCGGCGCGTACCTCACCACCGACCCGGCGCAGGTGGTGGCCTTCCGGCCAAAGGGGTGAGCGCGGCGGCCATCACGGGGCGGCGGGCACGCTGAACGTGGTCAGCAGCACGGTATCGCCGTCCGTCAAGGGCAGCCGGGCGAACGTTTCGCTGTCATACAGCCCGGCCGCCAGGCGATACGTCCCCGGCGGCAGGTCGGGCGGCAGGCTGAGCGTCACCGGCACCAGCCCGGCGTGATCGGGATACCAGCGGGCCGGGGGAAAATCCGGGCACACCGGCACATCCGCCTGCGCCAGCAGCGTCAGCGCGTCCGCCGGATACACATGCACGAACAGCGTCAGCGGCCGGGCCAGCGCCGCCAGCGGGGTCAGCCGCAGCGCCACCGCAAGCTGTGCGCCCGGATCGGCACGGGCGGGCAGCGGCCGGGCCAGCGCCATGGCCAGCGCCCCGCCGGCCGTGCCCACCGGCACATCGTCCGGCGCGGTCACATCATACACCGCGTAGCCCGCGCCAAACGTGCCCGTCACCGGGTCACGCGCCCGTTCCGTGACCTGCCCCCAGGCCGCCGCGGGGATGCCGGCCGCGTCTTCCAGCGGCAGCACCAGCCGCAGCGGCAGCGGCCGCCCGATGACGCAGCCGGGGAATTCATACACCCCCGGTTCAGCCGTGCGCCAGGTGGCCAGCCGGAACCACAGCAGCGGTTTATCCCGCGCATGGGCCAGATAATACAGCGGCGGCGATGACGGCGACGGGCTGTAGCCGGCCTCCGCCAGCAGCGCGAACAGCGTATCGATGCGATCAAAGCGCTCCGCGAACTGCGGCGACCAGGTGAGCGTGGCGTACCAGCGGGCGAAATCCTGCCGGGTGAACACGGCGCTGAGCAGCAGCAGCGCCACCGCCAGCAGCGTCCCCCACCGCGGCCAGGCCCGCGCCAGCCCGGCCGCCCCGGCCCCCACCACCACCGCCACCACGATCACCGCGCCGGCGGCCCGCAAATAATGCGGCGCGTCCACGCTGAGCAGCGAGGGCAGCAGCGCCACCCCCAGCAGCAGCGCCAGCAGCGCCCCTGCCCGCCGCTGCTGCCGCGCCAGCACCAGCACCCCGCCCGCCGCCAGCAGCGCCAGCGGCCCATCCAGAATGGGCCGGCCCGGTAAATTGTGAAAATTGTAGGTCGATCCCTGCCACAGCCAGGCGGCCAGCCACATAATCGTATTATAGGTCACTTCCGGCAGCGAAAACGCGGCCACGCCCTGCACGCGCTCCCCGGCCGCCGGCACCGTCAGCAGGTAGGCCAGCAGCGGCAGCATGATGACCAGCGCCACCGCGCCGGCCAGCAGCGCCCCGCCGCGCCGATTACGCCCGCGCCACACCATGCCGGCCAGCAGCAGGGCCAGCACCGCCAGCCACAGCCGGGCGGAAAGATAGGTGTACAGCAGCAGCCCGGCCGCCACCCCGGCCGCCAGCCAGCCGCGCCAGCGATTGCGCCGCCAGGCCCGCAGCAGCCACGCCAGCGCCAGCGCCGCCAGCAGCGGGTATAAAATGACGCGAAACGCCAGATGGCTGAGGTGGACGTGCCAGTACAGCACGGCCAGCCCGCCCACCGCCCAGGCGGCCGCCTCGCTGGAGACCAGTTCCCGCGCCAGCGCATACACCGCCGCCAGCGTGAGGATGCCGGCCAGCACGGCCGTCAGCCGCAGGGCGAACGGCTGCGCGTCCAGGATGACCAGCGCCGGCAGCAGGGTATACATCCACAGCGACTCGCGGCCATTGTTCTCCGGGAAGAAGGGCACCAGCCGCGGCGCGTCCCGCAGGGACAGCGCATTCACGCCGTAAAAGGCTTCATCATAATCCAGCACCGCCCGCATGGCCCCCAGGTCGGCGAAGCGCAGCGCCGCGCCCACCAGCAGCCACAGCACGGCCAGCCACAGGGCTTTAGGCTTCACCGGCCGCCTGCTCCACTGCCGCCAGCGCGGCCAGCAGCGCCGGCAGCGCCGCGTCTGAATGGGGGTAATTCTCCACGCGATCATCCAGATGCATCAGCAGGCGGTACCAGGCCGCCCGCACAAAATGCGTCTCGTCCGGCGGCCGCACCGACGCATAACCGGCGTACAGCGGGGCCCGGCAGCCGGGGCAATCGTCCTCCCACTGCTCATGCAGCTTAAAATCCCAGGCGGGGTCGCCGGCTTTGGCCCACTCAAAATCCAGAATGCCGGTCAACTCGCCTCCCTCATGCAGCACATTTTCAAAATTGTAATCGCCATGCACCAGATACG
>JALOOI010000327.1 GCA_025454495.1 Anaerolineae bacterium
CACCCCTGGCGCAGAGGTTACGCCCGGCGTGGAAGTGACGCAGGAAGTCGGCGGCGGGCTGATTATCGTCATTGTGGGGCCGGTGGAGGCCATCAATATCAACATCATCACCATTTTTGATTTTGATATTGAACTGGATGACGATGATCCCATCCTGACGGTGATCCGCATTGGCGATATTTTGCGCATTGTGGGCGAACTGCGCGACGATGACGACGACGATGATACCCGCCAGACGATCATCGTTACCACCGGCAGCGTGACCATCATCAATGTGAATGTTTTCATCAATGTGGATGGCGCAGTGTTCCGCGATGACAGCGACTGCGCGAACCCGCCCCCGCCCTGGGCCCCGGCAGAGGGCTGGCGGCGGCGCTGCGCAGGTGGTGGCGGCGGCGGCGGCGGTAATCATGGTGGCGGCGGCAATGGTCGCGGCGGTGGCGGCGGGGGTGGCCGTGGCGGCGGTGACGACGACGATGATGATGACGACGACGACGATTAAGCGTCTACCGGGAGCCGGGCCGGTGCGCTAACGCACCCGCCCGGCCGGGCGCACCGCTTAACGCGGCATGATGCACAGCGTCCGGTTAGCCGGCGTGGCAGCCGGACAGGTGTACTCTTCGCCGGTGCTCGTGCCGGTCAGCGTAAAATCCGCCAGCCAGAAAGTGGCGCTGCCGGTGGCGATGGGCTGGCAGTCTTCCGGGGCGGGGCCGGTGCCGAACAGGGCACACTGCCCCGGTGCCAGCAGCGGAAAGCGGGCCACGTCCAGCACGCTGCTGTACTGCGCGGCTTCGCTCAGCGGCACCCCGCCGGCCGTCAGCCCGGCCAGGCTCATCCAGCGATCCGATGTGCGGTTGTAAATCACCAGCGCGTCGGTGGTGTAGGTGAACTGGATGTAGGGGGTGATGTCATCGGCGGCGTTCACCGGCAGCAGCAGCGGGCAGTCCTGCGGCTCGCTGCCGGCCGCCGCGGCCGGGCACACGCCATATTCCACGCCGCCCAGGCTCACGTTGAACTGACTGACACCATTGAGGGCCGTCCAGAAATGCACTTCGGGGTTGGTGGTAGAAATCCAGTAGAAGAAGTCGCAGCCATCCCAGGCTTTGGGGTCGCGCCGGCTGATCGACCAGACCTGAAGGCAATCGCCCACTTTCAGGCTGTCGGTGAAGAAGCGATCAATGCCCAGGGCGGCCGGGCGCGGCCCATCCAGCGCGGTAAAGGTCAGCCCTGGCACCACCAGGGTGGTACCGGACTGGTTGATGACGCTGAAATCATTGTCATCGTAGCGCAGGGTGACGTTGGGCACGCTGGCGATGGTCACATCCACCGCGGCCCCGGCCGCCACCAGGTCGCCGGCGGCCACACTCGACGACTGAATGGTGCCGGCCGGGGTGGGGCTGTCGGCCGTCCACAGCACGCCGGTGATGCTGCCCAGGCGCAGGCCAACCCGGTTGAGGGCGGCCACCGCCTGCGGCACATTCAGCCCGGCGACATCCGGCACGCGGGCTTCCTGGGCCTGCACGGGCAGCAGGCTCGCCACCAGCAGCAGCAGGATGATGCAGATGATTTTGGACATAGAACTCTCCTCATTTCACGGTTAAACTGCCGGTAGTTATACCGCGCGGCGGGCAGGAATGTTGCAGCGCGGGCGGGGACTCCCTTTGAGATAGCGATGGGGCATGGAGGACAGATGAGCGGCCAGATCATTCATAACAGTGTGCGCGAGCACTACGGGGCCATTGCCAGCAGCGGCGGCCAGGCGGGCTGCTGCGATACCACCGGCTTATACAATGTCACCCTGCTGGACGGGCTGCCGACGCAGGCGGTGCAGCTCTCCCTGGGCTGTGGCGACCCGGTGAGCATCGCCAGCCTGAAGCCGGGCGACGTGGTGCTGGACCTGGGCAGCGGCGGCGGCATCGACTGCCTGCTGGCCGCGCGCCAGGTGGGCCCCGGCGGCTACGTGATCGGCGTGGATATGACCCCCGCCATGCTGGACAAAGCCCGCCAGAACGCGGCCAGCATGGGCGTGCAGCACGTGGAATTTCGCCACGGCCAGATCGAAGCGCTGCCGGTGGCCGATGCCAGCATCGATGTCATTTTGTCCAACTGTGTGATTAACCTGTCGCCGGATAAGCCGGCCGTCTTTGCCGAAGCGCTGCGCGTGCTGAAGCCGGGCGGGCGCATGTGCCTCAGCGATATTGTCACCGAAGGCGAGTTTACGCCGGCGCTGCGGGCCGACCTGGCGAAGTGGGCGGAATGCGTGACCGGGGCGCTGGATGTGCAGGCGTATGTGGGGCTGATCCGGGCTGCCGGCTTTGAACAGATTACGGTGGTGGACAAAGTGGATGCGGAAACCATTGTGCCGCGCCAGCCGGGGATGCCGCGGGTCTTCAGTGCCCGCGTCACGGCGTTTAAACCGGCACCTTAAGCCGTGCCGGGCGGTGGCGGCCGGCCCGCGGGCAGGAAGAACGCAGCATGACACAGCTTGAACTGGAACTGGTCATTCAGCGGGCCATGCGGGGCGACCGGCAGGCGGTGGCGATTTTGTATGAAACCTTCGTCCGCCAGATTTACCGCTACGTGGCCTACCGGGTGACGAATGCGGCGGATGCCGAAGATTTGACGGCGGAAATTTTCGTCAAAATGCTGGAGGGGCTGCCCGGCTACCGGCAGACCGGGGCCCCGTTTGAGGCGTGGCTGTACCGCATCGCGTTCAGCCGCATTGTGGATTTTCACCGGCGCGGGCGGCGCACGCCGCAGGACGTGCCGGAAGAACTGCCGGATGACAGCCCGCTGCCGGAAGAAACGCTGCTGGAAAAACAGGAACTGGAGCGTTTGCGGGCGGCCATCGGCGCACTGACGGACGAGCAGCAGCAAATTTTGATGCTGCGTTTCATTGAGCGTAAGTCACATCAGGAAGTGGCGGCCCTGGTGGGCCGGAGTGTATCCGCGGTGAAGACGATACAGCATCGGGCGCTGGTCGAATTAGCGGCCCGCCTGGGGTCGCCGGAAAAAGTGCGGCATTATCTGCGGGGAGGAGGTCAAACATGAGTGAGCGTTCTGGACGGCCTCCCTATGACCCGGAGGCGCTGGCGGCCCGGCTGGATGACATCCTGGTGGCCGGGGCCACGCTGCCCCCCGGCGAGGATGATCCGCTGTTGCAAACGGCGCTGCGCCTGTGGCAGGCCCCGCACCCGGTGCCTTCGGACGCGGCGCTGGCCCGGATGCGGGCGCGGGTGCTGGACGCGGTGCCGCCGCCAGGGCTGCCCCCCCCCGCCGGCCCGCTGCCGTCGGTGCCGCCGCTGCTGATCGTGCTGGTGGTGGGCGCGGGGGCGCTGCTGTTGATCGCGGTGGTGCTGGCCGCGCTGTCCGGCCGCTCCCCGGCCGACCCGGTGCCGGAGCCGGTGATCGCTGCCACCGACGTTCAATTTCGGCGACGACGGACATTCCCGCGTCTGCAACGGCGATTCCGGCCACGACAACGATTCCGGCCACGACAACGATTCCCGCACTGGCGACGGACATTCCCGCGTCTGCAACGGCGATTCCGGCCACGACAACGGCGATTCCGGCCACAGCGACGACGATTCCGGCCACAACGACGGCGATTCCGGCCTCAGCGACGGCAGGTGTTAGCGTGCTGCCGGCCACCGTCACCGTCACCGTGATGGGTATCCCGGCGCAGGCGGTGCGGCTGGTGATCGAAGGGCCGGTGGAGGCCCTCACCGCC
>JALOOI010000124.1 GCA_025454495.1 Anaerolineae bacterium
CTGTTATGAGCTGTTTTGACTAAAACGTGGTTCGGCGATGATTGTTGCAAAAAGTTAGCATAAAATTTTTATTTTGTAATGTGTACGGGCTGTTTGCCGCCGGCCACCCGGCCGGAGCCGCTGCCGATGGGCGCGGCGGGCGGCGGGGGCACAGCGGCCGCCGGTATGAGATGGCATCATCAGGAAAACAGGGGCAGAAAAATGCCGCGCCGGGTAAAAATGTAAGATTTCTATATCTTTAATCGGCGCGGTGGTGAGGACAGGGACGGCTCCGCAGCGTTCGCTACGACAGCCGCCGGTAGAACAGCGTGGTGGCCAGCAGCCCGCCGCCATCGTTACGGATGGCAAAATCCGGGATGCTGCCGGCGCGGGTGTAGCCCATCTGCGTATACAGGGCTTCGGCCGGGCTGCCTGTTTCGGTATCCAGCACCAGCAGCGTGCGGCCGGCGGCGCGGGCGGCCTGCTCCACCTGCTGCATCAGGCGGCGGGCGATGCCCTGGCGGCGGGCCCGCCGGTGTACCAGCACCTTTTGCACTTCGGCGCGGTGGGCCCCGTTGGGCTGCCCGGCCAGGGCCAGATGAGCGCAGCCAACCACCCGGCCCGCTGCCTCCAGCGCCACGATCACCACGCGCTCACCACCGGCCACCTCAGCGGCCACCTTCGACCAGTAAGCGGCGGCTTCGGCCGCGGGGAACGGCAGCAAAAAATTGACCGACGCGCCGCTTTCCACGGCATCGCGCAGCAGGTCGATCAAATCCTCCTGGTGGCGGGCAATATCGGCGGCGGTGCAGGTGGCCAGCGTGATGTTCATGGGGATGTCACCTCCAGGCGCTGCAACAGCGCCTCAGCCGGAAATTGTACTCCCACCGCCCCCGCCACCATGCCTGACAGGTCGGGCAGCGTTGTCACCAGCAGCGGCGCACCGCGGGCGTTCAGCGCCTCCCCGGCGATGACCACCTCCAGGCGCGACTGCTGGCGCAGCGGTAGATCGACCGTTTGCGTGGCCAGCAGGGCCCCGCTGCGGCGCTCCAGGCGGACTTCGGTGATGCTGAGCGCACTGGAACGCAGCGTTAACGTCAGTCCATCGCTCTCGCTGACGGCCAGCAGCAGGGCATAATCCGCCCCGGCCACCAGCGCCGGCGTAAAATCCACCTGCACCCGCCGCGCCGCCGGAAAACGCTCCCGGCTGAGCAGCCACGCGCCGTCGCGCAGCGCCCGCAGACCGGCCGCCTCGCTGCGCCAGTCGTCGCTGTCGGCCGCATTCCACCGGCTGCCGTCCAGCCCGGCGGCGAAATCCACGCTCAGCGCGGCCACCGCGGCCGCCGCGGGGGTATCCGTGGGGGGCAGCAGGATGGGCGTGGCCGGCGTGGCCGTCGGGATGGGGATCATGGTCATGGTCATGGTCATCGTCATGGTGAGGCGGGGCGCGGCTGTGGGCGTTAACGAGGGCCGCGGCGTGGGCGTAACCGTAACCGTGGGCGTAACCGTAACCGTAACCGCCGCGGGAGCCGCCTGGTTCTGCGCGGTGACGGCCGGCAGCGGGTTGCCGAGGGCGGCCTGCGTCTGCATAAAATCAAGCTGGACGCGGGTGGCATTCTGCTGGAGCGCGGCCTGCGTCTGGCTAAAATCCAGCGCGATCTGAGTGCGCTGCTGCGCGTCCTGCACGGCCGCGGCCGTCAGCGTGGCCAGCACCAGCCGCTGCGATTGCGTGGCGGTCTGGTTCAGCAGCGCCTGGCGGCTGTCCAGCGCGGCCTGCGTCCCCAGCACCGCCAGTGCCGATTGTGTTTCCGCGGCCACCTGGGCCCGCAGCGTGCCATCCAGCGCCGCCCCGAAGATGGCCTGCGCCGTCGCCACCTGGTGCAGGTCGCGCCAGGCGGCCGTTTGGGTGGCCGCGCTGCCCGTCAGCAGCGGCAGCGCCACGATCCCGGTGAGCAGCCCGGCCAGCCCGCCGGTGGCCAGCATCACCAGGCCGAACAGGCAGCCCCAGGCGGTCATCAGCGGGAAGCGGGGCAGCAGTTTGGGTTTGGGTGGTGGTGTGGCAGCACGCACAGCGGCTTACCCCCCCAGGTAGGCTTCGATAATCGCCCGGTCTTTTTGCAGCGTTTTGGCCGCGCCGGCGTGGGTGACGATGCCGCTTTGCAGCACATAGCCCCGGTGGGCCACTTCCAGCGCCATCAGCGCGTTTTGCTCCACCAGCAGGATGGTGGTGCCCGTTTCGCGGTTGAGGTATTTAATCACCTCAAAAATTTGCTTCACCAGCAGCGGGGCCAGCCCCATGCTCGGCTCATCCAGCAGCAAAATGCGCGGCCGCGCCATCAGCGCCCGCCCGATGGCCAGCATCTGCTGCTCGCCGCCGGAAAGGGTGCCGGCGTACTGGGTTTCGCGCTCTTTCAGCCGCGGAAAGCGCTTAAACACTTCCTGCATATCCTGCGCCATGCCGCTGCGGTCGCTGCGGGTGAACGCGCCCATCTCCAGGTTTTCGCGCACCGTCAGCCGGGTAAACACGCGCCGCCCCTCCGGGGATTGAATTACCCCCCGCCGCACGATCTCATGCGCCGGCAGCGTCGTCAGCGCCTGCCCGGCCAGCCGAATGCTGCCCTCGGCCGCCGGCGTTAGCCCGCAGATGGTGTTCATGGTGGTGCTTTTGCCCGCGCCATTGCTGCCAATGAGCGTGACGATTTCGCCTTCGTTCACCACCAGCGACACGCCTTTGAGGGCGTGAATTTTGCCGTAAAACGTATGGATGTTCTCCACTTCCAGCAGGCTCATGCATCACCCCCGCGCTTCCGGTGGCAGCGGCGTTTCATCAAATTCTTCCATCATCGTATGCGAGACGGTGCCCAGGTAGGCTTCGATCACGGCCGGGTCGCTCTGGACGGCGGCCGGCGTGCCCTCAGAAATTTTTTGCCCGTAATCCATCACGCTCACCTGGTCAGAAACACCCATCACCAGCTTCATATCATGCTCAATCAGGAACACCGTCAGCGCCAGTTCATCGCGCAGGCGGCGGATGAAGACCATCATCTCATCGGTTTCGCCGGGGTTCATGCCGGCGGTGGGTTCATCCAGCAGCAGCAGGGCCGGGTTACTGGCCAGGGCCCGGGCGATCTCCAGGCGGCGCTGCAACCCGTAGGACAAATTCACGGCCGGGTAATCGCCATAGCCGGCCAGCCCCACAAACTCCAGCAGCTCCATGGCGCGGGCGATGGCCCGGCGCTCTTCGCCGCCGTGCAGCCCGGTCAGCGCGGCCAGCACGCCGCCTTTCAGCCGCGGGTGCATCCCCACCAGGATATTCTCCAGCGCGGTCATTTCGCCAAACAGCCGAATATTCTGGAAGGTGCGGGCGATGCCGCGCCAGGCGATCTGGTCGGCCCGCAGCCCTTTGATGGACGCGCCGCGGAACAGAATATCGCCTTCTTCCGGCGTGTAGAAGCCGGTGACGCAGTTAAAAAAGGTGGTCTTGCCCGCGCCGTTGGGGCCAATGAGGCTGGCGATGGCCCCCTGCGGAATCTCCAGCGTCACCTGGCGCACGGCCATCAGCCCGCCAAAACGCTTGGTCATACGTCGTACAGCCAGCATGGTTTCGCTCATCAGGCAGCCCCTCCCGCGGGCGGTGTGGCAAGCTGGCGCGGCGCAGGCGGGATCAGCCCCTGCGGGCGCAGGAGCATGGCCACCACCAGCAGCACGCCGAAGGCCAGCAGGCGATAATCCTGCAATTCGCGCAGGGCTTCCGGCAGGCCCACCAGCATCAACGCGCCCACAATCACGCCGGGGATCGACCCCAGGCCGCCGATGATGATGAGGCTGAGGACGTTAATGGACACCAGGATGGTGAAGCTATCCGGGAAGATGCCGCGCAACTGCGCCCCGAAGAACGCGCCGCTCATGCCGGCAAAAGCGGCGCTGAGGGCGAAGGCCAGCAGGCGCATTCGCACCAGATTCACGCCCATCGCTTCGGCGGCATCTTCATCCGCCCGCATGGCCCGCCATGCCCGCCCAATGCGCGAGCCGGCCAGCCGGGTGAGCACGAAAATGGCCAGCAGCACGCCGCCCACGTAAATGTAATACACGGTCTGGGCACTGTCCAGGTTGATGACGGGGCCGCCGACCGCGCTGAGGTTGATGACCGGGAACGGAATGGGGCTGATGCCCTGGGCCGAACCCAGCAGCGGCTCGGTGATGCTGGCGCGGGTGATGACGCGGGTAATTTCGCCGAACCCCAGGGTGACGATGGCGAAATAATCGCCGCGCAGCCGCAGCACCGGAATACCGAGCAGCATCCCGGCGCAGGCACTGGCCAGAATCGCCAGCGGCAGCGCCTGCCAGAAGGTGAGGATGCCGATGCCCGGCCAGCCGGCAATCGCGCCGACGCACATTTCATAATGGCGCAGGCCGGCCACCGTGGCCGTATCCACACAGCCCAGGGTGATGACGCTCGGCGTGGTCAGCAGGGCGCAGGCATACGCGCCGATGGCGAAGGAAGCCACATAGCCCAGGTCCAGCAGGCCGGCATAGCCCACCATGATGTTGAGGCCAATGCCCATGATGATGTACAGCATCACCAGATCCAGCACATTGGTGATGTACTGCCCCAGGAAGACGGGGGCCACCAGCAGCACGGCCAGCCCGCCCAGCCAGATGCAGCGGTTGACAGTGACGCGCTGCGCCGGCGGCAGGGCCGCATGGTCAGCGGCGGCGGCGGGCAGCAGCCAGCGCGGCAGCAGCAGCGTGCCGGCAAAGATGAGCAGCGTCAGCAGCGCGGTGACATCGTTCATGCGCCCGCTGGCATTCAGCACGCCGAAGGCCACCAGCCCGCCGGCCAGCAGCCACCCCGCCTGATGCAGGGCCGGGGCGGCCAGCGTCAGCAGCGCCCCGGCCAGGCCCACCAGCACCAGCACCATCAGCCGGGGCAGTTCCGGCAGCAGCAGCAGCCGCGTGACCGCCGCATCAGCCGCCAGCAGGCCGTCGGGGGCCAGGGCCCCGCCGTTCACCAGCAGCAGCACCAGCCCGCCCGCCACCAGCCCGGCCGCCGCCCCGCCCGCGGCCCGTCGCCACACCCCGCCCGCCGGCAGCCAGCGGGCCACCCCGTAGCCGCCGCTCAAGGTCAGCAGCAGCACCAGCGCCTCCGGCAGGCTGATGACGGCCCGAATTTGCAGCGCCATCAGCCCGAAGACCACCAGCAGCGCCGCGCTGATCACGGCCGTGGACAGCACCGCCCCCGGCAAACGCACCGCCAGCGCCAGCAGCGCCCCGATGCCCGCCCCGGTGAGGATGAGCAGCAGCAGGCCGGGGAACACCAGCCCATCACCGCTGAAACCATAGGTGAGCAGGCCGGCCGGGCTGAGGGGGCGATAATTCTGGAAGACGAACACCAGCCCCTCAATCGACTCTAACGAGGCTTCGATGAAGACCATGGTCGCCAGCACCAGCGCCAGCAGCCCGCCGCACAGCGCCCCGTTCAGCAGGCGCTGCGCCGCCGGCGCGGCCACCAGCGGCCGCACCACGAACCAGGCCGGCACGCCCAGCACCAGCACCAGCGCCACCAGGTGCAGCGCCAGCCGCCCGGTAATGACATCTTTTTCGGCAAAATTGCCGAACATGCCGGTCAGCGTGAGGATGACCAGCACCACCGCCGCGTAAAACGTGGTCGGCAGCGTGTGCTGGCTCAGCCAGCCCGGCGCAGGTTTGCGGGGGATTGCCATGCCATTACGCTTTCTTTTTGGTGATGACTTCGCCAAAGATGCCCGTCGGGCGGAAGATCATAAACAGGATGAGCGTGCCAAAGGCCACCAGGTCTTTAAGCTGCCCCGGCAGCCCCAGCAGCGACGGCATGACCGATTCCACCACGCCCAGGAACAGCCCGCCGAACATCGCGCCGGGGATGTTGCCAATGCCCCCCAGCACCGCCGAGGTAAAGGCCTTGATGCCCGGCAAAAAGCCCATGAACGGCGTAACCTGCTGGTTGTACAGCGCGAACAGCACCGCCCCCGCCCCGGCCAGCGCCGCCCCCAGGACAAAGGTCATCACAATCACGCGATCGACATTGATGCCCATCAGCGCGGCGGTGTTCTTGTCTTCCGCCACCGCCCGCATGGCTTTGCCGGTGCGCGTGCGCTTCACGAAAAACCACAGAATGGCCATCAGCACCAGCGATAAAAACAGCACCACAAAAAAAATGGGGCGAATGCGAATATCGTAGCCGAACAGCAGCACATCATAACGCCCGTCGATAATATCAATACCGGGGCACACCTGCACGCCGTCCACCAGCTCGCAGCCGGCCACCCCCGGCAGGATGAACAGGCTCACTTCCGGGTACACGCGCGGGCTGCCGCCGAACAGCAGCAAAAACAACTGCTGAATGGCGATGCTGGCCCCAATCGCCGTAATCAGCGGCACCAGGCGCGGCGCATTCCGCAGCGGCCGATACGCGATGCGCTCCAGCAGCAGCGCGATCACCACCGAGGCCGTCATGCCCACCAGGATGGTGAAGATGAGCGCCAGCGCCGTCTGGTTGTGCAAAAAGCCGCTTTCGTCCATGGCATGGATGGCGAAGAAGCCGATGTAAGCCCCGGCCATAAACACTTCGCTGTGGGCAAAATTAATCATAAACAGGATGCCATACACCAGCGTATACCCCAGGGCGATGAGCGCATACACGCTGCCCTGCGACAGCCCGAAGATGAACTGGCTGATGAACGTCTCCAGGGTATATTCCCCGGCGATGACATTTTGAATGGCGCTGTTGGCCAGAAAAATGAGGAACAGCACACCCAAAAACCGCAGCGGGCTGCGCAGCGTATTATTCAAAATCACATTCAGCATCACGCTGAGGGTGGAACGGGGGGGCACTGGTGGCGCAGCATCAACAGACATGGCTTTACTCAACTGAAACCGGTTGACCCAGAAAAAGCACAGAGGCAGGAAAACCTGCCTCTGTAACTATACCGCATTCGGCACGGCAGGGCACGCTTTTAGCGCACGCCCTGCCCGGCGGGGCGACTATTCGCCGCCCGCCTCCACCACTTTAATTTCCACGTATTCGCCACTCTGCACCTGGTAGAAGGCGACATCGGTGCTGGCACATTCGCCGGTGCCGGCGCAGTTCATCAGCCCGCTCAGGCCCTGATACTCGCTCAGGTTGCGGACGTAAGCGTTCAGCGCGGCGCGGTCAATGACCAGGTTGCCATCGGCATCCAGCGTGCCCACCGCTTCGATGGCCGCCAGGAAAATGCGGCCGGCATCGTAGCTGTTGGTGTTGAAAGCGGACGGCGGTTCTTCGTTGTAGGTTTCGATGTAGCGTGCACGGAAGGCCGTCAGCGCGTCGCTGCTGTTGGGTTTGGCCGCCGAAGCATACACCCCTTCGGCCGCGCTGCCCGCCAGTTCGATCAGTTCCGGGCCGAACATGCCATCCGCACCCATGAAGATCGTCTCTTCCAGCCCCACATCTTCGCGCTGGGTGATGAGCCGGGCCGCTTCGGCATTGAAGCCGCCGAAGTAGATCAGTTCCGGCGTATCGGCGGCGATGTCTTCCAGCAGGGCGCGGAAATCGGTATCGCCCACCGTCACGGCATCGCGCGCGACCACTTCGCCGCCCAGGGCGGTGAAGTTCTGTTCCACCAGGTCAGCCAGGCCTTTACCGTAGGCGCTGCCGTCATCCAGCACGGCGATGCGGCGCACGCCCAGGTCATTGTAGATGAAGCTGGCCGCGGCCTGCCCCTGGGTGCGGTCGGAGGACACGGTGCGGTTGAAGCTGGTGTTGCTGCCATCGGTCAGGGACAGCGCGGTGGCGCTGGCGCTGATGGTGGTGAACCCGGCGGCATCGAAGATGGGCAGGGCGGCCGCCGCGCCGGAGGAGCACATCGGGCCAATCACACCGACGATGGTCGGATCGGCGACGAAGCGGTTAGCGACCGCCTGGCCGCCTTCCGCGGAGCACAGGTCATCCTGGGCATCCAGTTCCACGGTGAAGGTGGTGCCGCCCACGGTGACGGTGGGCTGGTCTTCCAGCGCCAGCTCCACCCCGCGGCGGATGTCAATGCCGAAGGGGGCCAGGCCTTCACCGCTGAAGGCAGCGGCCAGGCCCAGGCGCACCGGCTCGCCGGCCGGGATCGTCACCAGCACGCCCTGGGGCGCGGGGGTTTCCGCGACGGCCGGGGCTTCGGTGGCGGCGGCTTCTTCGGTGGCGGCCGCGGCTTCTGCTTCGGCGGGCGGCGGCAGCAGCACTGCATCAATGACGTGGATCACGCCGTTGGTGGCGACAATATCCGCCGCGACGACGTTCGCGTCATTGACCGTGACCGCGCCATCGGCCACCACCACCGCCACGGGCGAACCGTTGACGGTGACGACCGGGCCGGTCGCCAGATCGGTGGACAGCACCGCGCCGGGCACCACATGGTAGGTGAGGACGGCGGTCAGCAGGTCGGTATCGGCCAGCAGGTCTTCGGCGCTCAGGTTGAGCGCGGCCAGCGCGGCCGCGAAAGCGTCATTGGTGGGGGCAAAGACGGTGAAGGGGCCTTCGCCGCTGAGCGTTTCCACCAGGCCGGCGGCCTGCACGGCGGCCACCAGGGTGCTAAAGTCCGGGTTGCTGACGGCGATTTCCACAATCGTCCCGGCCGGGGCGGCGGCGGCTTCCGTCGGTTCGGCGGTCGCGGCGGCCGGTTCGGCCGTGGCGACGGGCGCTTCCGGCAGGGTGGGCGGCACCAGCACCTGGTCAATGACATGGATGATGCCGTTGCTGGCGGTGACATCGGGCAGGATGACGGTGGCATCGTTGACCTTCACCGCGCCATCGACCACACTGATGTTGACCGTCTGGCCGTTGACCGTGGGCACATCCCCGGTCACGGTGCCGGCGAGGATGTCGCTGGCGGGCACGACGGTATCCGCCACCAGGTGATAGGTGAGGATGGCGGTCAGCAGTTCGGTGTTGGCGAACAGGTCTTCTTTGGTGGTGCCCAGGGCTTCCAGGGCGGCCGCGAAAGCGTCATTGGTGGGGGCGAAGACGGTGAAGGTGCCGCTGCGCAGCGTATCCACCAGCCCGGCCGCGGACACCGCTTCCACCAGGATGCTGAAATCGGGGTTGTTGATGGCCACATCCGCCAGATCGGGCGGGAAGACCACGGTATTGGCGATCTGCGAGAAGGCCGTGACGGCCGTCGCGCGGGAACCACCCTCGCCACTCAGCCACACGATGACCCCGCGCCGGCCGTTTTGCAGGTCGAGCAGGTAGGCCACGCCGGACTGGCTGCGGCGCGGCAGTTCCACGCTGAGTTTCGCCAGTTCGCCGCGGACGGCGGGCGCATCAAAGGCACCGGCGGGGCGCAGGCCCACGCGGCTGGCGAAGAATTCCAGCGCGGCGGCATCATCAGCAAATTCACGGGCACCCAGCACCTGGGCCAGCGCATCCGGGCCATAGAAGCTGACGGCATCGCTGCCCTGGGTGAGCTGCACCAGCTCATCGCTGCTGCGCGGAGCCAGAGTCCAGCCGGCAGGGAAGGTGAAGTTGAACGCGCCGGTGTAGCTGGTGGGCGGGGGCGGTTCTTCGGTGGCGGCGGGCGCTTCGGTGGGGACAGCGGTCGGCGCGACCGTGGGTTCACCCGTCGGTTCGGCCGTGGGTTCCGCGGTGGCGGCCGGGGCTTCGGTGGCCATCGCCACTTCGACCGGCTCGGTGGCCACAGCTTCTTCTGTGGCCATCGCTTCTGCGGTGGCCATGGCGGCTTCGGTAGCCGCAGCAGCTTCTTCCGTGGCGGCGGCTGCTTCCGTGGCCGCAGCGGCTTCAGTGGCGGCAGCAGCTTCTTCAGTCGCGGCAGCTTCTTCAGTCGCGGCAGCGGCTTCTGCGGTGGCCATAGCGACGGCAACCGCTTCGGTAGCGGCGGCTTCTTCCGTGGCGGCAGCCGCGGCTTCTGTCGCGGCGGCTTCTTCGGTGGCAGCCGCAGCGGCTTCGGTGGCTTCTTCGGTGGCCTCAGCCGCTTCCGTGGCGGCTGCTTCCTCCGTGGCCGCCTGGGCTTCCACCGTCGGCGGTACCGGGGTATTGGTCGGGCGCGGCGTGGCTGTCGGTGTGGCGGGCGCACAGGCAGCCAGGATCAGCGCCATGATTGCCAGCAGCATCACCACAGGACGCAACCTGCTTTGAGTCATAAAGCTATCTCCTCGAGATTGTCAAATAAACTGGATTCCGCACATCTTCCGTCACGGGAAGGGGTAACAGAACAGGCCCCACGGGCTGCCCTCGCGGGCTACCCTGCGGTGAGATGTTGTGGACGCTGATTCATATTATCACCTGTGCCAGGTGCATACAACAGCCATTGACCGTCATTTTTAACGAACTATTCATGCACTGGTGTGCATAAATATGTCAAAAGCGGCGACAGTATCGAGGTTAATGGCGGTTTTGTCTTTGTCGATGCGGCGCAGCAGCCCGGTGAGGACGTTTTTGGTGCCGATCTCGATGAAGGTTTGGGCCCCATCGTCGATCATGGCGGTGGTCAGTTCGCGCCAGCGCACCGGCTGCGTGAGCTGCGCTTCCAGTTCCGCGCGAATGCTGGCGACATCGCGCAGGGGGCGGGCGCTGACGTTGGCATAGACGGGCACGGCCGGCGGCTGGAAGGCCGTCTGTTCCACCACGGCGTTAAAGGCCGCCTGGGCCGGCGACATCAGCGGCGAATGGGTGGCCACGCTCACCGCCAGGCGGATGGCCCGCTTAACATTCATGGTTTTGCCCAGTTCCAGCGCCGCTTCCAGGGTGGGAATATCGCCGGAGATGACCACCTGCCCCGGACAATTGTCATTGGCGATGACCAGCACGCCGCCGGTGGCCGCGCGGGCGGCGGCGCACAGCGCTTCGGCCGCGGGCACGTCCACGTTCAGCAGCGCGGCCATGGCCCCCGGATGCTGCGCCCCGGCCTCGTGCATCAATTCGCCGCGCCGCCGCACCAGCCGCAGGCCGTCCGCAAAGGACAGCGCCCCGGCACAGGTGAGGGCCGTCAGTTCGCCCAGGCTGTGCCCGGCGGCAAAGCCCGGCTGCACCGCGGGCAGCGCCTGCGCCAGCACCCGCCAGATGGCCACGCTGCACACATACAGCGCCGGCTGGGTGTTGTGCGTGGCATCCAGGCTGTCGGCGGGGCCCTCAAACAGCAGGCGGCTGAAGGGCTGCTGCAAAATGTCGTCGGCTTCGGCGAAGGTGGCGCGGGCGACCGGGTATGCGTGGGCAAAATCCTGGCCCATGCCCACCATCTGCGATCCCTGGCCGGGGAAGATGAAGGCGGTGCTGGCGGGGTGTAACATGGCTTCCTCCTGATGGCTGACTCAGCGCGGCGCATTGCGCGCCTGCACAGTTTAACCCCGCGGGAAATAAAAAATCGCGCTTCTGGCACGATTTTTTGGCAGGTCTGGCGCGGGCGGCTCAGTCTTCGCTGACTTCAAAGACCGTCTGGCCTTTGTAGGTGCCGCACTTCAGGCACACGCGATGCGCCACATGGTATTCACCGCAGGTTTCGCACACCAGCAGGTGATTGAGCGAGAGAGCATCGTGTGCGCGGCGCTTGCGCGTGCGCGATTTGGACAATTTGCGCTTGGGTAACGGGCCCATGAACGTACTCCTGGTCAACGTGCCACATGATGAGGACTAAACCCGGTGATTATAGGGGCGGGCGGGGGGACAAGTCAAGGCGAAAAGCGGGCGGCGGGCGTGGGGGTGCCTTCTGCCCGCCTATGCGTACACTTCCGGGTTGACGCAGAAAGGCAGCGGCTGCCTGGCCAGCCCGGCCAGCAGGTTATCGGCGGCCCGCAGCGCCATTTGTTCGCGGGTGGCCACGCTGGCGCTGGCGATGTGCGGCACGATAGCCGACTGAATTTTTAGCGCAGAATGTCGGTACAATCTTTTGCTGTATCCACAAATGCGATATCCTTGTAAGTAGTTCCGAATACTGCAATGACCTTTTTTATTAGATACTTGCTGAGGTCGACTTCATTTGCCGGTGCAGGTTTCAAACATTGATTACCAAGCAATAACATCAGATCGCGGCTTCCAAACGGCGATAGCAAACGGTGTTCCAGCCTCAAGTTATTGGTAGCAAAGCCAATTCCCCTTATTCTCCGCACTTCCCACGCTGCCCACACAGTATTTTGTTCAAGACCGAAGGAACCGGGTGTTTCTCGTGCCCAGTTTCGATCCATTCGAAAGAGTGGCGGTTTTTCTCCAGTTGACTCCAATAACCAGCCCCACGGGACAGCTAATTGCCTGGTAGTCACATTAGCCAGTACCCATTCACTTCCATATGTTATCGGTTGATACCAATCAATCAGATAATTCATGAAGAGATGATTTAGAAGACCTTCCATACTTTCGAATTGCGACAGCACTACCGAAACTGTTTCATGAGTTGGCAGTGAAATAGAAACAGTTGTTTCCGCTTCGCGGTTTCCCACGATTTTGTGCATTACCTCTACAAGTTTATCCATTCCCGCTGCATACTGATCCAATCGGCAATCAATGTACTGATAGTTCACCATTCCTAATTGGATACAATCAATCCACTCCCTGCCATTTGCCCAAATCGGATAAACGGGACAGTTTCGGATTTTCGCTACGTTCAATTCACCTTGAACATATACAGACTGACGCGAGTCAGGGGATGCGACAAGAATAACGGCAAAAGCCTGTTCAATGGCATCACGAATAGCCTGTTCCCAGTTTGAAGTTCCCGGTGAAAGCCCTGCTGAGTCGATCCAAACAGGTATCCCGCGTTGAGTTAGATCATGCACTACCTGCTCTACAAATTTCTTATCGGCTCTGGAATATGAGATAAATGCATGAGACTTTTTTCGTATCATCGAAGTTGCCTTCTTGTTTTTGTTGATTATACTTCTTCACTTCA
This sequence comes from Anaerolineae bacterium, assembly GCA_025454495.1. Lineage (GTDB taxonomy): Bacteria > Chloroflexota > Anaerolineae > Aggregatilineales > Phototrophicaceae > JALHOR01. Next base: position 12,882 of record JALOOI010000124.1, read on the forward strand.
ACCTGGTATGAAATTTTCTGAGCGCGTGGGGGTGCCTTCTGCCCGCCTATGCGTACACCTCCGGGTTGACGCAGAAGGGCAGCGGCTGCCCGGCCAGCCCGGCCAGCAGGTTATCGGCGGCCCGCAGCGCCATTTGTTCGCGGGTGGCCACGCTGGCGCTGGCAATGTGCGGCACGATGAGGCAGTTTTCCAGCGCCAGCAGCGGGTGATCCCCTGGCAGCGGTTCGGGGTCGGTCACATCCAGCGCGGCCCCGCCGATGGTGCCAGCCTGGAGCGCGGCCAGCAGCGCGGCGCTGTCCACCACCGCCCCGCGGGCCGTATTGATGAGGATGGCGTGCGGCGGCATGGCGGCCAGTTCCGCCGCACCGATCA
>JALOOI010000125.1 GCA_025454495.1 Anaerolineae bacterium
GGCAGGCCGATGCCGGCGCAGTTCACCAGAATATCCAGCCCGCCGAAATCCGCCACCGCCAGCGCCACCGCGGCCTGCATCTCGCTCTCGCTGCTCACGTCCGCCCGCGCAAAGCGCACGGCCGGGCCCAGTTCGGCGGCCAGGGCCGCGCCTTTCTCCTCATTCACATCCACGATGACGGCCCGCGCCCCCTGCGCCACGAACAGCCGCACCACGGCTTCTCCCAGCCCGGAAGCCCCGCCCGTGACCAGCGCTCTGGCCTGTGTAAGCTGCATAAAAACCATCTCCTTGAATAATCAACGCCATTTTTCGTAAAAAACCATCGTCAGGCCCGGCTCCACTTCGCACTCATTAAAGCAGGCGAAGCCGTGCTGCTCGTACAGGTGGCGGGCCGGGGCATTCTTCGCCCCGGTGGACACCGCCAGCCGCGGCCGTTCCAGCGCCACCTGTGTTTCCACGTACAGCAGCAGCGCCCGCCCGCTGCCGCGCCGAAAATAATCGGGATGCACGCCCAGGCGGGTGATGCTCACGGTCTGCGGCGACAGCTCACAGGCGATGAAGCCGGCCAGCACCTCGCCGGCATAGGCCCCATAAAAGGCTTCGCCGCTGTCGCGCAGCATCTCCAGCGTGTCGTACAGCGGCGGGATGGAAGCGTAACCGATGAAAGCCGCTTCCACCCGGTAAGCCGCCTGCTGAATCACCAGAATCCGCGCCGCCACGCGATCATCGTCCAGCGGCAGCGGGCGCACGGCCACGCTCACGGGGTTTTCCCCATTTCATCCACCGAGAAGGCGAAGGACACAAAGTAGGACTCGCCGATGAACAGCGCCTGCAACGGCTGCCCGCTGGCCGGCGGTTTCAGCGTCGGCTCGCCGGTGAGCAATTTATGTTCCAGCCCGTGCCTGTCCAGCACCTGCGCCAGCCGCTGCGCCAGCGGCAGCGGCATTTGCCCCAGCAGCCCGCCGCCGGATTGCAGCAGCGTCAGCAGCGGCTGCTCCACGTTTAGATACTGCGGGAAGTGCCGCCAGCCCTGGAAGGTGGTGGCGTGCGCCTGGGCAATATCCAGCACGATGTCGTGGGCATCGGCCAGCGCCCCGCGAAAGAACAGCGCGGCCGGCGGCTGGCTGTATTCGTACAGCAGCGGATGATCGGTCACAAGCTGCACGTCGCCGGTGGTGGTGCCCAGGTTCACCACGCGATGCTCGATCACCCCCAGGACGCGCACAATATAGCTGCGTACCGGGCGCAGCCCCCGGGCCGCGCTGTCATAATCCGCCACCTGCACGATAACCTGCAATTCGGTGGGCAGGGCCCCCACCTGCGCCAGCAGCAGCACCGCCTGCCGACCGTCGGCCTGCATATCGTTCAGTAACTGCTGCATCTTCATCCGTCGGCCCTCACGCGGTCGTCCGCAGCCAGTCGGCCAGCCAGTCGGGGTCCGGGTGCCCGGCGACGCGGGCATCGGCGATGACGGCCGCCACATCATAGGGCACGGCCCGGAAATCGACCTGCACGCCGTCGCCCGTCACCGTCAGCAGTGCCCACTCCGCATAGCCATGCTGTGTGAGGGACATGCCCACGCTGCCGGGGTTGATGACGCGCCAGGCTTGCAGCGTGCGATCCATCACCTGGTGGGTATGCCCGGCCAGCGCCAGCCGCCCCGCCCGATCCAGCAGCGCATCATGGGCTTCTTCCTCCGGGGTCGCCGGCAGCAGGCTCAGGCTTTCGTCGTTGCCGGGGATGGCATGAAAGCCGATGAGGGTGCCGTAGCCCTCCACCCGCTGCTGAAGTTCCCGCCCGATGATCTGCGCCAGGAATTCATAATCGGCATAGCTCAGGACGCTCACATTCCAGTTAAGCACCCGGTCACGGGTGGCCAGGGACTGCACCCGCGCCGCCAGCAGCGCCGCATCGGTGACGGCCGGCAGCGGGAAGCGTTCCCCGGTGACGAGATAACGATCCGTATTGCCGCCAATAACCTGAAAAACCTCTTTGCCATGCTGCTCGCGCAGGGCCCGCAGCCGGGCCAGGCATTCCGCCGGCCGCGGGCCGTGGGCTGCCAGGTCGCCCAGGCACCACCAGCGGTCGATGCTGCCGGCGCGTTCCATATCCGCCAGCACGGCTTCCAGCGCCGCCAGATTACCATGAATATCGGAAAATACTGCCAGCCGCATCAGTCTGTTTGCTCCGTCAAGAATGGATGAACGGGCAGAAGTGTAGCATACTGGCGGGCGGGGGAACACCGGTAGTCGCGGGGGGTGGTGCGGGGGCCGCCCAACCGGGCAGCCCCCGCGGGCCGCTTATTTGTTGTCACCGTCGCGGTATTCGCCGGTGCTGTGGACGTAAACCTGCACCTGCGGCACACCGGCGGCATCGGCCGGGGCGGACTGGTACCATTCAAACACATGCCGCGCATCGCTGATGCTCAGGTTCACACAGCCGCGGCTGCGCCGGTAGCCAAACGTATCGTGCCAGTAGGTGCCGTGCAGGCTGATGCTGCCATCGAAATACATCACCCAGGGCACGCTCTGGAGCGCGTAGGCGTTGGGGGCCCCGGTGGAGCCAGACATGGCATCGCGGGCCAGCGCGGCCCACACCGGGAAAATGCCCTCATTGGTCTCGGTGCCGGGCAGCCCGGTGCTGATGAGCGTGGCAAACACCGGCCGGTCATTTTCATACAAAACCAGCGTTTGCTCGAACAGATCAATGGCGATCCAGTGGCTGCCGCTGAGGCCGGCGGGCCGGGTGGTGGGCTGCACCACCGCCATATAAATTTGCTTCACCCACTGGTCAGGCCCCACCAGGTACCACTTCCAGCCTTCGGCATCCACGGCTTCGGCGTAAATGTTGTAGCGCTCATAGTGCAGCGGCACCAGGCCGCTTTCCGAGGTGGACGGGCCGCCCGGCTCCAGCGAGGCCCAGATGCCGGTGGTATCCAGCACCCAGCCGAAAGGCTGGTTCCAGCCGTCCGGCAGGCGCACGCCGGTAAAATAGGAGGCTTCGCGGTATTCGGCGGCGCTGCGTTCAATCCATTCGCCGCCCTCAATTTGCAGCCAGCCGGCCACATCGCTGTTGACCACGCGGACGAAATTGAAGCCGGGCGGAATGGTGCCGATGACGCTGCCGCCGGGGGCATCAAACTTGCTGATGTTGCCCTGCGGAATCTTCCAGAAGGTGTAATTGCTCAGCGTGTAGCCATCCGGCTGAATATCCAGCACGTCCGGCCGGGGGTATTTTTGCATCAGCGCGATGCAATCGGCGGCGGTGGGCTGGCCGGGCACATACTGGCACACCGGCGCGTTAAAGATGGCCTCGCGGGTGGGGGCCGGCGTAACGGTGGCCGCGGGTGTCACCGTCACCGCAGCGGTGGCCGCCACGGCCGGCGGCCGGGTGGCGCTGGCGCTCGCACCCTGGGGCGTATTGGTCATAAACTGGGCGAAAACCGCGTTTTCGGGCGCGACGTTGAAGAAAAAGGCCGCCAGCAGCAGCGGCACCAGGGCGCATAACAGCAGAAGGCAGGAGTAGTGTCGTCTCACCTGATAACCTCATTCCAGCAACGGACATTCCAGGGCAAAGCGCCAGCATCTTACCACGATTTTGCCCCGCCGCGAACCGGCGATTGCCCGCTGCCAGGGCCACGTTTGCGGTCGCGGTGGCGGTCACGGTGGCGGTCAAGGTGAGGGCGGCGCACCCGCCCTCACCGGCCCGACCGCCGCGGCACTCGCCTCAGTCGGCGGTGGCCGGCACAAAGGCGTTGCTGTACACGCGATCCAGATTCACTTTTTCCGCCAGCAGGCCCATGGCCAGCAGGGTGTTTTGCATATTCTCCCAGCCGTTCCCATCGGAGAAGCCGGGGCGGTCGGCATCCCACAGGTCAATGCTGGCCAGCAGCACTTCCATCTGGATCAGCTCGGCCGGGGTGAACTGTGCCCGCAGCGCGGCCAGCAGGTCGGCCCGGCTGGCGGCGATGGCTTCCCGGTCGGGCCCGGTGGCCAGAAACGCTTCCTGGGCGGTGGCCTGCTCGGTGAGGACGGCTTGCAGCGCGTCGGTCAGCGGCAGCGTGTCCACAAAAGCGGCGCTCAGCAGGTAGGCGCGGGCCGGGTTGTGGATGACGCTTTTCAGCCCGGCATCATAGGCGGCGATGGCTGCGCCTACAAAGTCCGGGTCGCGCTCAATCAGGGCCTGGTGCGTCACCAGCCCGTTGGAGACCAGCGGCGTATCGCTGGCCACGGTCAGCACGCGCACATCCTGCACATCGCCGCACTGGCCCGCCTGCGCCAGATGGCGAATTTGCAGCGGCTCATTGTTGATGTACACCACGGCAGCGTCCACCGCGCCCAGGCAGAACACTTCCGGCGCATTAAAGCCGATTTCTTCAAGCTGCACCGCGTCTTCAGCCATGCCGGCGGCCAGCAGCAGCGCGGTGAAGCCGCTGTAAGACGCGCCAAAGCGCCCCGGAATCCCCACGCGCTGCCCGGCTAAATCCGCCGGGGTGGTGATGTCTGCGGCGGCATCGAACACCACGCCCACCGGATACTGCTGGAACCACTCATACACATACACCACCGGGCGGCCGCGGGCCGCCGCCAGAATCACCTGTTCCCCGCTGACCATGCCAAAATCGGCCTGTTCCGCGGCCACCAGGTCGATCACATCCGGCTCATTCAAATACTCGATCTGCACGTCCAGCCCCAGGGCGGCGTAATGCCCGTCCGCGATGGCCGCGTACAGCGGCGCAAACTGGATATTGGGGATGAAGGTCAGCAAAAAACGATAGGGCGTGAGCGCGTCCTGCGCCAGGCTGACGGAGGTCAGCAGCAGCAGGGCGAACCCGGCGAGACAACGAACGATCCGTAACATGTTAGCCTCCTGAAACCTGTAACCGGTCAACCGACTCATGATTGGCGGGCGTGGCTGTGCCGCTGCCAGGCCAGCAGCCGCCACTCCAGCAGCGACACCAGGCTGTACAGCGCCAGCGCCAGGGCGGTCATCGTCAGCACGGCCACATACACCATGGGCGTGTTGTATTCATAGCGCGACGACGTGACCAGGTAGCCCAGGCCATCCCCCGCGCTGACGAATTCGCCCACCACCGCCCCGATGACCGACAGCGTGGCGCTGGTCTTCAGGCCGGTGAGCAGCACCGGCAGCGCGGCCGGCACTTCCAGCTTGACGAACACCTGGAGGGGCGTGGCCTGGAGCGAGCGCATCAATTCGCGCAGGGCCGCCGGCACGGTACGCACCCCGACGATGGTATTCATCAGCGTGGGGAAGAACACGATCACCGCGCAGGTGACGATTTTGGCCGTGTGCCCGCTGCCAAACCAGATAATGAGCAGCGGCGCATAGGCCACGATGGGCGTGGACTGGAAGGCCACGATGATGGGGGCCAGCAGGTCTTCCAGCAGCGGCAGGCGGGCGATGGCATAGCCCACCAGCAGCCCGGCGCTGACCCCGATGAACAGCCCGCCGAGCATTTCACCGAGCGTCACCCGGGTATGGGCGAGCAGGCTGCCATCGCTGACGGCGGCCGCGAAAGCCTGCGCGACGGCCGCCGGGGGCGGGATGATGAAGGCCGGGTACAGCTCGCGGGCGGTGATGACGTGCCAGCCGGCCAGAATCACCAGCAGGGTGGCCAGCGGGGACAGCCGCCGCAGCCAGCGCCGCGACAGCCCGGCCGGGCGCGGCCAGGCCAGCCCTTTTGGGGGTGGATGGGTGGAGATGGTTGGATGGGTGTCCTGCAACATGGTCAAAACCCCGCTGCCTGGTGGTTTACAGTCGGGGCAGGGGGAGGGGGCAACGCCGACAAACCCCGCTGCCGCCATGAATGCGGACAGGGTGAGCCGATGCAGCGTGCCCGATACAAACAAACCTCAGCGCCTGTGCTGCGCTGCGGCCTGCACCTTCTCCCATCCAGACTATCACTGTCGGCTTCGGACTTTCACCGAATCCACCGTTGCAGCCAGGCTGCGCCGGGTAGCGGGCTGTACCGCCGATCGGGAATTTCACCCTGCCCCGAAGGTATCGCACGTATTCAATTTATTCAATTGCTGATTCGATTGTAACAGGCTGTGCCGGGTGATGCAATAGACCGGCGGCGGCCGTTTTCCCTGTCCGGGGCGGGGCAATTTCCGTTAGAATAGGGAGGATGTTCTGTGCCAGGAGCTGCCGGCCCCATGTCTTCAACCCCCACCCCCACCCCAACCGCAACCCCCGCGCCGGTCATGCAGCGTACTTCGGTGATGATGGTATTTTCGCAGGTGGCCGCCGGGGCGCTGGTGGTGGGCCTCATTCATCTGCTGGTGCGCCCGGTAAGCCCGCTGGTGTCGCTGGCGGCCGGGGCCATGGTGTACCTGGTCTATTCTTACGGCTCGCGGCTGGCGCTGACCGGGGCCCATCGCCGGGGCATGTGGCTCATTCGCCGCCGGCAGTGGCAGCCGGCGCTGAAGGCGTTTGAGGCCAGTTATGCGTTCTTCACCCGCTATCCGTGGCTGGACGAGTATCGTTTTTTGACCATGCTCACCGCCAGCGCCATCAGTTACCGCGAAATGGCGCTGAACAATATGGGCTATGCGCTGCTGCAAAGCGGGGAGTATGCGCGGGCACAGGTGTATTATGCCCGGCTGCTGGAACAGTTCCCGCACACCGTCCTGGCGGGGTCGGCGCGGCGGGTGCTGGCCGCCATCGCGGCGAAGCAGGGCGGCGGGTAAACGCCCCGCCGCCACCGGGTCGGGGTCGGGTCGGGTTACGCCGGCATCCCCGCCCGCAGTTCTTCCATGAAGGCGATCACCGTGGCCACGCCTTTACGATACATCTCCAGGTGAAAACTCTCATTGGGGCCGTGTGCGCCGCCGTCCGGCAGGCTGAAGCCCATCAGCACCACCGGCAAATTCAGCTTCTCCTGAAATTCGGCCACCACCGGAATGCTGCCGCCGCCGGGGATGAACAGCGGGGCTTTGTCCCAGTTGCGCCCGTAAGCGCGTTTGGCCGCCTGCACCGCCGGATGATCGGTGGGGGTGTGGACGGGCCGGCCGTGCCCCAGCGGGCGAATGTCCAGCCGCACCGTGGGCGGGGTGATCTGCCGCAGATACGCGCTCACCCCGGCGAAGATCGTCTCCGGGTCCTGGTCAGCCACCAGGCGGCAGCTTATTTTGGCCCCGGCGCGGGCCGGGATGACGGTTTTAAAGCCATCGCCGCTGTAGCCGCCGTAAAGGCCATTGATCTCCAGGGTGGGGCGCGTGCCGATGCGCTCAATCTTCAGGTAGCCGGCCTCGCCCCATTCCGGTAAATCGCCCATCATGTGCTGCCATTCGCGCGGCGGCAGGTCGGCGGCCTGGAGGGCGGCCCGTTCCTCTGCGCCCAGGGAGCGCACGGCATCGTAAAAGCCGGGCACGGCCACCCGCCCATCCGGGTGATGCAGCTTCGCCACAATTTCTGCCACCGCTTGCGCCGGGTTGTGCAGGATGCCGCCAAAACCACTGTGCAAATCCCGCGTGGGCCCCGTAACGGTGATCTCCAGCGTCACCAGGCCGCGCAGCGAATAATTCAGCGACGGCTGTTCCAGCGATTCGATGCGCGTATCGGAGATGAGGACGACATCCGCCCGCAGCCGTTCGCGCTGCGCCAGCACAAAGCCGGGCAGGTTTTCGCTGCTGCTCTCCTCCTCGCCTTCGATGAGATATTTGAGGTTGACGGGACTGCCGCCGGTGGCCAGCAGGGCTTCGGCCGCTTTCAACTGCGCCAGCACCTGCCCTTTGTCATCGCACGCGCCCCGCGCATACAGCCGCTGCTCCCGGATGACCGGCGTAAACGGATCATGCAGCCAGCCATCGGCCAGCACGGCCGGCTGCACATCATAATGCCCGTAGATCAGGACGGTGGGCGCGTCGTCGCCGGCGTGCAGCCAGTCGCCGTAGACCACCGGGTGGCCGCCGGTGGGCAGCACGGCCACGTTCTCCAGCCCGATGCGGCGCATATCCGCCGCCAGCCAGTCGGCGGCCTGGCGCACCTGCGGCGCAAAGGCCGGATCCGTGCTGATGGACGGAATCCGCAGCAGGTCGATCAGTTCCTGCACAAAGCGCTCCTGATGCGCGGCGGCATATTCATACGGAGTCATGGTCGTGGTTGTGGTCATGGTCATGGCGTGGTGTCCCCCGGGCCGCTTACAGCGCCGCCACTTCATCCAGGAAGTGAATGGCCGTGGCGATGCCGCGTTCAAACATCTCGATACTGTAGGATTCGTTGGGGCCGTGCAGCCCGTCGCTGTTCAGCCCGAAGCCCATGAGGATGACCGGCAGCCCCAGGACGGACTGGAACGAAGACACAATCGGGATGCTGCCGCCTTCGCGCTTAAAGACCGGCGCAGCGCCCCACCCCTGGCGGTAAGCATTGATGGCCGCCTGCATCATGGGGGTGGCGGTGTTGACCAGGGCCGCGCCCATGCCGCCGGCGCGGGCAGTGATCTCCAGGCGCACGGCCGGCGGCGTAAGCTGCCGCAGATAGTCCTCCACCAGCGCCAGAATTTTGGCCGGCTGCTGGTTGGCCACCAGCCGAATGCTGATCTTGGCCAGCGCCTTCGCCGGGACGATATTCTTAAAGCCGCGTTCATGGTAGCCGCCGGCCAGGCCGGTGATCTCCAGCGTGGGGCGGGCCCCCAGGCGCTCGCTGAGGCTGTACCCGGCTTCGCCCCAGGGCAGGCTGGCCCCGGTCTCCGCGCGCCAGGTGGCTTCATCCAGTTCGGTGGCAGCGATTTCGGCGCGTTCCTCCGCCGTCAGCGGCAGCACATCGTCGTAAAAGCCCGGCACCGTCACCCGGCCCGCGTCATCGTGCAGCCGGGCGATGATCTCCGCCAGCGCCTGCAACGGGTTATACACCGAGCCGCCATACATGCCGCTGTGCAGGTCGGCCTTTGGCCCGTATACCGTGATCTCCAGGCCGGTCGCGCCGCGCAGCGCATTCACGATCACCGGCTCCTCGATGCGCGTCATGCCACCATCGGAGATGAGGCACACATCCGCCCGCAGTTCCGGCGGATGGCTGTTCACATACTGCGCGATGTGTTCGCCGCCGGATTCTTCTTCGCCTTCGATGAGAAATTTGACGTTCACCGGCAGGCGGCCGCGCGTTTTGAGGATGGCTTCCACCGCTTTCACATGGATGAACATCTGGCCTTTGTCGTCGGTGGCCCCGCGGGCATAAATGCGCCCGTTCTGCTCCACCGGCTCAAACGGTTCGGTCAGCCAGCCATCGGCTTTTTGCGCCGGCTGCACATCATAATGCCCGTAGATGAGCACAGTACGGGCGGCCGCGCCGGCCCCGTTCCATTCGGCGAAAACAATGGGATGCCGGCCCTCTTTTTCGATCAGGCGGGCGGCCAGTCCCAGGCCGGTGAAGTGCGCCACCAGCCATTCGGCTGTACGGCGCACCTGGGGCGCGTAGGCCGGGTCGGTGCTGACGGACGGAAGGCGGATGAGGTCTTTAAGCTGTTCTTTGAAATCGCCGGCGTGCTCGCGGGCGTAAGCGTGTGCGGTCGTCATGGTGATGGTCATCCTGTATGAATCAAGGCCGGTACAAAGCTGCCTGCGGGCACAGGCTGCGGTTAGCGGGGGCCTTAGCCGTGCATGGCCCGGCTGGCGGCTTCCCAGATGATACGGCGGTCGGCTTCCTGCGGCTTAAACGGAAAATAGTAGCCCACCCTGTCCAGCAGGCCCTGGTAGCGTTCCCGCAGTTTGTAGGGCAGTTCGTCCGGCGGGGCGACCACCGCCATGGCGTGCAGCACCTCATCGGGCACATCGCGCCACATGTCATCCCATTTGCCCTCTTTGGTCAGCCGGTTCATGTGCTGCCCCAGGTCGCCCCAGCCGTGCATATCCAGCACGGCGCGGTAGCCGGGGGTGCTGGCGTAAAAGGCAATCTGCGATTTAATTTCGCGGGTGTTGCGGGCGATTTCATCGGCATCGCGCCCGGTGACGACGAACACCGCGCACGACAGCGCCACGTCTTTCACCGACCGGCCGGCTTTTTCCGCGCCCTGCATCAGCGCCGGGTACACCAGGTCGCGCAGGTATTTCACCGTGTGGAAGGGATGCACATGAAAGCCGTCCGCCAGTTCGCCCCCCAGGCGGCACATGCCTTCGTTCACCCCGGCGATGTAAATGGGAATGTGCGGGTGTTCGATGGGCCCGGGGTTAAAAAATGGCTGCAACAGGCCGAATTTATAGGTTTCGCCCCGGTAGCGCAGCCGCCCGTTCTGCTGGAAGGCCTGCCAGATGGCCCGCAGCGCTTCAATATATTCGCGCATTTGCTGCACCGGCTTGCCCGTCCACAATGCGCTGAAGCGCATCACAATATTGGCTTCGATCTGGGTGCCCATGCCCAGGATGAAGCGCCCGCGGGACTGGGCCGCCAAATCCCAGGCGATTTGCGCCGTCACCATGGGGCTGCGCGGGAAGGCCACCGCGATGGCCGTGCCCAGGTGAATGCGCTGCGTGCTGGAGGCGGCCAGCGTCAGCGGCAGGAAGGGGTTATGCGCCGCCTCGGCCGTCCATAAACCATCAAACCCGTAATCTTCCACGATCCGCGCCAGATCGCGGGTGCTGTTTAAATCGTCAGGAAAAATAGTCACATCAAATTTCATGCCGGCTCTGCTTTCCTGGTGAAGGCTGATGCGGCCGCATTATACCAGCGCTGAGCGCTAAAAACGCGGGACGGGTGCGGGGTGAGGGTGATGGTCGGCATCAGGGCTGCGGGGCCCGGTCAGCGTCGATCTGGTGCAGGGCTTCTTCCCACGTGTCCACAAAGCGATATTTGTGCAGCATCTGGCGCAGCCCGTACACGCGCGACAGCAGCGTGATGAACTGCCGGGTGATGGCATCCTGATGAATGAAAAAGACCAGCTTTTCATTGCGCGGGTCCAGTTCCAGAATGCGCCGCAGGTTGGACAGGCCCGTGCCCCTGGGGAACAGCGACAGATGGCTGACGCGATAATAATACAGGCTGTACACCGGCTGCCCGGCTTCTTCGATGAGCCGGTTGAGCAGCGGCACCGCCACCAGCGCTTCATCCCACGTCCAGCGGTCAAAAATTTCCAGCACGATCATGGTGTGTTCGGCGTTATACCAGCTTAGCCGATAGCTGGGCCCCTGCTGAAGCACTTCATGCACCTTAAGGAAGGTAATCACCCCGCCACCTGAAAAGACTGTTTAGAATCCGTGAAAAATATCAAACCACAGATCACCAAAATTTGCAAATAACGCAACAGGCGGCGGCCTGCGGCCGGGGGCAGGCTGCTGCTGCCGATGGGCTGTATCCCCCGGCCGATAATGCTATAATACAGGGCGTATACGCGGCTCACAGGAAAGCGAAACCCATGTCTCAACCGGCAGTCCCTGCGGATAACCTGACTCCTGAACATTTGCTGACGCTGTATCATGTGTCGTCGTGGATCAATTCCACCCTGGAATTTGACCGGGCGCTGGACAATGCCATTGATGCCATCATGCAGGTGACGCGGGCCCAGCGCGGCTTTTTGATGATCCATAACGAAGCCGAAAATTCGCTCCAGGTGCTGGTGGCGCGGGGTATTGATGGCGCAACGCTGGAATCCGAAGGGTACAGCACCACCATTGTGGGCAAGGTGGTGGAAACGCGCGAGCCGCTGCTGACCAACAACGCCCAGTTCGACACGCGCTTTAACGCCGGGGCCAGCATCATCATGCGCGGGCTGCGGGCCATCCTGTGTGCGCCCATGCTGGTGCAGGATCGGCTGATCGGCGTGGTGTATGTGGATACGGCCATGAAAGCCGGGGCCTTTCGCCCGCAGGACATGGCGCTGCTGATGGCCGTGAGCGGCATGGCGGCGCGGGCCATTGAAAATGCCCGGCTGTACCTGGTGGCGCGGGAAAAAGGCCGCCTGGAGCATGAATTGCAGATGGCCAGCGAAATTCAGCGCGGGCTGCTGCCGCGCGAAATGCCCCGCGTGCGCGGTTATGAACTCTCGCCCCACTGGGAAGCGGCCCGCGAAGTGGCCGGCGATTTTTACGACGCTTTTGAACTGGAAGATGGCCGCCTGGGCACCGTCATCGCGGATGTGTCGGACAAGGGGGCCCCGGCAGCGCTGTTCATGGCGGTGGCCCGCACCCTCATTCGCAGCCATGCCCACGCCGGCCTCAGCGCCTATGATACCGTCAGCCGCACCAATGACCTGCTGCTGCCGGATGCCGAACAGAACGGCATGTTCGTCACGCTGTTCTTCAGCCAGTTTGAGGTGGGCGGGCAGAGTGTGCACGTCAATGGCGGGCATAACCCGCCGGTGCTGTACCGCGCGGCGGACGGCCAGGCGCAGCTTTTGCCGCAGGGCGGCCGGGCCCTGGGCTGGTTCCCCAACAACCCGTTGAAAGCCATGCAGTTGCAAATGCAGCCCGGTGACGTGATCGTGTATTACACCGATGGCCTCACCGATGCCGAAAACCCGCG
>JALOOI010000328.1 GCA_025454495.1 Anaerolineae bacterium
ACTTTGTGGGGCTGCAAAACTGGCAAAAATTATTCAATGACCCGCTGGCGTTGCAGGCGCTCACCGTCACCTTTAAATTCGCGCTGATGGCCGTGCCCATCGGCATCCTGCTGCCCCTGGGGCTGGCGGCGCTGCTGAACATGAAATCGCTGCGCGGCAAACGCATCTGGAGCACGCTGTTCTACATGCCGTATATGGTGCCGGCGGTTTCGGGCATCTTCATCTGGCAGAGCTTTTTGAACGCCCAGACCGGCTGGCTGAACCGGCTGCTGCAAACCCTGGGCGTGCAGGACCCGCCCAACTGGCTGGGTGATGAAAACCTCATCCTGTGGGGCTTCATCATGATGGGCATCTGGGGATCGGGCAATGCCATGCTCACCATGCTGGCCACCATGCAGGGCGTGCCCACCGAGCTGTATGAAGCGGCGGATGTGGATGGCGCGGGGGCGTGGATTAAATTTTTACGCATCACCCTGCCCATGATCTCGCCGGTGATCTTCTACAATCTGGTGCTCAGCGTCATCGGGCTGATGCAGTATTTCGTCGTGCCCTACATCGTCACCCGCGGCACCGGCAACCCCAACAATGCGGCCTATTTCTTCAACATGCACCTGTATAAAACCTCGTTCACCTTCTTTGATATGGGCTACGGAGCCACGCAGGCCTGGCTCATCTTCATCATCGCGCTCATTCTAACGCTGGGGCTGTTCGCTACGTCGCGGTCGTGGGTGTATTATGCCGGAGAGAGAGACTAAACATGGCCACGCTGACTTACCCGGAGAAGAACAAGCACATCAATACCGTGCCGCATTATTCCGTGCAGCTGCGGAAGCTGGCAGTGGGCGGGATGGTGCTGATGATCGCCACCATTGTGGCGGTGGTGTACCTGCTGCCCTTCGGCAATATGGCCCTGCTGGCCGTCAAGAATCAGGATCAGATTGTGGAGAGCGCCACCGGCTCCATTTTCCCCATGCAGCCGGAAACGTTTGAATACAACGGCGAAACGCTGGATGTGTATTTCGTGCCCATGCCGGATGGCACCACCCGCGAGCTGGCGCTGGTGAACAAAGGCCGCCGCGAGAGCGAATTTATCGACCCGCTGAATGTGGAAGCCGGGCTGATCGCCTGGGAGGGCAACTGGCGCGGGCTGGATAAGCCTTCCACCCTGGCCCCGCAGTGGAGCAACTTCCCGGATGCCTGGCGCATGATCGACTTCCCGCGCCTGTTCGGCAATACGCTGGCCATCGCCATTATTGGCATGGTGGGCACGCTGCTCTCCAGCATTTGCGTGGCCTATGCTTTCGCCCGCTTCCCCATCCCCGGCAAGAACATCCTGTTCATCATCCTCATCGGCACCATCATCCTGCCCGGCCAGGTGACGCTCATCCCCACCTATGCCTTCTTCGCCAGCATCGGCTGGACGGGTTCCTGGCTGCCGCTGACGGTGCCGCACTTCTTCGCCAATGCCTATAACGTGTTCCTGCTGCGCCAGTTTTTTATGACGCTGCCGCGCGAACTGGACGAAGCCGCCGTCATTGACGGCGCGACCCCGCTGCAAATTCTGCTGCAAATCATCATTCCGCTGTCGTGGTCGGCCATCATCACCGTCGGGCTGTTCCATTTCATCTTCGCCTGGAATGATTATTTTGGCCCCCTCATTTACCTGCTGGGCCGGCCGGAATTGCAGCCCATTTCGGTGGGGGTGCAGGAATTTAACTTCCAGTACGGCGCACGCCCGGAACTGGTGCAGGCGACCTCGCTGATGGCGATGGTGCTGCCGCTGGCTATTTTCTTCTTCGCCCAGAAAATTTTCATGCGCGGTGTCGTCCTCACCGGCGTGGACAAATAAGGGCCCCGCATCGCCCCGGGCCGGCCCGCACGGCCGGCCCAGCATACAGATGGGATACCGTATGAGTGAACCCTTCATCCTGGGGGTAAATTACTGGCCCCGCCGTAAAGCCATGTACTGGTGGCAGGATTTTGACGCAGGCGAAGTCCGCGAAGAATTTAGCCTCATCGCTGACCTGGGCTTAAACGTGGTGCGCCTGTTCCTGCTGTGGGACGACTGGCAGCCGCAGCCGGATGCGGTGTCGGCCGACTGCCTGAAGCACTTCGCCACCGTGTGCGACATCGCCGCGGAGCAGGGACTGGGGCTGGATGTCACCTTCTTCACCGGCCACATGAGCGGCCCCAACTGGTCGCCGCGCTGGCTGCTGCAAACGGGCATCCCCTACCCCACCGGCTGGATGAAACAGCTTGTCAGCGGCGGCCAGATCGTGGACAGCAGCTACCGCAATATGTTCACCGACCCCGTGGCCCTGGCCGCGGAAAAACTGCTGCTGCGGACGGTGGTCAGCCAGTTTAAAGATCACCCGGCCATCTGGCTGTGGAACCTGGGCAATGAGCCGGATCTGTTCGCGCAGCCGCCCACGGCCGCCCTGGGCCGCGCCTGGGTGCGCGAGATGGTGGCGCTCATCAAAGAACTGGACGCGGTGCACCCCGTGACCACCGGCCTGCATGTGGCCAGCCTGCACGCCGATAATGGCCTGCGCGTGGATGATGTCTTCGGCGCATCGGACCTGGCGGTGATGCACGGCTACCCCATGTATTTACCCTGGGCCCGCCACAATCTTGATCCTGACCTGGTGCCGTTCACCTGTGCGCTGACGACGGCGCTTTCCGGCAAGCCCTGCCTGATGGAAGAATGGGGCGGCTGCACCAACACCCCCGGTAAAGCCTCCGAGGTGTGGGAATGGACGGCCTATGGCGAACCGCGCCGCCAGTTCATGGCGGCCGAGGACGACCTGGCCGCCTACATTGAAGACGTGCTGCCGCGCCTGGTGGCGGTGGGGGCCACCGGGGCCATGCTGTGGTGCTATGCCGATTATATCGAGGCGCTGTGGGATAAGCCGCCCTGCTCCGAATCCATCCATGAGCGCTTTTTTGGGCTGGTGCGCCCGGATGGCTCGCTGAAGCCCCATGCCGAAGTGCTGCGCCGCTTCGCCGCCACCCGCCCCACCGTCAACCCGCAGCCCTCGCGCACGGTGACGCTGGACATCACGCCGGATGAGTACTACCGCGACCCCACCGGGCACCTGGTACGGCTGTATCAACAGTATTTGAACGGGGGATAACATCATGAAACAGCTTCCACCCGGCCGGCGCGGGCTGTGCCTGGCGCTGGCGCTGCTGCTGCTGTGCCTGGGCGCGGCCCCGCTGGCCGCGCAGGATGTGCCGGCGCTCACGGTCGATGCCGCAGCGGTGCAGGGGGCCATCAGCCCGTATGTGCTGGGGGCCAATTATGGCGGCTATGGCATTCTGCCGCCCGACCAGATGGAAACCGCGGCCGCGGCCGGCATTCGCTTTATGCGCTTCCCCGGCGGCTCCATCTTTGATGAAGATGGCCG
>JALOOI010000126.1 GCA_025454495.1 Anaerolineae bacterium
GGATTTAGTTTCTCGCATTTGGCAACGCCTTACCGCCTTTAGCGGCATTCGCCTTCCTCATTTTGACCCTTTCGCTGCTTAACTTGGCGAAGGTATTGTTGTCTGGATATGATATTAACTGTACCTTTCCATGGCATACCCGAAGCTTGGGTAGTCCAAACAAGCCACTTACCAGAGGGAGACCACCCTGGACCTAAAACATATTCAGCTCCATCTGAACTGTCTAATTGCACCAAGATGCTTGAATCTTTACCATCCGCCCGTTCAACAACAAACGCATTCTGTTCATAGGCATAATAGTAAATGTACGGCGCTAAATGCTGCGCGTCATGAACGCCGGCGAGACTCAGACAACAACTCACGATGAAAAGTATCTGACAATAACGCATGTCCCTTCCCTCACTGCCGGTAGCCGCTCTGTCACCACCGGTCGATTTTGGATGACCCGTCATGGATACCCCTTATTTTACAGCTTCAGGATCGGCGGTGCACCTGTGCCTGCCGGGTACGGGGCGCAACCCTGCGCCGCTTCTATTGAAACCCCCGCACGAATATGTTAGATTGTGCGTCAAATCGGCATCGATACGCCGGTGTTTTTTCTCAAACAGGTGTTCTCCAGGATACGTTTATGTATACCATTGGCATTGATTTTGGCACGGAATCCGGCCGGGCGGTACTGGTTGATGCCCGCAACGGGCAGGAAATTGCGACGGCGGTTTATGCCTATGCAAACGGCGTGATCGATCAGCATTTGCCGCATCTGGATAAACCGCTGCCGCCGGACTGGGCCCTTCAGGATCCGCTGGATTATGTGGCCACCGTAAAAAGCACGGTGCCGGCCGTGCTTCAGCAAAGCGGCATCGACCCGGCGCAGGTGATGGGGATTGGCATTGATTTCACCGCCTGCACCATGCTGCCCACCCGGCGCGATGGTACCCCGCTGTGTACGCTGCCGCAGTACCGCGATAACCCGCACGCCTGGGTTAAACTGTGGAAGCACCACGCCAGCCAGCCGCAGGCTGACCAGATCAACGAAACGGCGCGGCGCATGGGCCAGGCCTGGCTGGAGCGCTACGGCGGCAAAATTTCGTCGGAATGGTTCTTCAGCAAGGCGCTGCAAACGCTTCAGGAAGCGCCAGAAATCTATCACGCGGCGGAGCGCTTCATCGAAGCGGCGGACTGGATCGTGTGGCAGCTTACCGGCGTGGAAACGCGCAACCCCTGCGCCGCCGGCTACAAGGCCATGGTGCAGGATGAAGGCTACCCGGCCCGCGCGTATTTCGCGGCGCTGCACCCGGATTTTGCCGATATTGTCGATACGAAGATGAGCCGCGTCTTTGCCCCTCTGGGGTCGAAGGCGGGCGGGCTGACGGCGCAGTTCGCCGCCTGGACGGGGCTGCCGGCCGGCATCGCGGTCGCGGTAGCCAACCTGGATGCCCACGTCACCGTCCCCTCGGTGAAAGCCACGCGCCCCGGCACCATGGTGATGATTATGGGCACCTCCACCTGTCATATGCTGTGCGATGAAGCCATCCAGACGGTGGAAGGGATGTGCGGCGTGGTGCGCGATGGCATCGTGCCGGGGCTGTATGGCTATGAAGCCGGCCAGAGCGGCGTGGGCGATATTTTCGCCTGGTTTGTGAACCATGCGGTGCCGCCGGAATACCACGACGCGGCCCGCGCCGCCGGGCTGAATTTGCATGAATACCTGGAGCGCGAAGCCGCCCGGCAAAAAGTGGGCGAGCATGGCCTCATCGCGCTGGACTGGTGGAACGGCAATCGTTCCACGCTGGTGGATGGCGAGCTTTCCGGGCTGCTGGTGGGGGCCACCCTGGCCACCCGTGCCCCGGACATTTACCGCGCCCTCATCGAAGCGACGGCTTTCGGCACGCGCATCATCATCGAAGCCTTTGAAAATCGCGGGGTGCACATCAAAGAGCTGGTGGCCGCCGGCGGCCTGCCGGAGAAAAATGCCCTGCTGCGCCAGATTTATGCCGATGTCACCGGGCGCAGCCTGAAGCTGGCCGGCTCCTCGCAGGCCCCGGCCCTGGGATCGGCCATGCACGCGGCGGTGGCCGCCGGCCTGTACCCGGATATTCACGCGGCGGCCGATGTCATGGGCAAACTGAAAGCGGATGTTGTGCAGCCCATCCCGGAAAATGTCGCGCTCTACGATCAACTGTATGCCGAGTATAAGGCACTGTATGACCTGTTCGGGCGCACCAGCCCGGTCATGAAGCGGCTGAAGGCCCTGCGCCGCCAGCAGCACGGAGAATAACCATGCAGCTCAAAGCCCTGCGGGAACAGGTGTGTGCCCTGCACGCCGAACTGCCCGCCAATCATCTGGTAGCCTGGACGAGTGGCAACATCAGCGCCCGCGACCCGGCGACGAACCTGGTGGTCATCAAGCCCAGTGGCATCAAATTTGCTGATCTCACCCCGGACACTATGGTGGTGGTGGATATCGACGGCAACCTGGTAGAAGGCGCTTATAAAGCCTCGTCCGATACGGCCTCGCACTGTTACATCTACCGGCACCTGCCGCAGGTGTATGGCGTGGTGCACACCCATTCGCGCTATGCCACCGCTTTCGCCACCCTGGGCCGGGCCATTCCCTGCGTCACCACCGCCATGGCCGACGAATTCGGCGGGGCCATTCCCTGCGGCGGCTTCGCCCTCATCGGCGGCGAGGAGATCGGCCAGCAGGTGGTGCTGGCCCTGCGCGACAGCCTTAGCCCGGCCTGCATCCTGCAAAATCATGGCGTATTCGCCACCGGGCCGGATGCCGAAGCGGCCGTCAAAGCGGCCATCATGACCGAAGACAATGCCGCGATTGTGTGGACGGCGCTGCAAATGGGCACGCCCATCCCCATCGCCGCTGACGACATCGCCCGGCTGCATCATCGTTATCAACACGTTTACGGGCAAAAATAGCACTTTTTTAGAAAGGGACAGTTATGGTCGCCGCCGCACCACAGACAGGCTCCATCGGCAGCCTGCCGAAACTCTTTCGACCCATCACCCTGGGGGTCATCTTTGGCAATCGAGGCTTTTTCCCCAAACACCTCATCGCACAGGGGCGCGAAGCCATCCGCGAGGTGTTACAGCAGGCCGGCATCCAGGCCATCATGCTGGATGAGCAGGATACCGCCTATGGCGCAGTGGAATCGTTACAGGAAGCGCAAACCTGCGCCGCCCTGTTCCGCCAGCACGCCGATGACATCGACGGGGTACTGGTGACGCTGCCCAATTTTGGCGATGAACGCGCCGTCGCCAATACACTCAAATTCGCCCGGCTGAATGTGCCGGTGCTGGTTCATGCCTTCCCGGATGATCCGGGCCGGATGGGGCTGGCCGACCGGCGCGACAGCTTTTGCGGCAAGATGAGCGTGTGCAACAACCTGCGCCAGTATGGTATCCCCTTCTCGCTCACCCGGCTGCACACGGTAGACCCGTATCACCCCACCTTCATGGACGATCTGAAGCAGTTCGCGGCTGTGTGCCGGGTGGTGCGCGGGATGCGCCGGGCCCGCCTGGGCGCAGTGGGCGCACGCCCCACCGCTTTTAACACCGTGCGCTACAGCGAAAAATTGCTGGAACGCAGTGGTATCAGCGTGGAAACGCTCGACCTGTCCGAAGTGTTTGGCCGCATTGACCGCCTGACCGACGATGATAGCCGCGTGGTGGCCAAACGCGCGCAAATTGAACGCTATGCCCGCATTCAGGATGTACCCGACCTGGCGCTGAATAAGATGGCCAAACTGGGCGCGGTCATCGACGAGTGGACGGCCGTGAATGATCTGGATGCCACGGCCATCCAGTGCTGGACTTCGATGGAAGAATATTTTGGCGTGGTGCCCTGCACGGTGATGAGCATGGCCAGCAATACGCTGATGCCCTCCGCCTGCGAAACCGATATTGCCGGCACCGTGGCCATGCTGGCGCTGGCGCTGGCTTCGCTGAAGCCTTCGGCGCTGGTGGACTGGAACAACAATTACGGCGATGACCCGGATAAAGCCGTGGTCTTCCACTGCTCCAACCTGCCTAAAGAGGTCTTCATTGATGAAATTCCGGTGATGCAGTATCAGGAGATCATCGCGGGGACGGTGGGCAAAGACAGCACCTACGGCACGATGTACGGGCGCATTCGGGAAAATCCGTTTACCTACCTGCGGATTTCCACCGATGACCTGGCCGGGCGCATCACCGCCTATGTGGGCGAAGGCGCATTCACGAATGATCCCATCGACACGTTCGGCGGCTATGGCGTGGTGCGGGTACCCCGCTTCCAGGAGCTGCTGCATCACATCTGCGAGCAGGGTTTTGAACATCATGTGTCCATCAACCAGACGCTGGTAGCCGCGCCGGTGCTGGAAGCGCTGACGAAATACCAGGGCTGGCAGGTGTATCACCACCGCTGAGGCCGCGGCCGGGGCAGCAGTCCCCCGGCCCGGCGCAGGTTCAGCCCCCCATGAGGGCGGCGTAACGGGCATCGCGCACGGCCGGGTTCGGCGGGCGGGGTGCCCCGATCTCCTCCAGGGTGAAGGAAGCCGCCACCGCACCATAATACCCCGCCTGGCGCAGATCGCCGGTACGCAGCCAGCCCACCAGAAAGCCGCCGCAGTAGGCATTCCCGGCCCCGGTCTGGTCGGCGATGTGCGTCACCGGCACGGCGGGAATGTGGATGCGCTGCGTCGCACTGGCGACAATCGAACCGGACTCCCCCATCCGCAGCGCGATGATGGTCGCGCCATCGGCCAGCATGGCGCTGATCTGTTCCTGCGGGTCATCAGTGCCATAAATGAGCGCCGCTTCCACCAGATTGGGGGATACAATGGGCGCGTGGGGCAGCGTCCGGCGGAATTCAGCGGCATTTTCCGGCAGCATGTAATGCTGGTCAGGTTCCCACAGGATGAGCGCATCTTCAAACGCCGTGCGCCATTCCATGAAGCCCCCGGCATAGCGCAGGATGCAGGCCGCGCGGGCCTGGCGGAAGGCTTCCGGCAGTTTATCCGGCGCTGGCAGGTGGATGAAGGGATCCACCTGCTCCACGCGCATCAATTCGCGCCGCAGCCCGTCCCACTCGAACACCTGCCAGGCGCGAATTTGCGGCAGCGGCAGCTTGACGGCCCCGCGCAAATCCATATCACGCTCCAGCCGCTGCCAGATGCTCAGCGGCAGACCATCGCCCCAGGTGGACATGAGTGCCGGGCGTTCCCCCCAGGCGACCATGCCGGCCGCACAATGCACCCCGCCGCCGCCCAGGACGGCCATGCTGGTACGGCCATCCGGGTACACAATATCGTCAAGAAAAATACTGCCGACGCAAACATATGTGGGAATCGGCTGAGTCACAGCAACTGCCTCATTTCAATAGCGTGGTTACAATATGACTGCTGCGAATGCGGCTGGCACCATCCGCCCAGTCCACCGTGCGCCCACCGGCAAAAGCGCGGAAATACGGCACCCCCAGGGCGGCCGCGCGTTCGGCGGCGATCAATTCGCCGGGGATGCTGTACACGATAGGCGCGAAGCACTCCGCCACCGCCGGCACCGCGATCACCGTGCGGGCATACGGGCTGATGCTGCTTTCGCCCGCCGGCACCACCGCCACCACATCGCGCCCGATAGCCTGCGCGGCGCGGGCCGCCTCCGCCATGCGGTCGGCATCGAAGCCGTCGGCACACAGCAGCACGGTGGGCGTGGTGGGGTGCGCCCCAAAATACTGGATGTGCGTCCATTCTTCCGTTTCCTGGGCCAGGGCCGGGTCGCCGCTGGCCTCCAGGATTTTGGCCGCGCTGAACATGCCGGCCGCAAACAGCGGCCCGCCGCCCACAAAGACAAATTCGCGCTCGGCTGACCAGCGCTGCACCAGGTCGCGGCAGATCGGCTCTGCCACCTGGATCGTCTGCTGCACCACGTCGGCCAGGCCGCGCAGATCGGCCCGGCGGGCATCTGCTTCGGCAGTGGTAAGGTGGCCGCGCACCTCCCCGATTCGCAGCGCGGCCATATACAGCCCCATCTGCGAAGCCAGATAGGAGCGCACGCCCGGCACCACCATATTCAGTTCATCCGGCAGCGGCGGCACAGTGGTCTGGAAGACTTTTTCGGCGGCCTGGCCCAGAGGTTTATCCGGCGCGCCGGTGAGGGCCACCCCCACCGCGCCCGCCTGGCGGGCCAGTTGCAGCGCTTCAATCGTCCGCGAAACCACGCCGGAGACGGAGACCGCGATCACCAGCACGGTGCCGGGGGCGCTGGCAGCCAGGTAGCCGGCCGTATAACGGCTGAAAGTGAGCGCACTGAGCGCCTGCGTCGGTACGCCGGTTAGCTGGTGAAAGGCCAGTTCCGCGCCATAGGAGGCATGGTAGCTGTCGCCGCAGCCCACCAGGTAAATCCGTTTGACCGAGGTACACAGCTCAAAATCAAACGTAGCGCGGGCGGCCGCGTCAAACGGCTGTGCAATCTGCCGGATCAACGACGGCAGCGTGTCAATTTGCTGGTGCATGGGTGAACGCATGATGCTCGCTTTCCTCATTTCTTCAGTGTTAAGCCGGTGACGATCAGGCCAGCCCGTGGCGCAGGCGCTCTAATTCCAGCGCCACCACGGCCGCGCCGCGCACCGCCACGCAAATGGTCACCGGCGGGCGATTTTGCCAGGGTGGCAGCGTGCGATACTGGCTGACCGAGGCCCACGTCTTGCCCCGGCTGATGCCGTCCGAGGTATCCACCCGCAGCGGGTGCGCTGTGGTGGTGAATAACGACGGGTCGATCACATAGGCGACGGCGGACGAATCGTGGATGTAGATGCCATCCAGCCCGCCGGACAGCCGGTACAGTTCCACATACACCGGCAAAATCCGGTGAATATGCTGCGCCATAGGGTTGTTCATGCGGGCATATTCCGCCAGGTGGGCACTGTCCATGATGACCTGATGCGTCACATCCAGCCCGACCATGGTCACAGGCCAGGGAGCGCCAAACACCTCATCGGCCGCTTCAGGATCGTTGTGGATATTGGCTTCGGCGGCGGGGGTGGCATTGCCGATGGTGAAAGCATTGCCGCCCATCAGCACCACCTCGCGCACGTGCTGTGCAATGCGCGGTTCCTGGCGCAGCGCCAGCGCCAGGTTGGTCAGCGGGCCCAGCGCAATCAGGGTGATTTCACCCGGCGCAGCCATAATCTGCTCGATGATAAAATCCGCGGCGGCCCGGGCCAGCGGCGTGCTGGCCGGCGGCGGCAGATGCGTATTGCCCTGGCCATCCTCGCCATGCACATAGGGCACGGGGCCTTTATAGGCGCTGGCCAGCGGCGCGGCCACCCCCGGCGCAACCGGAATATCCGTGCGCCCGGCAATCTCCAGCAGCCGCAGCGCGTTGATGGTGGCCAGCGACGTATGCACATTGCCAAAGATCGTCGTCAGCCCGATCACCTCCAGTTCCGGCGAACACAGGGCGAAGAAAATGGCCATGGCATCATCAATGCCGGGGTCGGTATCTATAATCACTTTACGACGGGCCATAAACATCTTTTCCCGGTTAGCCCGCCAGCACTTTGACCTGAACGCGGCGGCGGCGGGGGCCATCGCATTCATAAAATAGCACGCTTTGCGAACCCCCCAGCAGCAGTTCACCGCCGGCGATGATGAGGCTGAGGCTGTGCCCGATGAGCGCCGCCTTGATGTGCCCGGCAGCATCGGCCGGGGTATCGTACTGGTGGTGAAAATCCACCCGTTTGGGCACCAGCCGCTGCAATTCCGCGATGATGTCCTGCGGCGTGGCCGGATCCAGCGCGGAATTGATGGTGATGGCCGCGGTGGTGTGCGGCACAAACAGCACACACAGCCCCGCCGCCACCCCGGTGGCTTTCAGCGCCGCTTTAAGCTGCGGCGTGATGTCCGTCAGCGATTCACCTTTAGGCGTGGCCAGTTCAATGGTCGTCAGCATGAAAAATCCACCTCCACCTTAAATTGTCGCAGCACAGCCAGCAGTTCGGCACAGGTGGGGGCATTGCGGCCGCTGCCCGATTTTTGCACACTGGCCGCACCCATAGCATTGGCCAGCCGGGCACTGTCGCGCAGGGAAAAGCCGCGCTGCTGCCCATAGATGAAGGCCGCATCGAAGCAATCCCCCGCGCCGATGGTATCCACCACCGGCACCGGGAAACCGGGCACCTGTTCCTGCTGCTGCGGCTGCACCAGCAGGCAGCCCTGCGCCCCCTGTTTGATGACCAGCAGCCGCGCCCCCAGGCTGAGCAGGAACGCATACGCGGCCGCGCCGGTACGCCCGTCGGCGGCCAGCGGCAGCTCATCTTCCGTCATCATCAAAATATCGCTCTGGCGCATGGTGTGCTGCACACGCTCAAAGGGCAGATGGCGCACGGTGGGCCCCACATCAAAATAGACCGGCAGCCCCAGGGCCCGCGCCCGCGCCAGCACCTGCGGCACCAGGTCGGCAATCTGGCGTTCATGCAGCGTGTAGCCCTGCAAAAACAGCGCCCCGGCCGACGTTAAAAGCTGCTCCACGGTGTCGGTATAGGGCACCGGGTCGCCCACGGCCGGGCTGCCGATGAAGGTATGCTGCTGCGTGGCGGCATCCACCAGGTCCAGCACCAGCGTAGAACGAGAACCAGGGACGACGGTGATGCCGGCCGTGTTCACGCCTTCGGAGCGCAGCACATTCAGCAAAAATTGGCCGAACAGGTCATCGCCCACCGCGCCGATGGACGAAACTTTCATGCCCATCCGCACCCCGGCGATCATAAAATTGCCAGAGCCGCCCGGTTCCGGGGTCACCCCGCGGGCTTCCTGATGCTGAAACGGCAGAATGGGCAGCGTCACCGGCGCGATCAAATCCACCACCAGGTCGCCCAGGGAGATGACATGCACCGTCATGCACGGCCTTTCTGCGCCAGCGCCAGCAGCCCATCCGCCAGCGCGGGCACGCCGTAGGACTGCATCACCGGGTCGGCATCCAGCACGGCCAGCACCGCCGGCGCGAAAGCACCAAGGCCCCGGTACGCCCCGGCCATGGCGCAGGCAATCGCCGCGACCGTATCAGCATCGCCGGAGAGCGTGGCCCCGTAGATGGCCGTCTGCTGCGGGTCGCCTTCGGCCATGGCCAGCACGCCAAAAGCTGCGCCCACCGTATCCACAATGGACAGCGACGTACCCACCCGATCATAAATTTCGCGCAGGCGGGCCAGCGGCGGCGTGCCCTTACGGGCGATCTCCACCGCCATTTGAATACGCTGCGTGACCGATGCACCGATCCAGCGGGTGCCCCGCTGCCGGCCGATCTCCGCACCGAGCATACCGCCGGCGATGATCGCATCCAGGGTGGCATCCGGGCGCAGGGCCACGGCCACCGCAGCCGCCACCGCGCACGCGCCGGACATAGCCACATTGGTGCCATGGGTGGGCAGCGCCGAAATGGCCGCCGCCTCAATCGCGCCGATGGGATCGCCGGGGTACAGCAGCCCCACCACCGAAACGCGCATAGCCGCGCCATTGGTATCGCCCATGCGGCCGGTGCGCTGCGGGTCTTCGCCGCGCTTCAACGCCTGCACGCCGCGCCGGGTGCTGGGCCCCACATACAGCGACGTATCGCCGCCGGTGCGGTCATACCAGGCAATGATGGCGGCCGCGGTGGCCGCCAGCGTGACCCCGCCGGCCGCAATATAGGCCTGCGCCAGCGAAAAAGCCTGCTCCGAATCGTCCGTAATGCGCCCGGCCGGCAGCCCGGAATGCACCTCATGATCCGCCGGAGCCGGGTAAAACTGCGTGATGAAAGGGCCAAAGGCCGCCTGCGTCTGGTCAAAGTCGAAATAGGCGGGCATACCCCAGGCATCGCCGAGGGCCTGCCCGTACAGGCCGCCCAGAATTTTGTCTTTGAGAAGCGTCATAGGAATGTGTTTACACCTCCGGTTATGGAATAATCAGGCGGTCGCCGGGCGCGAGGCCCGGCTGAGCAGCGGCAACTGCCAGCCGCCCAGGGCCAGCCACGCCAGCAGACCCGCGACCAGCCCGGCCGCCAGGGCCGGCACCGGGCTGAAAAATAAGCTGAAGAACAGGCCCAGATACACCGCGCCACAGATGAGCGTGGCCCCGGCGCTGGCATACACCTGCTGGCCGATGCGCTCCACCCGCAGCAAAAACGGCAGGTTCACCGCGATCAACACCAGCGCCACCAGCGCCAGCAGCCCCGCCACCGGGTACGCCGCCGCCTCACCGCCGAAGCCATTGGGGGCCGCAAACATGCTGATGCTGATGAGAATGCCAATCACCGCCACCATGGCCATGATGATGTGCAGCACGCTCAGCCGCTGGATGCTGCGCCAGTAGCCGGCATTAAAGCCTTCGCCCTCGGCCGCCCGCAGCGCCCGCACCCGCAGCGTCAGCCGGGCTTGCAGCGCATAAATGACCAGCGCCATCACCGTGGCCACAAAGGAAATGGACTGCGGAAGCTGCGACGGCACCTGGAGCGTGCCCACGCGGTTGGCCAGCGCGTCGAAGAAGCCGAACACGACAGATGCGCCCATCGTCCCCACCGGCGTATTGCCACCGAGCAGCGGGGTGGCCAGGGCGATGAAACCGCGCCCGCCGGTCATATCGCGCTGGAACAATTCCAGGTAGCCCATGCTCATATGAATGCCGCCCAGGCCGGCGAACAGGCCGCTGAGCATGAGCGCCAGAAAGCGCGTGCGCTGCACCGGAATCCCCACCGAGGCCGCCGCCGCCGGGTTCTCCCCGGCCGCCCGCAGGTGCATCCCGAAGGGGGTACGGTACAGCAAAAATGCCACCACGAACACGGACAGGAAAGCAATCCACGTCATGATGCTCTGATTATCGAACACATCGAAGAAAAACTGCCCCACCAGCGGAATTTGCTGGATAAATTCAGGAAGCTGGATGAAAGGCATACTGAGGCTGGCCAGCGTGCTGGTGTTGCCCCGGTCGCCCGTTAGCTCGAACATGATGGCCACCGTCCCGGCCGACCCCAGGGCATTGATGGCGATGCCCGCCAGGATCAGATCGGCCTTCAGACGCAGGTGAAAGAAGCCCAGCAGCAGCGCCAGCAGGATGGAGACGCTCACCCCCAGGATCATACCCAGCCAGGGGCCCACCGCCTGCCCCGTTTCCACGCCAAACCACTGCTGGGCAAACGCGCTGATGACCACGCCGGTAAACGCCGCCGCCAGCATCATGCCTTCCAGCCCAATATTGATGACCCCGGCCCGGTCAGAAATTAACGCGCCCAGGGAGGGCAGCAAAATGGGAGTCGTCACCCGCAGGATGGCCGCCAGGAACGACGCGCTAAAAATACTCTGGATCACTGCCTCATTCATGGCTATCCCCTCAGCCCTGGGCGGGTTTCTGCTGGCGGCGCAACTGGAAGTAAGCGGCCAGCGCTTCGGCCGTAATCAGCAGGATGATGACCGCCTGAATAATGCGTACCACTTCAAAGCTCACACTGGCATCGCGCTCCATGAACTGCGCCCCGGCCCGCAGGTAAGCATACAGCAGCCCGGTAAACGGAATGACCAGCGGGTTATTGCGGGCCAGCAGCGCCACCACCACCCCTTCAAACGCCAGCCCCACCGACAACCCGATGACAAGCTGGCGAAAAATGCCCATGCTGAGATGCGCCCCCGCCAGCCCGGCCACCAGCCCGCTGACGGCCATGGCCAGCATAACGGTGCGGCGGGTGTTGATGCCGCCATAATCGGCAAATTTGAGGTTCACGCCGACGGTGCGAATTTCGTAGCCCAGGGGCGTGCGCGTGATGAGCAGCCACACCACGATCACGGCAACAATCACCAGAAAGACGGCAATCGTCACCTGGGTACCGGCGATAATGGCCGGCATCTGGGCATTTTCCGCAAATGGCGCGGAGGAAATATACCCGGCTTCCGGCGGCTTAAGCTGGAAGGTGAGAACCAGTTCAAAGAAGCGCACCGCGATCACGTTCAGCATCAACGTAGACACCAGTTCATTCGCGCCCAGGTAGGCCTTCAGTGCGCCCGGCAGCAGCCCCCACAAAAAGCCCGCCACCATGGCCCCACCGATGGCCATAGCCAGCACCAGCGGCAGCGGCCACTGCCCCGCGCTGAGGCAGATGGCCCCGGAAACCAGCGCCCCAAAGTAAAGCTGCCCCTCCGCCCCCAGGCTAAACTGCTTCGCCCGGAACACAATCGCAATCGCCAGCCCCACCAGGATCAGCGTCAGCGCATCCTGAATCCACACCGCCCAGCGGTTCAGCCGCTGCACCGGGCCCAGCAAAAAGGCCTCGTAGGCCACGCCGGTACTGGCAATAGCTTCGCTGAGAATGGTGCCGGTGCTCAGCGGCTCTGGCTGCGCCACGATGACATACACCCCATCCTC
>JALOOI010000127.1 GCA_025454495.1 Anaerolineae bacterium
CTGCCTTCCCGGTCTCCCTGTGCCTGATAACGCCCCGGCCCGCGCTCAGAAGCCGGCCACCGCCGGGATAATCTCCCGGCCAAATATCTCCAGCGGGGTGATGCTCTCCACATTCGGCAGGTTAAAAATGGCGTGCTGCACCCCCAGGTCGGCCAGCCGCCGGCACTGTGCGATCACGTCAGCGGCGCTCTGTGCGCCGGGGGCCAGGTGCACGGTGTCCAGCGTGGTGATTTCGATGCCGGCCCAATCGCGCTTGAGGCTGTCACAGTGGCGCTGGAGCGTCTCCAGCTTGTGGCGCAGCACGTCCGGGCCCACGGCCGCGAACAGGTTGCAGGCATCGGCATACTGCGCCACCAGCCGCAGCGTTTTCGTTTCGCCCATGCCACCGATGAGGATCGGCGGATGCGGCCGGCTGAGCGCGGGCGGCTGATTCAGCGTTTCTGCCAGGTGATAATGCTGCCCGTGGAACGGCTGCACCGTGCCCGACCACATCTGATGCGCGATTTGCAGCGTTTCTTCCAGCATTTCGAAGCGCGTCTTCAGCGGCGGGAAGGGAATGCCCAGCCCGGCGGCTTCACGCTCGAACCAGGCCGCGCCAATGCCCAGGTACGCCCGCCCGCCGGACAGCACATCCAGCGTATTCACCGTTTTCACCAGCACGCCCGGATGCCGGTAAATAACCCCCGTGACCAGCGTGCCCAGGCGGGCCTGCTGCGTCACCCCGGCCAGAAAATTCAGGGCGCTGTAGCCTTCCAGCATCGGCTCTTCGGCCGCGCCTATCATCTGAATCTGAAAGAAATGATCCATCACCCACAGGCTGGCGAAGCCGGCGGCATCGGCCGTGCGGGCGATCTGCGCGAGGGTGGTGGCCAGCGTGCCCGGCACGCCGTCCCAGTTAAAACGTGGAATTTGCAGACCAATTTTCATCGGATATCCTGGTGATCTCAGGTGGTCACAGGGTGCGCCGGAGCCATTACCGGACGGCGCACCCTTATTGTACCACCGGGAGGCACGGCGGGGGGCAGCAAAAAGGGGCGCGGTGGTCGCGCCCCTGTGGGGTTAGCTTAAATAATCGCGCAGTTGCCGGCTGCGCCGCGGGTGCCGCAGGCGGCGCAGCGCCCGCCCTTCAATCTGGCGGATGCGCTCACGGGTGAGGCCAAATTTCTTGCCCACTTCTTCCAGCGTGTAACTGCGCCCGTTTTGCAGCCCAAACCGCAGCCGCAAAATACGCGCCTCGCGCGGCGACAGCGTGCCCAGCAGGCGCTCAATCGTATCGCGCAGCAGCCGGTCATGGGTGGCTTCGGTGGGGGTGGGGGTGGTTTCGTTTTCGATGAAGCTGCCCAGTTCGCTGTCTTCATCCTCGCCGACCGGCTGTTCCAGGCTCAGCGGCTGCCACGACACCTTGAGCATCCACTGAATTTTGCGCGGATCCACATCCATATGCTGCGCGATTTCTTCGATGGAGGGCCGGCGGCCGTGCTGCTGTTCCAGTTCGCGGGCCACCCGGTACAGGCGGCGAATGCGGTCGCTCATGTGGACGGGCACGCGGATCGTCCGCGCCTGGTCGGCGATGGCCCGGCTGATGGTCTGGCGAATCCACCAGGTGGCATAGGTGCTAAAGCGGTAGCCGCGCGTATAATCGAACTTTTCGACGGCTTTCATCAGCCCCAGGTTGCCTTCCTGGATCAAATCCAGAAAGGGCACGCCGCGCGTCATATACTTTTTGGCGATGCTCACCACCAGGCGCGTATTGGCTTTGATGAGGTGTTCGCGGGCGCACAGGCCATCGTCAATGGTGGTTTGCAGCGCCGTGGCCCGGCTGTGATCCGGCCGGCGGGACAGTTTGCGGGCCGCTTCGCGGCCGGCTTCGATGCGTACCGCCAGCGCGATCTCTTCTTCGGTGGACAGCAGCGGCACCCGCGCCATATCTTTCAGGTACAGCCCCACCGTGTCATTGAAGGCGATCCCGTTCAGGTCGCCGGTGTCTTCTTCATCCAGCTCGTCATCTTCCATGAACTCGTCGTCCAGCGCTTCGTCGTGGAAGTCATCGGCAAACAGCAGATCAAACTGATCTTCGCCATGCTCCAGGTAAAAATCATCGAAGTCGCCAGAGTCGTGCAGGGTGGTGTCCAGGTCGGTGTCGTAAGCGCTGCTGTAGTCGGTCAAAGTAACCCCCTGTAAAAGTTCACAGAAATGTATTGTCCGTCCGTGGTGGCCTCAGGCATCGGCCGAAGATGAATCCAGCAACTGGCGCAGCCCGCGCAGGCGCGGGTCGATGCGGGTGGTGTCGCAGGCACAACTTTCATGATTGCGATTGCTGCCGCATTCCGGGCAAATGCCTTTGCAATCCGGCCGGCACAGCGCCCGCTGCGAAGCCTCAATCAACACTTCGGCCCGCAGCAGCGGGGCCAGGTCCAGGATGGCATCCGCCCCCACGAAAAATTCCGTCGCTACCGGCGCGGGATGCATGTACAATTCTTCGACGGCCACCTCCACGGTGCGGTTGAAGGC
The DNA here is from genome assembly GCA_025454495.1 of Anaerolineae bacterium. Classification (GTDB taxonomy): domain Bacteria; phylum Chloroflexota; class Anaerolineae; order Aggregatilineales; family Phototrophicaceae; genus JALHOR01. Next base: position 2,512 of record JALOOI010000127.1, read on the forward strand.
TTCCAGGCAGCGCGAACATTCGGCCGTGATGCCGATGCGCAGTTGCGCCTGGACGAGGATGCCTTCTTTGGTGCGGGTCAAACGCAGCGGCCCCGCCATGGTGTTGATGATGAGGTCTTCCGCCACGCGCACCGCCGAGGGGATGTCCAGCCGGGAGTCCTGGCTGTTGCCGGGGCCGTCAGATAACAAAAATCCAACATTGATTTTGAGAACACGATGGCTGAGGTAGTGCTCATGAGTGGATTTCACGTTATCGCTACCCTGTGGCTGGCGGGTGAATGCGCCGATGGAACAAGATTATAACGTGATTATAGGGAGTATTGATGACGGGTGTCAAGAATTGCGCGGGATGGTCGAACCAGACCCTAACTCTTTTTATCGCTTTTATACGGGTTGATGGGGGTCATTGGGACGAAAGTCAGGGTATACTGTAACAAAAGGTTAATAAAGCTAACGCAGTATAAAGCTTAAAAGTTTGCTGGCTGATACAGCAGGGAGTGCGGGGATGGATGAGGATGTGCTGGCCCAACTGAAAGAAGCGACGCTGCCGCCGCGGCTGGTGCAGGCGTTTTGCGCCTGGTGTGTGTGGCAGCAGGCGGTGCCGGCGCTGATGGGGGTGCTGGAGCAGATTGGGCTGACGGCGGCGGTGGAAGAACTGCGCCAGGCGCAGGATTATGCCCCCCTGGCCCAGATGTGCGAGCGCATCGGCGGCGAAACCACGGCCACCCGCCGCCGCACCGGGCCCCTGGGGGTGTCCACGGCGGAAGCGGCGCTGTTTCTGGTGGCCCGCATCGCCCGCGCGGCGGATGGCTCGCAGCCGGATGCCGACGGGGTGGCCTTTTACGCCGCCCAGGTGATGGGCTGGGGGGGCTTTGCGGCCACCGGCTTCACGCTGGCGGCCCGCAAAACTGCCGCCGAAAGCGAAGCCCGCCAGGCGCAGGCGTACAAACTGCGTGAACTTAAGATGCAGTATCCGGGCTGAGCAGGCGCGTTAACCCGGCGACGAAAGCGGCCTTGCCGCCCTGGGCCGGGTGCCGGATGCGCTCGCCGGCCAGCGACAGGCGGGCCAGCGCCCCGGCGGCCACGCCCCCCACGGCGATGATGCGGCGCGGGGCATACAGCGCCACGATGTGCCGCACAAAATCTTCCCCCAGGGCAATCTCCGGGCGGCGCGGCGGGCGATTGCTGCGCGGCTGGCCGGGGCGGTGCGGGTGCAGCGGGTACGTATTCCAGATGAGGGGGGCCACCGCCAGCCCGGCCAGCGTGTGCCACACAATGCTGGCGCTCTGTTCGCCGTCGATGTCCTCAAAGCCGGCATCGGCGGTGGCCTGGTAGCCCTGGGCCGCCCCGAACAGCGCCAGCGCCGGCACCCCGTCGCGCAAAATTTTGCGGCTGGTGACGGGCACCCCGGTCAGGCGGCACCCGCGATAACCCGGCGCTTCCAGCAGCAGCAGCACCGCCGGGGCCCGCGCCTGCATGGTGGTCAAATAGCGCTGCAAATTCCCCCGGCGGCGGGCGCTGTCGTCATCTGCGCCGGCATAAGGGTTCACCGCGTCCGGCGGGGCCGGCAGCGCGGCCAGCGCCGCCACCAGGTCAGCCGGCCCGTGCATCAGGCGAACCGTACCACCACTTTGCCGGTGTTGCGGCCGGCATACAGATGCTCGATGGCCTCCAGCGCCCCCGCCACGCCATAAAAATCGGTGCTGTCCAGCGCCGCCACCAGCCGCCCCTGCTGCATCAGTGCGATCAGGCGGGCGGCGTGGTCGGCCATCTGGCGGAAGGCGTGCATCAGCCAGAAGCCATGCAGCGATGCCGATTTTTGCAGCAGCTTGTAGTAGATGCGCGGGGCCGTCACCAGTTCGGGCCCGCGCTCATATTCGCTGATGGCCCCGATGACGATGAGCCGCCCTTTGATGGCCAGCGCATTCACGCAGGTATCGAACAGGCTGCCGCCCACACTTTCAAAGGCGATGTCCACCCCCTGCGGAAATTCGGTCTTCAGCACCTGGCTGAGCTTTTCCGCTTTGTAATTCACCGGGCGGTCACAGCCCAGGCCGCGCAAAAAGTCCACTTTGTCGTCGCTGCTGCATGTGCCGATCACGCGATTACCGGCCAGTTTGGCCAGTTGCACGGCGAAACTGCCGGTACCCCCGGCCGCGGCCGTCACCAGCACCGTTTCGCCCTGCGTCATCCGGCCGCATTCTTCCAGGGCGATGGAGGCCGTCAGCCCGCTGACTCCCAGGGCCAGCATATCCGGCGTGGGGGCCGGCACCGGGATGGCGCGGCGGGCGGGCACGGTGAAATACTCGCGGTAGCCGCCGGCCAGGGCCATCACGGCATCGCCTTCTTTCAGCGTCTTTACGCCGGAGCCGACGGCCACCACCACCCCGGTCGATTCTGCGCCCAGGTCAAAGGGGGGCGGGGTGGGGGCCAGGTAGCGCCCGGCGGCCATCAAATAATCGGCCGCATTGACCCCGGTGTAATGCGTTTGCACCAGCACGTCATCCGCGCCCGGCGCAGCCAGCGGCAGGGTTTCCACCGCCACCGCCTCGCGCAGGCGGTCGCTGGACTGTGTGACCACCAGTTTCTGGTAAGTTGTGGGAAGCGTCATCTGCCTGCTCCTGAAGCATCGGGCCCGGGCGGGCGGCAGATAGTCCGCCCCGCGCCGGCCGCATGGTTATGGTTATACCTGCTTTTTGATGGCATCGCCGGCGCTGCAATATGCGCCGGACATGTGGATGAGATGGGCGATGCGCAGTTCTTCGGCCTCGGTGCCGGCCGGCTGCGGCCGAAATTCCGGGCTGATCTGCCAGTCAAATTGAGCGGCCTGCGGGAAGGCCTGCTGATGATGGCGCAGGGCCACCGGCAGCAGCCGCAGCCGCTTATCGATCCATGTTTCATCCCACGGGCCATCGGCCAGAATTTCTTCCGCCGCGCGAAATTCATAATAGATGGTGCGCCGCAGGGCCGCCCCCAGGGTGCGCTCGCTGCCGTGCACCACCATCACATCATGCAGCAGCACATCGCCGGGGTTCATCTCCACGTCGATATATTCCGCCGGCGACCAGCCATGTTCATCGCGCAGGCGGCAAATATCCGCCGCCTGCCCCTGGCTTTTCGGGATCACCCGCAGCGCCCCGGCCCCCGTGCGCGATTCGTCCAGGTACAGGTCATAATTGAAAATGCGGTAGCGGCGCGGATGCACGGCATCCTGATGCCAGGCAATTTCTTCGCCGTCGCCTTCTTCTTTGAACACCATCGATTCATAAGTGGGGACGAAATTCTGGCCGCACAGGCTTTCCGCCACCCCCAGCACATACGGGCTGCCGAGCAGCTCCAGCGAGACGGCCTGGCCTTTGTTGTGCAGGTAATTAACGCGGTACATCACCCGGCGGCCGCCTTCGCGCTGTGCAAAGGAAAAATCGACCCGGTTGGGGTCATCGTCCGGCAGGTGCTGCCCCATGTCGATCCACGCCTGGCCGGCCGCCTGAAGTTTGTGCAGCAGGGGCGCGGGAATCCAGTTCCGCAGCACCAGGTAGCCGTGGGCATCAAAAAATTCAATCTGCGCCTGCGTCAGGTGATACGGCGAACGGCCGGCATACTCGGCCGGGGCCGGCAGCGGTGGATGATCGGTCTGGACAGTTAGCGGCAGCATGAAAGACACTCTCTCGCTGATAACAGTGGATGGATAGCCGCCATTATAACACCGGCAGCGGCGGCCGGTGACGGTTGATCCTGCCGGGCGCAATACGCCGGCCCGCTGAATGACCACCCCGCCGGGCAGATTCCCCGCAAAATAAAAACTTTGCGCTATAATGCACATTAGTTTTGTTTCGATTTTGATACCGTTGATGGCGGGTAAACTGTTTATGACCGATTCGCGCAGCACACCCATCCCGGCCCAACCCACCATGCGAGGCGGCTGGCACGCGCCCGCCACCCGCGCCGCCAGTGCCCGCCAGGCAGCAGCGCCGACGGAGGCCGCCCCGGACTGGAAAGGGGCCGCCCTGCCGCCGGAGGTGGCCGCGGCCGCCGAGGAGGTGGGCGCGTGGCATTTACCCGCCGCCCAGGACACGCCGTTTACGCCCGGCCAGCAAATTTTGATCCGTGATGGCCAGGTGCTGCTGCCGCAGGGCCCGCGCCCGGAAGATGTGATGCTGGACTGGAATGCCCCGGCCCCGGCCGCCGCCGCGGTGGCCCCGGCGGCCCCCGCCCCGGAGGATTTTGTGCCCGGCCCGGCCCCGGCAGCCCGCACGGCCGCGCCCGCGCCGGAAGATTTCGCGGTGCCGGCGGCCCCGCCCGCCCCCGCCGACCCGGCCCCGATCCCGGCCCCGGCAGCCGCGGCCCCCGTCAGCGCCCCCGCGCCGGAAGAATTTGATTTTGGCGCGGCCCCGGCGGCCGCGGCCCAGGTGCTGCTGCCGGACGATGATCCCTTCGCGCCGGCGGTGGAGGAAGCGCCCGCGGCGGGCATCCTGCGGCCGGAAGATGGCACCGGCGCACTGGACGCGCTGGAGGATGCGCTGCAAGACCTGGAAGACGATGATGAAGAAGCCTTCAAAGTCAGCGAGCTGGCGGCGCTGGCCAGCATTGGCACCGGGGCCGGCGCAGCCGCCGACCTCAGCGGGCTGAATGTGGCGGCCATGTCTCCGGCGGAAAAAGCGCTGTTCAACGCGGCCACCCAGGCGGAAGAACTGATGCCCGCGGCGCAAAAACCGGCCGGCGAAGAGGCCGCCGATGTGGCCAAACGCATGGCGCAGCTTTACGCCTCCGGGGAGGCGGCCACGCTGGACATGCCCGCCACCGATGCCGCCACGGTTGTCCCGGCGGCCGGCGATGCCGCCGATTATGCGCGGCGCATGGCGCAGCAGTTCGGCGGCGCGGCCAGCGCCCCGGCCGCGCCGGCCCTCACCCCGCAGCAGGCCGCCCTGGCGCAGCGCTTCATCGAGACGCAAAACCAGGTGGCCAGCCTGCGCCAGATGTACAGCGCCGGCCAGATGAGCTACGACGATTTACGCACCCGCCTGCAAACGCTCACCATCCAGGATGATGCCCAGAATTACTGGATGATGGGCTTTGACAGCGATAAGTGGTACCAGTACGACAGCGCCAGCCAGCAGTGGCAGGAAGCCACCCCGCCGGTGCCCCTGGGCGGCAGCGCCATGACCGATGTCATGTCCGGTTCCATGCCCTACTTCCCCGACCAGGCGGCGGCCGGGCAGGAATACAGCGATCCCTACCAGACGGCCACCCTCGCGCCGACGGCCGCCATGCCCGCCGCCGGCGGCATCCCGCGGCCGGGCCAGCCCATGGTCGATTATGATGCGACGATGGTGGGCCAGGCCGCCCATGAAGAATACCTGAGCGGCGCACAGCCCACCTATGCCGGCACGCCCGCCTATGACAGCACCATGCCCTCGGCCGCCACGCTGCCCGGGGCCGCGGCCTACGATAACGCAGCCATTCAAGCGCCCATGGGCACCACCGAGCCGCCGAATTATGACCCGGCCGCGGCCTATGCGCCCCAGTTCGACCAGCTTAAAAAGCAGGAACGCAGTTCCGCCACCCGCTACCTGCTCATCGGCCTGGCCGGCCTGCTGGCCTGCGGCATCGTCAGCGCCATTGCCGGCTTCCTGGGGGTGATGGCCTGGTATAACAACGAAGTCGCGCCCTATCAGGAAGCCATTGATGGCCTGGCGGATTACAGCCCGCCGTTCCAGACGGCCCGCATTCTGGATGCCCGCGGCCAGGTGATCGCCGAATTGAACAGCCAGGCCGGCGGCGCGCGCGAAGTGGTGCGCCTGGAGGATATTTCGCCCTTCCTGCTCCACGCCATCATCTCGGTGGAGAACGAAACGTTTTATGAAGACCCCGGTTTCTCCGTTCCGGCCATTGGTCGCGCCTTCCTGCAAAACCTCAGCGCCGATGCCGTTGAATCCGGCGCGAGCACCATCACGCAGCAGATCGCCCGTAACCTGATTTTGCAGGATACCGAAGCCACCGCCGGGCGCAAAATCCGCGAGGTGCTGGTGGCCAACCGCATCGCCGAGCAGTACGACAAAAATTTCATCCTGGCGCTGTACGTCAATCAATTTTTCTTCGGCAACCAGTCCTACGGCGTGGAAGCGGCCGCCCAGTTCTATTTTGGCAAGTCCGCCGCCGAGGTGAACATGGCCGAAGCGGCCATGCTGGCCAGCCTCATCCAGTCGCCCGCCGGCAACGATCCGGTGGTCAACCGCGAGCAATCCAAAAATGCCACCCGCGGCGCGATCCGCCTGATGCTGGAAAAAGGCTGCATCTTCTTCCAGCATGGCCCCTGGGCCGCGGGCGGGGCCAGCGCCGGCCAGCCCTTCTGCATTGAACCTTCCACGCAAACGCAAACGCGCACCACCGACCCCGCCACCGGTGCGCCGCTGGTCATCGTGCGGCAGGATGGCGGCTACGGCGGGGCCCTGTCCATCCAGCTTGCCCAGGTGGAAACGCGCCAGTATCTGCCGCGCCAGGCCCGCTTTAAATACCCGCATTTCGTCAACTTCATTCAATCGCTGGTGGAAGCCGAATTCGGGCCCGATGCCATGTTCCAGCGCGGCTTTACCATCTACACCACGCTGGAGCCGCGCGTGCAGGATGAGGCGCAAAATCAACTGGCGCAGCAGGTGGCCGCCCTGGTGAACAACGGCGTGAACACCGGCGCAGTGATGGCCATTGACCCCACCACCGGAGCCATCCGCGCCTTTGTGGGCAGCCCGGATTTTAACAATCAGCAGTTTGCCGGCCAGGTGGACAATACCCGCACCTTCCAGCAGCCCGGTTCGTCCATCAAGCCGGTGGTGTATGCCGCGGCCATGGAAGCCAGCCCCACCGGGCAGTATCTCACGCCGGCCAGCATCCTGTGGGATGTGCCCTCCAGCTACAACATCGCCGGGCAGCAGCCCTATACCCCGGTCAATTTTGATCGCCAGTTCCGCGGCCCCGTGTCGCTGCGTTATGCGCTGCAAAACAGCCTCAATATCCCGGCCGTCAAAGCCTTTGAATTGATCGGCGCGGAGCGCTTCCGCGAGATGGCCACCCGCCTGGGGCTGAATTATGTCGAAGGCTCCATCTTCGGGCTGCCTTCGGCCCTGGGCGCGAATGATGTCCGCCTGATCGACATGATGAAGGTGTACGGCACCATCGCCAACAACGGCACTTACGTCCCGCTGTACGCCATCGAGCGCATCACCGAAGATGCCGGCGGCACCGAAATCCCGGTGGTGATGGCGGAACGCGCGGCCCCGGCGCAGCGCCTCAGCCCGCAGCTCGCCTATCTGCTGCAAAATATCCTGGCGGATGATGCCTCGCGCCGCGACCAGTTCGGTATCAATGGCGATTTGTCGCTGGCGCGGCTGAACCTGCCCACCTCGAATTATGTGGGGGCCAAAAGCGGCACCAGCGACGGCAACCGCGACCTGTGGACGATGGGCTTCACCCGGAACACGGTGGTGGGCGTGTGGCTGGGCACGTTTGACAATGCCACCACCAACGCCAACAGCCTGGCGGCGGCGCGGGTGTGGAACGAAGTGATGGAAGCGGCCGTGGCCGGGCGCACCCCGCAGCCCTTCACCAACCCCGGCGGCGTGATCCAGGGCACCGTGTGCCGCGATACCGGCACCGGCGATGACCCCAACTGTCCCACGCGCACCACCGACATCTGGATTCAGCAGCAGCCGCCGCCCCCGGCGGGGCAGGGCTTCATCCAGACGCTGAGCATTGATAGCTGGACGAACATGCTGGCCAATGAATGGTGCGCGGAAAACCAGGTGCAGGAGACCTTCGCCAACATCGCTGATCCGTTTGCGGTGCAGTGGCTGAACACCACCACCCAGGGCCGCGCCTTTAAGCAGCGCCTGGGCCTGCCGGATAACCTGCCCGCGCCGCCGGCGCAGGCGTGCAGCCAGGGCATGGTGCTGCCTTCCATCCGGCTGAACAACCCCTCTGCCGGGCAAACGCTCACCGGCACCGTCACCCTCACCGGGCAGATCAGCGCGCCGGATTTAAGCCGCTTTGAACTGCTGTACGCCCCGGCCAGCAGCCCGCAGTCCTTCCAGGGCATCGCGCCGGCCAGCAGCCAGCAGTTCCCCAACGCCGGCTCATCGCTGGCCACGTGGAACACGGCGCTGCTGCCCAACGGGCAGTATATCGTGCGGCTGGCGGCCTATTCGCAGGCGGGCGGTTACATCTTCCGCGATGTGACGGTGACGCTGAACAACATCCCGCCCACGCCCACGCCGGCCCCCATCGTGCCCACGCCCATTCCGCCGATTGCGCCGCAGTTTACGCCGCTGCCCTTCGATAACAACAATCCCGGCGTGCCGGGCGGGCTGCCCACGCCCACCGCCACTCTCGGCGGCATCTAACGCACTCAAACAGCGCGGCGGCTCCCAGGAGCCGCCGCGTTTGCGTTTGCGATGACGGTTGTTCTGGCCGGGCCGGTTTTAGCCGCCGGCGGCTTCAGTGGCGGCCGGATCGGGCGCGGCGGCTTCAGTGGCGGCCGGGTCAGGCGCGGCGGCTTCGGTGGCGGCTGGATCGGGCGCGGCGGCTTCGGTGGCGGCCGGGTCAGGCGCGGCGGCTTCGGTGGCGGCCGGGTCAGGCGCGGCGGCTTCGGTGGCGGCCGGGGGAAGGCTGTCGTCCGGGGCCGGGGTGGCGATATACCAGGTGAGGTAAATGCCAAGCCCCAGGACGACCGTCGTCAGCCACAGGGCCAGCGTCAGCCGCATGGGGGTTTTGATGCGCTGAATGCGATACGGCAGCAGGCGCTCAAAGCGGGTGCGTTCCGTCCACATGAGGATCACCAGGTAGGTTGCCAGGAGCTGCGCCAGCCCGCCTGTCACCAGGTGGATCGTCGCCAGCAGCCCGCGCACATCGCTTAAATAATCCGGCAAAAAGGGTGCCACGTAACGGCTGTACGAGACGACCATGATGATGGCGATCAGCACCCAGTTCACCAGGGTGATGGTGGTCATCAGGTATTTGTGGTGCGGCTGGAACATCTTCCGCCGGGCGAAGATGTACCCGGCGATCATCCCCGGCGCGAGCAGCAAAAGATATAACAACAGCGTGATGGTACTGGCAGTCATGCGGACTTCTCCCCTCTGGCATAAGCAAACACACGAAATTACGGGCGCGACGGGTGTCGCGGCCCCTCATTCCCTTTCTTCTGATGCAGCCGACCGGGGTGAAGGCTAAAGCTGCCCGGCGATGATGGGATCGGTGGTGGGTGCCGGGCTGCCGCCCGTCGGCTCCGCGGTGATGCCGAGCAGGTCAAAATCACCAATGGACTGGCTAATTTCAAAGATCAGCAGTGCGCTGCCATCCGGCGCAAGATTGAAGGTGCCAATGCTCAGCGGCGGCTGTTCGGCGCGAATGAGCCAGCCCTGATACGTGGTGCCGGCGCTCAGCGGCGGCAAATTTTGCACGCTGAACACGCCGATCCAGGTATCCGCCGCCGCGCCCGCGGCCCACACCAGCGCCCCCGCCGGGGCATCCGGCTGTGTGGCGATTTCGACGCGCCGGGCGGTGCCGCTGCCGATAAAATTCAGCAGCGACTGGCTGACTGTGGGCGGGGTGGTGCTCTGCTGCACCTGCTGCCACCAGAAGGCATTGGTCAGCAGGAACAGCACCAGCACGGCCAAGGCCAGCGCCGGGCGCAGCCGCAGCGACGGCGCGAAGAAGGCCCGCAGCGACCGCCACAGCGCCCCCTGCGCGGCCGGCGACGGGTGTGCTGCGGCGGCGGCCTGAAGCAGGCGGGCCCGCAGGGCCGGCGGCGGCACGGCCGGCGGCGCACTGAACAGCAGCGCTTCCGTCAGCGGGGCATACGCGGCC
>JALOOI010000329.1 GCA_025454495.1 Anaerolineae bacterium
AGTCCCCCCCGCCTTCCGCCGCCGCTACAAAAGCCGCTGCGGCCGCGCCGGTTTAGACCTCCACGCTGCGCTGGCTGAGTGTGCTGCGTAATTCGGCGATGTGGCTGTTGGCCCGGCGCAGGCGGCCTCATTTGGCCCTCACCCCCCGGCCCCTTCTCCCGTAGGGCGAAGGGGTGCAGGGCGGGCCGACGTTGGGCCCGTCCCTCGCCTGTGGGAGAGGGAAACAGGGTGAGGGCAGCGTGCCCCTGCCAACGCCCCCGTGCCGCTGCGTTTAATCCCCTGCCGGTGAATGATTTTTGGGGACACGATCCAGCGGCCGGGTGATGCGCCGGCCCTATTGCAGCGTGATGGCTTTCACCTGCTCCTGCACCAGGCTGGCCCGCGGGGCGGCATCCGGTGCCAGGTTGATCTCCGGGCGCAGCGGCGCAATGTTCAGGAAGCGCTCCAGCCAGCGCCCGCGCCACGCCGCCCGCAGCGTCAGCGCCCACAGCACCACCATCCCCAGAATGCCGATGTACGCCGACAGGGGCATGGCCACCAGTTCAAAAAAGCGGCGGAAGGGGGTGTAATTCATGATGACCAGGAACACCACCATCAGCAGCAGGGCCAGCAGCGTGGGGCGCAGTTCGCCGCTGTACACATCGCCGCCCACCCACCAGTGCGAGGGCGGCTCCACGAAGATGAGCAGCACCAGCCCGGCGAAGGTGGTGAACACCGTCAGCGCGGTTTGCGCCGTTAAAAAGGTGCGCTCCAGCCCCGCCTGGTCAGGGGTCATCTGGTACGTCACCCCGGCGAAGTCCTGAAAGGCGCGAATATCGTCTTCGGTGATGGTGGCGCTGTCCAGCCCGCTTTGCACCACGATCACCGTGCCCACGTACACCAGCAGCCCAAAGACCATGATGGACAGCGCGGCCGGGAAGACGAAATGCATGAGCGTGGCCACCAGGCTGGTGCGGCGCAGCTTGCCGGGTTTGGCCCACAGCGCCAGCATAAACGTGGGAATGGCCACGGTGACGAAGGTCATCAGGGTATTGTGTTTGGGCAGCAGCGGGAAGCCGATGCCCACCATCGCAATCGCCAGGATGAGCAGCGACACATACATGGCCCGGGTGAGGAACAGCCGCAGAATGTCCTGCATCCCGTTGATGATGCGCTGGCCCTCCAGAAAGGCCGGCGGCAGCGCCCCGAAAGAATCATTCAGCAGGATCATATCCGCCACGCCGCGCGTGGCCGCGCTGCCGCTGTGCATGGCCACGCCCAGGTTGGCCTTCTTCAGCGACAGCACATCGTTCACGCCATCGCCGATCATGGCCACGTACTGGCCGCGCCGCTTAAGCGCCTCCACCAGCTTCTCTTTTTGCTCCGGCGTAATGCGCCCGAAAATGGTATTGCGGGCCGCTACCTCCTCCAGCTCGCTCTCGCTGAGGCCCTCCAGCTCCGTGCCAGACACGGCCTGAATGCTGCCGGGGAAGCCGGCCTGCTGCGCCAGCGCGCGGACGGTGGCGGGGTTATCGCCGGAGATCACTTTCAGTTCCACGCCGGCATTCAGGAAGCCCAGCAGCGTTTCGCGCAGGTGGGGGCGCAGTTCGTCGCCAAAGCTCACCACCGCCAGCGGCGTGAGCAGGGGCAGGGTGGGCGTGCCTGCGGCATTGTGCAGCGTGGTGACGGCCGGGTTATGGGCGAAGACCAGCACGCGCAGCCCGCTTTCCGACCACTCGCGGACGGTGGCCAGCCATTCGCCCCCGGCGGGCAAACAGGGCTGGAGCATCTCCAGCGCCCCCAGCACATACACCCCGTACAGATCGCGGTCGGTGCTGGCCAGCGCGCTCCATTTGCGGGCGGAGGAAAACGGCACTTCATCCACCGGCGTATGTTTGTGCCCCGGCAGCGCCGCGATGAGCGCCGCCGTCGTTTTGTTGGTGACGGTGGCGCTGGCCGCAAAATCCGCCAGCAGCCGCGTCACCAGCGCTTCATCCATGCCGATGGGCCGCAGCGCCTGATAATAGATGCGGTTGGCCGTCAGCGTGCCGGTTTTGTCCATACACAGCACGCTCACATTGCTCAACGACTCCACGGCGTTGGACTGCTGCACCAGCGCCCCGCGATTGACGATGCGCAGCGCCCCCAGGGCATAAGCCACGATGACCATGAAGAACAGGCCGTTGGGCACCAGCCCGGCGATGACCGCCGCCCGCTGCACGCCGCGCACGAAGGGCAGCGCCTCCAGCAGCGCCGCGACGAGCATCAAAAAGCCCAGGCACAGCGCCAGCAGCAGCAAAAAACGAATCACCAGGTCTACTTCGCGCTGAAGCGGGGTTTTTTGCAGCCGGAACTGCCGCGCCTGCGCGGTAAGCTGGCTGGCATAGCTCGCCGCGCCCACCTTCGTCGCCTCATAATAGGCCCGGCCGTTGACGGCGAAACTGCCGGAGAGCAGCGTGTCGCCGGTGGTCTTCGGGATCAGGTCGGATTCGCCGGTGAGCAGCGATTCATCCACCTCCACCCTGCCCTGCAACACCGTGCCATCCACCACGATCTGGTCGCCCGGATCGCACAGGATGACATCGCCGACCACGATTTCCGCCGGGTCGGCCGGGCGGAGGTGGCCCGCGCGCAGCAGCGTCACTTTCGGGCGGGTGAGCAGGGCGATTTGATCGAGCTGGCGTTTGGCCCGCGCCTCCTGAAAAATGCCGATGACGGCGTTGAAGAAGATGAGGCTGACGCTCACCAGGGCATCGCTGACGCGGCCGATGGCCACCATCACCGCGCCGATGGTGAACAGGATGACATTGATGAGGTTAAAGATATTCTGGCGCAGGATTTCGGCATAGGTACGCCCGGTTTGAATGCGGACGTTGTTGCCCTGGCCGCGCTGCCGCCGTTCAGCGGCTGCCTGATCGGTTAACCCTGTTAAAGAAGGCGGAAGGTCACTCACGGGGCTACGCTGCTCCATGGTACAGGCGGCTAGGTGGAAACCGCATTATAGCATATACACATCGTGGGACTGTACGCAGCGGCCCGGCGATGGGTTGCAGGGGGCGGGGGGATTGCTGGCTGCCGCCGGCCAGTGCCGGGATGGCCAGCGCCGGATTTTCCCCACTCGCATCCGTCATATTCACCGGATTCCCGTGCCCATAGCCATACCCGCTCAGCGAGAGCGGCGCATCCGCCGTGCCCTCAAACGGATCCAGGCTGAGCCACGAGGCGATGCCGGTGTGGTAGTAGCGGGCGCGGTTGTAGGAGATCGCGCCATCGAGCATTTCGCCGGCGAAGCTGTAGCGGCTGCCGAAGGTGCCGGCGCTGCTGGCGGTGGTGCCGTAGGGGGCAAAGGTGCGGGCGGCGAGGACGCTGCCGGCGGCGTTCAATAATCGATCC
>JALOOI010000330.1 GCA_025454495.1 Anaerolineae bacterium
CGGAATTTTTGCAACTGGATGAAGTCCTGATCGGGATGTTCCAGAGCAGCCGGCAGACGGTGCATCTGTACATTAATTTAACCGGCCTCAAAAGTTTACCGGCGCTGTTCGTGCTGCAAAACACCAAAACGCGCCTTCAGCCTAACCTGGGCTGGTCGGTGGCGTATGGCGCGGGCAATGCGCTCATCCGCACGCTGATGACCGTGGCGGCCAGCACCTTCGGCATGAAACTGCGGCTGTACCGCACGGCCGAAGAAGCGGCGCGCTTTTTGCCGCTGGTGGATAAAAGCCTGCCGGCGCTGACGGCCGCCCGCTGAGGCGACAGCGCAGTATACAATCGCGCCGAATGGGCTACAATGGGAGGCCGCCCATGAGCAGGAGTAAGCGCCATGTATACGGTAAGCTGGCTGGTGCCGCAGCAGGTCATCGTCATCAAACTCAGCGGCCATGTGACGGCGGAAGCGATGCTGGCCATGGACAGCGAGATTGTGCCCCTGTGCGCCGGCAGCCCGCACATCGTGCATTTGCTCGGCGACCTGGCCGAAGCGCAGAGCCTGCCCACGCTGTTCACCCTGCGCCAGTTACGCATCAGCCGGCTGCCCAACCTGGGCTGGTCGATTGGTTATGGCAGCAGCAATGTGATGGTACGCAGCCTGCTGCTGGTGACTTCGGCCGTGGCGGGCACCAAATCCCGCCTGTTTAAGACGCGGGCCGCGGCGCTGCACTTCTTAAGCACGGTGGATAACACGGTGAAGCTGCCGGCCGACGAGAAAAACCTGCTGTAGTTGTATTCATCCCGCGCCGGCGATGATCCGGCAACCCTATCGAAAGAAGCACGGCCATGAGCTACACAATCCACTGGCTGGCCCCGGAACGGGTGCTGCTGGTCACGGTCAACGGCGATATTCTGGCGGACGAAGCGCTGCGGCTGGATGTGGAAGTCATTGCACAGTGCCGGTCCACCCCGCGCACGCTGTATGTGCTGCTGGATATGACCGGGGCCCGCAGCCTGCCGGCGCTGTTCACCCTGCTGAATACCCGCGCCTACCGCGAACCCAATGTGGGCTGGTGGGTGGTGTATGGCAGCGGCAACACGCTGGTACGCACGTTAATACTGGTGACGGCCAGCACGTTGAGGCTGAAGCTGCGGCTGCTGAAAGACCGCACCGGGGCGCTGCGCTTTTTGAACATCATTGACCGCACGCTGCCCCCGCTGGACGGGGCCGCCCGGTAACGGGAGGCAGCCATGGCTTATGACCTCCACTGGCTGGTAGCCAATCGGGTGCTGCTCATCACCCTGCGCGGCGACATGCTCAGCGATGAATTCCGCGCGATGGATGCTGACCTGATCGCCCGGTGTGCCGGCACGCGGACAACCACCGTGCATCTGCTGGCCGACCTGCTGGCGCTGGACAGCCTGCCGGCGCTGTTCATGCTGCGCGAAATGCAGATCAGCTATCAGCCTAACCTGGGCTGGGCGGTGGGCTATGGCACCCGGAACAACCTGGTGCGTACCCTGCTGGCGGCCTCGGCGGCGCTGGCGGGCACCAGAATGCGCCTGTTTAAGACCCAGGGCGAGGCGCTGCGCTTTTTGAACAGCATTGACCGCACGCTGCCCCCGCTGGAAACCACCGCCGACAGATAAGCCCTCCTGCACCGGCCCCTTTTGCTGCTACAATCCCCGGCGCGAATGATACAGGCGAAAGTACCCATCAGCCATGAGAGACCTTTCTTTGCGGCACGCGCTGGCGCTGCTGCTGGCCACCCTGCTGCTGGCCACCCTGCTGGGAATGCAGCGGCTGGACAGCGAAGCCCTGTGGTACGACGAAATGTGGTCGGTGGACATTGCGCGGGGCACCGGCGCGGCACCGCTGAACGCCAGTGAGGTGCTGGCCAACGTCATCTACAATGATCCCACCCAGGGGCCGGGCTACCCGCTGCTGCTGGCCGGGTGGGGGGCGCTGGCCGGCTGGTCAGAATTTGCCGTGCGCGTGCTGAGCCTGTTCGGCGGGCTGCTGGCGGTGGCGCTGGCGTACCGCGTGGGCCGGGAGGTGGCGGGCCGCCCGGCCGGGGTGCTGGCCGCGGCCAGCCTGGCGGTCTCGGCCTTTTTTGTGTGGTACATGCACGAAGCACGCACGTATACGCTGGTGGTGGCCCTGGGGCTGCTGCTGCTGTGGGCGTACCGGCGCATCCTGTATGCACCGGCGGCACCGGGCTGGCGCAGCGGCGCGGCGTTCATCCTGGGGGGCGCGGGGCTGCTGTACGCCAATTATTATGCGGTGGCGCTGCCGGCGGCGCTGGCGCTGTATCATCTGTGGCAGCCCAAAAATCGCCGCTGGTGGTATGCCACCTGGGCCGGCGGGCTGGCGGTGGTGGCTTTTTTGCCGGCCGTCATTGGCATGGTGAACGGCATTGAGCGCTACAGCACCTGGGAGGAACAGCGGGCGCGGGCGCTGTCGCTGCCCCAGTTACTGGGCATCAGCACGTATTTTGCGGCCAATGGCGCGGTGCTGCTGCTGCTGCTGCTATGCATCGCCGGGGGGGTGTTTGCCTGGCGGCACGGGCCGGCGGCCCGCGGCCTGGTGCTGGTGACGCTGCTCACGGTGGCGCTGTCGCTGCTGATGCAGGCCGTGCTGAACGTGATCGAAATCACCAAAATTCGTTATGTGCTGGCGCTGTGGGGCCCGCTGGCGGTGTGGGCGGCGCTGGGGCTGCTGGCGGTGGGCCGCGGGCTGGCGCGGGCGCGGCTGCCCCGGCCGGCGGTGCGCGGGCTGGCGGCGCTGCTGCCGGCCCTGTGGCTGGCGGGCGGGCTTCATGCCAGCCTGGACCCGTTCTTTATGACGGAAAACGGCCCCACCGGCGACCTGATGCGCTGGCGCACGCTGACGAACATCCTGCGTGAGCAGGCCCTGCCACAGCACGACGTGCTGGCCTATTATTCCGGCCGGCGGGCGCATGATGATGTGCAGAGCTTTCAATTTTCCATGCGCGAAGTTGCGCCGCTGCGGACGTTCATCACCTTCAGCGTGTTCGATGCCGCCACCGCCGACGAGCTTCAGGCGCAGACGCAGGCCGCGGCGCGGGTGTGGTACGGCATGGATCGGCGTTTCCCGCCGGACGAGGAGCATACGCGCTTTCTGGCGCTGCTGGCCGCGGCCGGTTTGCGCCCCTGCCCCGGTTACTTCGTCGCGGAGCCAGCGCTGAGCCTGCAACTGTACGCGCAGTCCCCCGCCTACTGCCCCGGCGGGCCGGTGGTGGTGCAGGCCGGCGCGGGCATCGCCCTCACCGGCTGGCCGCCCCTGCCGGCCACCGTGCGCGGCGACTGGACGATCCCCACCGGCTGGACGCTGGCGGCGGACGTGCCGCCGGAG
>JALOOI010000331.1 GCA_025454495.1 Anaerolineae bacterium
GGCGCTGGCCACGCCGCCGGGCGCGGGTTACAGCGGGGCGCTGCCCGTGCCCGGCGGCTTCATGGTGGATTACAACAGCCATATGGCCAAAATGTGGCAGGGCGCACGGGGCGATTTCGCCTACCGGCTGCTGTTCACGCATGAGGCGCACCCGGGGCTGCCGGGGGTGCAGGGCTTTTATGTGCTGGCCGGGGCGGTGGCGCAGGCGGCGGGGCTGTCTTTCCCGGTGATGTATCACCTGCTGCGCCTGCTGTGCACGGTATTGATGATGCTGGCGCTGTGGCAGGTGGCCGGCCGCTGTGTGGGCCCGGGCCCGGCCCGCTGGACGGCGCTGCTGCTGGCGACGACGGTCATGGGGTGGGGCTGGCTGCTGTATTTCGTCGCGCCGTGGCTGCCGGGCCCGCCCGCGCCCATCGAATTCTGGTTGATTGATGCTTATAACCTGAGCGGGGCGCTGTATATGCCGCACTTCAGCGCGGCCATCAGCCTGCAATGCGCCGGGGCGCTGCTGCTGGATGCCTGGCTGCGCCGCCCCCGGGCCGCGCTGCTGCTGTGGCTGACGCTGGCGCTGCTGCTCCAGGTGTGGCTGCAACCGTATGCGGTGCTGCTCACGCTGCCGCTGTTCGGGCTGGTCACGCTGTGGGCGCTGCGGGAGGGTCTGCCGCTGCGGCGGGCGCTGCCGCTGCTGCTGCCGGCCGGGGCCATGGCGGCCGGGGCGCTGGCCCAGGCGCTGCTGCTGCGCTCACACCCGGTCTGGGTGGCCTTCACCGACCAGAATATCACGGCCTCGCCCGCGCCGGTGTATTACCTGGCGGGCTATGCGCCCTTCCTGGTGGCGCTGCTGATGGGTGCGGGCCGGCCGGCCCGGCCCGCTTCCCCGCCGGATACGTTCTGGCGGCTGCTGCTGCTGTGGGCGCTGCTGGTGGCGCTGCTGGTGTATGCGCCCGTTCCGGCGCAGCGGCGTTACCTGCTGGGGGTGCAAACCCCGCTGGCCATGCTGGCGGCCGCGGGCTGGCAGCGCGGCATCAGCCGTCTCGCGCCCCGGCTGCGCCCCCTGCTGGCCATCCCCTTCTTTGCCCTCTCGGCGCTGGCCGGGCTGCTGCTGCTGGCCGGCAACATCGGCGGGGTGCTGGCCCCGGCCGCCCCGGTGTACGATAGCGCCGATGCCCTGGCCGGCTATGCCTGGCTGCGCCAGCATACGCCCCCGGACGCGCTGATCCTGACGACGCTGGACGGCGAAGGCCGCGGCAGCGGCGGCCGGCTGGTCGCCATGACCGGGCGGCGCGTTTTTGTGGGCCACTGGATCGAAACGGCGGATTTTGCCGCCAAAGTGGGCCAGGTGGCCCGCTTCTACCAGCCGGCTGCCCCCGCTGCCTGGCGGCATGACTTCCTGACCACGACAGGCATAGCGTTTATCTGGTATGATGAGTCTGCACGGGCTTTCGGGGACTGGTCGCCGGCCACGGACGCGGCGCTGACCGCGGTTTTCACCACGCCCACGGTGCAGCTTTACCGCGTTGATCTGCCATAATGCGGCCGCGCCGGCCTGGCGCAGTCCGCCCGATAACTGCCAGAAACAGGGTAAACCGTATGCAAAAATGGGAATACTGCTACATCGAAGTGCCCATCTCTTACAGCGGCAACACAACGTTTCTTTCCACCTACTGTTTGGTCTATTTCCCCGGCACCACCAAACCGGAGCAGCGCCTGCGCGAGCATTTGCTGCTGTTCATCGCCGAACTGGGCGAGCAGGGCTGGGAGATGGTGGGCTATTCCGGCACGCCGCACCAGAAACCCTCCAATTATTTCTTTAAACGCCCCCGCAGCGATGAATGAAATGCGGTCGATCATCCGGCGACACGGGGCATTTGGCGGGCTGGCGCTGCTGCTGGCGGCGGTGGCCGTCTACTATTTCAACGGGCAGCCGTTCTTCATGGATGCCTTTTACCATTACAACGCGGCCGGGCGCATCGCCGCCGGCGCTGGTTTCGTCGATGATTACCTGTGGACGTACATCGGTGCCCGCGGCGACCTGCCTGCGCCCTCACACCTGTACTGGATGCCCGGCACTTCGTTGATTGCGGCGGCAGGCATGGCGCTCTTTGGCCACAGCTACGCGGCGGCGCAGGTGGGTTTATGGCTGCTGCTGTGGGGCGCAGCGCTGACGGCCTATGCCCTGGGGCTGCGCCTGGGGGGTACCCCGCGCCATGCCTGGGCCGCCGGGCTGATGGTGCTGTGCGGGGGTTATTTTTTGCGCTACTGGGGCGCGACCGATACCTTTGCGCCTTATGCGTGCGTGGGAGCGCTGGCGCTGCTGGCCATGGGCCACGCCGCCGACCACCGGACGCGCCGGCCGGGGCGCTGGTGGCTGCTGGCCGGGGTGCTGGCCGCCGCCGGCCACCTCATCCGCAGCGATGGCCTGCTGCTGCTGCTGACGGGCGCGGCGCTGCTGCTGTGGCGCAGCCGGCGGCCGCTGGATCGGTGGCCGGCGTGGCGGCACCTGGCGCTGTTCAGCGCGGCCTATGGCCTCACCATGTCGCCGTGGTTCGCCCGCAACCTGGCGGCCGTGGGGACGCTGCTGCCGGTGGGGGGCACGCAGGCCATCTGGTACACCACCTACGATGACCTGTTCAATTATCCGGCCGCGGCCGGCCCGGCCACTTTTTTCGCGCAGGGGGCCGGGCTGCTGCTGGAATCGCGGTGGGAAGCGTTCTTCGGCAGCAACGGGGCGCTGCTCACCTTCATCGCCGTCGAGGGGTTCATCATTTTGCCGCCGTTCATCCTGCTGGCGCTGTGGCGGCGGCGGCACGAGGCGTTTTTGCAGCCGCTGCTGCTGTTCGCGGTCGGGCTGCACCTGGCCTTCCCGCTGCTGTTCCCGTTTCCGGGGATGCGCGGCGGGCTGTTCCACGCGGCCGCGGCGCTGCTGCCCTGGTGGGCCGCGCTGGGCATCGTGGGCATCGATGATGCGGTGAACTGGATGGCGCAGCGGCGCAGGCAGTGGCGCGGCGTGACGGGTAAACGGGTCTTTACCACCGCGACCGTGGGGCTGGTGGCGCTGCTGAGCCTGACCATCGCCGGCGGGCAGCGGGTGCAGCCCTACACCCTGGCCCATTACGAGTCCCTGCGGGCCCTGCCGCCGGCCGCCCGCCTGATGGTTAATGATCCGCCGCAGTTGTACTACTACACCGGCCGCGGCGGCGTGGTGCTGCCCAATGCTGCGCCGGCCGTCATCCCGCTGATTGCGGCTGAATACGACATTGATTACCTGCTGGTGGAGCTTACGCCGGACGGGGTGATCGCGGTGCCGCCGCCGCTGCTGTTTGATCTGGATGCGCCGCCGCCGTTTTTGCAGGAGCTCCCGGCGTGCGCCTGTACGCCATCCAGCCGGCCGGCTGATGCTCAGGGTTATGGTCAGGGGGTGCCGGCCGCGGCACCGGGCACATAGCGATAGGCGGTGGCCCCGGTGAGGCGCAGCGTGTCCGTCAGCCGCGCCTCCGCTTCGAGGCGGGCAAAATCGGCGGCGAAATCGGCGCGGTCGGCGATGACCCACACCGGCGCAGTCACCCGGCGCAGCGCACCGATGGGCACATAAGGCACCCGGTACCAGGTGGCAATCAACCCGGCGCTGCCCCCCGCCACGATGTCGGCGGCCGGGTCGCGCTGGCGGGACTGGGCCAGCACATCGCGCACTTCGGTTTTGTCCTGCACATAATCCGCCCGGGTGAGCAGCGCCACGGCCAGCAGGGCCAGCGCTACCGCCGCCGCCGGCCGGTTCGCCCGCCACAGCGCCTGCCACAGCGCCTCCAGCCCGGCCGCCATCACCAGCAAAAAACCAGGGATGAGGAATAAAATGTGCCGTTCCTCAAACGGGTACAGGCGCAGCGCCGAAGCCACCAGCGCCGGCAAAGCCGGTAACGTGAGCAGCAGCGTCACCCGCAGCGGCAGCCGCCGGCCGCCGCTGACGAAAGCAGCCAGCGCCAGCAGCAGCAGCCCCGGATTCTGATAGCCGGAGAGGTACAGGAACACTTCCAGCACCGCTTTCACGATGCCGGGGGCATCCAGCCGGAAGAAGGCCCCCTGCCAGTACGTCACCAGCACCGTGCTGGCGGCCAGCGGGCGATACAGCAGCAGGTATGCCAGGGCAAAACTGGCGGCCCACGCAGCGACCATGACCAGCACCGGCGCGCGCAGCGCCGGCCGGGCCCGCCAGACGTGCCACAGCAGCACCAGTCCGCTCCCGGCCAGCACGAACAGCGCCGGGTGAGAACACCACACCGCCACTGCCCCGGCGATCCCGGCCAGCAGCAGGCGGCGCGGCGTAACGTGCTCCAGCAGGTGCGCCAGCAGCAGCAGCAGCGCCAGCGCAATGGCGACATCGGTGCTGTACTGTTTAAATTCAGCGGCGTAGTAGATGAAGACGCTGGAGGTGGCGAAAAACGCCAGCGCAGCGATGGCCGCGGGGGGATGCAGGCGCAGGCACAGCCGCCACAGCAGCAGCACACTGAGCAGGCCGCCGATCAGCGGCAGCAGCCGCAGCACATACTCGCTCTCGCCGGCCAGGTGAACCAGCGCTTTCGTCAGCAGCAGGAAGGGCACCGGCGCACCTTGATCATAGGCCAGCGGTTGCAGCAGCCCGGCCGCGTCCCGTGCCCGAATATTCAGCGCCAGGGCCGCTTCATCCAGCCACAGCGAGCGATTGTGCCGGTATTGCAGCAGCCGCGTGAGCAGCGCAAAGGTGATCAGGCCGGCCGTCAACGCGGTTGCCCGCGTCGGTCGCGTCATCCAGTCTTATCCTTGATGAAACCGCTGAAGGGGCGGGCCAGCCGGTCGCGGTCG
>JALOOI010000332.1 GCA_025454495.1 Anaerolineae bacterium
GCGCATTTATGGCCGGGCTGTCCATGCGGCGGGCGCGGCGCGGCGTGGTGGAAAAAATTGAGCGCGGGCTGTACAGCCTCTGTTATGCTTTTCTGGTGCCGCTGTTCTTCATCAGCATCGGCCTCAAGTCCGATCTGCGGCTGCTGACGGCCGAGGTGCTGCCGTTTGCGCTGGTGGTGACGTTCATCGCCATTGCGAGTAAACTTATCGGGGTGATGGCCGGCACGCGCCTGACCGGCTTCGGCTGGCGCAGCTCGCTGCGGGTGAGCATTGGCATGGTCAGCCGCGGCGAAGTGGGCTTAATCATCGCTGCCATCGGGGTGAATGCCGGCATTCTGGAGCCGGAGGTGCTGGCGGTGGTGGTCTTTGTGGTGCTGGTGACGACGATCATCACGCCGCCGCTGCTGCGCCTGTCGTTCATGGAACGTGCCGCCGACCCGGCTGCCACCACGCCGCCCGATGCGGCCCAATCACGCTGAGGAAAACGCTTATGTACATGGTTCTTTTTGTCTCTAAAGATGTGGAGCAGGCCGAAGAAATGCTGGATGTGTGGGTGCGGGCCGGCATCAAAGGGGTGACGATCCTGGAGAGTTCCGGGATGCAGCAGGCGATGAGCAGCGGCGGGCTGCTGTCGCCGGGGCTGGTGGTGTCGCTGCGTAAGCTGATGCAAAGCCGCGAAGTACACCACCGCACGCTGTTTTCCGCCATTGAGGATGACGCGCTGCTGGAGCGGGTGCTGGCGGCCAGCGAAAAATTCGTCGGCGACTGGTCGCGGCCGGATACGGGCATTTTGCTGGTGCTGCCGGTGGCCCGCGCCTACGGCCTGCAAAAACGCTTTTCATAAACCGGCGGCCGGGGCCGCAGCAGGGAGGAAAGATGCAGGAGCAATTCACGCTGGCGCTGGTGCAACTGGCCTGGGCGGGCAGCGCCGCCGCCATGCAGCAGGCCTATGTACCGTTGATCGCGCAGGCGGCCGCGCGGGCGCAGGTGGTGTGCCTGCCGGAACTGTCGCTGGCCCCGTATTTCCCCGCCACCACCGATCCGGCCGGGTTCGCCTGGGCGGAGCCGCTGACGGGGCCGGCCAACCAGTTTTTCGCCGCCCAGGCGCAGCAGCACCGTATCACGCTGGTGGGCAGCTTTTTTGAGCGCACGCCGGAGGACGATTACTACAATGTGGCCGTCATCTATGGGCCGGACGGCCAGCGCCTGGGCTATACGCGCAAGATTCACATTCCATCCGGGGCGGGCTACCACGAAACGCACTTCTTCCGCGGCGGCAGCGATTACCCGGTGTGGGATACGGGCCTGTGCCACCTGGCCACCCCCACCTGTTACGATCAATGGTTCCCGGAACTGGCGCGGATTTATGCGCTGAAGGGCGCGGAAGTGCTGTTTTACCCCACGGCCATCGGCGCAGAACCCACCGACCCGGACATGGACTCCATGCCCGCCTGGCAAACGGTCATGCGCGGGCACGCCATCGCCAGCGGGGTGTATGTGGCCGCGGCCAACCGCACCGGCCGCGAGAACGGCAGCGCGTTTTATGGCAGCAGCTTCATTTGCGACCCCATGGGGACGGTACTGGCCCAGGCCGGGCGCGATACCACCGAAGTGATTTTTGCGGACGTGCGGGCCGACGTGCTGGCCCGCTGGCGCGGCCTGTTCCCGCTGCTGCACCAGCGCCGCCCGCACACCTACGGGGCGCTGACGCAGCCGGCCGACACACCGCCGCCGGGCCGCTGGCAGCAGGAGAAATTGTTTTAACCGCCGCGGGGTGCCCGGTGCCGGGCCGTGACAGCGGATAGCGGCCCGCCCGGCCGCAGGCCATATTTATCCCGCGGCGGTTTGTGTTTATAATGATTCTATAGTTCACCGTAATCCAGATGAAGGCGGCGGCCCGGTGTGGGCCCCGTCATGTGAAGATGGCCACCATGCACAATAACCTGATGACCGGCTCCCCGACCGCCGATGCCAATCGTTCGACGGCTGCCCCCGGAGCGGCCTGGTCCGACCTGCGTAAACGGCTGCTGACGATCACGGTGGGGCTGCCGCTGGTGATGCTGATCGTCTTTGCCGGCGGGCTGCCCATGCTGATCGGAGTGCTGGTGGTGGCGGTGCTGGTGGCGGCCGAAATTGCCCGCATGATCGAACCGGATACGCCGGCCAATTTGTGGCTGGCGGTGCCGGCGGCCGCGCTGGCGCTGCTGGCCATCGCCGGGGAGCAGTTGCTGCTGTTCCTGCCGGCGGCGGCCCTCATCCTGGTGCCGGGGGCGGTGCGGGCGCTGCGGGCCCCGGCGCGGCGCTGGCAGCACTTCAGCGATTACACGCTGCACCTGCTGGCCGGCACCCTGTATGCTGCGGTGCCGCTGGGGATGCTGGTGCTCATCCGCGAGCACAGCGGGGTGGCGTGGACGGTCTTTTTGCTCTTTACCACCTGGTCAACCGATTCGTGGGCGCTCATCGGCGGGCGGCTGTGGGGCCGCCACAAACTGGCCCCCACCATTTCGCCCGGCAAAACCACCGAAGGCGCACTGGTCGGTTATGTGGCCGGCGTGGTGATGGCGCTCATCATCATGCTGGCGGCGCAGCTCCCCGGCGGGGTGGCCCTGCCGGCGGCGGTGCTGCTGCCGGCCCTGGTCATCGCCGGCGACCTGGTCGAATCGTGGATGAAACGCTATTTTGCCGTGAAAGATTCGGGGTCGCTGCTGCCGGGGCATGGCGGCTTCTTCGACCGCGCCGACGGGCTGATTCTGGCCACGCCGGTGTTGTTCTTCCTGCTGATGCGCGGTATCATGATCTAAACACAGGGCATCAACACATGAGCGACATGACGCACAGCACCCCGGCGGCGGCGACACCGCATCTGGTGATTAAACCATCGCAGGGCTGGGTCGCGCTGCACCTGGGCGAAGTGTGGGCGTACCGGGAACTGCTGTTCTTCCTCACCTGGCGCGATATTAAAGTGCGCTACAAGCAAACGCTGCTCGGGGCCACCTGGGCCATCATCCAGCCCTTTATGACGATGGTCGTTTTTACCCTGTTTTTTGGCGGGCTGGCGGGCATTCCTTCAGACGGGGTGCCGTATTATTTGTTCAGCTTTGCGGGGCTGGTGCCGTGGCAGTTCTTCGCCGGCGGTTTAAGCGCCTCGGCCAACAGCCTGGTGGGCAGCGCGGGCATTCTGAAGAAAATTTATTTTCCGCGCCTCATCATCCCCATCGCCAATGTGGTGGGCGTACATAACCTGCCCATTCCCGGTACCGACGACGTGCTGTTCCTGGAGCTCGCCAAATCCCATCACCCGCTGCTCCGGGTAGGTGCCAAACACGCTGCTGAGCGTGCGATTC
>JALOOI010000128.1 GCA_025454495.1 Anaerolineae bacterium
CCTCTCGCCGACGGGCTGCGCCCCGGCCGAGGGGGCAGCGTTGCAGGGGCACGCTGCCATCGTGCCCTGCTATGGATTGTGCCGCTGCCGGGGGAACGAAGGGGTGAGGGTGCCGCCGCCGCCCGCAGCGCATTGGATGCCTAAGCCCTGAGGCCCGGCCCCGGGCCCGGTACGGGTTGCGCCGGGGGCAAAATTATGGTTACGGTTGCGGTTACGGTTAGCCCAGGTAAGCGGCCAGCAGCGCCGGGTCCTGGCGCAGGTCGGCGGCCCGCCCCTGGTTCACGATTTCGCCGCGTTCCAGCACATACACATAATCGGCAATGGTGAGGGCTTTACGGGCGTTCTGTTCCACCAGCAGGATGGGGATACCCTGCTGTTTAATCGCCGCGATGATCTCAAACACCTGGTTCACCAGCAGCGGGGCCAGCCCCATGCTCGGCTCATCCAGCATCAGCAGGCGCGGCCGCATCATCAGCGCCCGCCCCACGGCCAGCATTTGCTGTTCGCCGCCGCTGAGCAGGCCGGCTTTCTGGCTGCGGCGTTCCTGCAACCGCGGGAAGCGGGCGAAAATTTGCGCCAGGTCTTCGGCGATGGTGGGGCCGCCATCCTGCCGGCGGATGTGGGTGCCCACGGTTAAATTTTCCAGCACGGACATGTTCGCAATCACCTGGCGGCCCTCCGGCACCTGGATCAACCGCTGCCAGGCGATGCGATCCGGGCGCTGGCCGGTGATGTCGCTGCCCATAAAGCGCACGCTGCCGCGCCAGGGCTTCAGCAGGCCGCTGAGCGTGTTGAGGATGGTGCTTTTGCCCGCGCCATTCGCGCCGATCAGGCTCACCACCTGGCCATCCTGCACCCGAAAGGACACGCCGCGCAGGGCCTGAATGGCCCCGTAGGCGGTGTGTAAATCGGTCACTTCCAGCAGCGGCGTGGTTGGGGTTGGGGTCGAGATCATCACAGCGTCTCCGGTTTCGGGGTGGCCTCAGTCGTCATCGCGCCCCAGGTAAGCTTCGATCACGTCCGGGTGGGTTTTCATCTGCATCGGCGTACCATGGGCCAGAATCTGGCCAAAGTTCAGCACATACACGGTATCGCACACCTGATGAATGAGCGACATATCATGCTCGATCACCAGCACGGCCAGCCCTTCGGCCTTCAGCCGCAGGATGTGCTCACCCAGGGCGTGCGTTTCGGCCGGGTTCATGCCGGCAGTGGGTTCATCCAGCAGCAGCAGACGGGGGGCCGCGGCCAGCGCCCGCGCCATCTCCAGCCGGCGCTGGTCGCCATAGGGCAGGGCGGCGGCGGGGACATCGGCCTTTTTGAGCAGGCCGAAGCGTTCCAGCAGGGCGGCCGCGGTCTGCGCCAGGCGCTGTTCTTCGCGCCGGTAGCCCGGCAGCCCGATGATGGCTGCCAGCAGGCTGGCGCGGCCCTGCGTGTGCAGCCCCACCAGCACATTCTGGCGGGCCGTCAGCTCACCGAACAGGCGAATATTCTGGTAGGTGCGGGCGATGCCCAGGCGCGTCACCTGGTGCGGCGCGGCCCGGTGGATGGGCGTGCCCAGAAAGGTCATGCTGCCTTCCGTGGGGTGATCCAGCCCGCTGATGTTGTTAATCAGCGTCGTCTTGCCTGCGCCATTGGGGCCAATTAACCCGGTAATCTGGCCGGCCGGGACGTGCATTGTCACCCCGGAGAGGGCCAGCAGCCCGCCAAAACGCCGTGAGATCTGGTCCAGTTCCAGCATGGGTATCACTCCGGCATGTTGCCGCTGTTAAAGCGCACCAGGCGTTCCCAGTCGATGCGCCCATCGGCAAAGCAAAATTCAGCAATAAACGTCTGCATCAGCCGGTTTTCCAGCGCGGCCCGGTCGGCAGCAAAGCGATCATTATGGCTTCTGGCTTCATGGCCAATTGGCTCAATCAGATCCACATACAACCGGGGATCGCCCGAAACAAAATGCCAGAAGCGCTGACCGCACAGCTTAAGATAAAAGCCGGTATCCACGGCGGCGTGGTGGCCGTAGCACATCCCCAGAACCGACTGAATGGGTGCCGACCGGGTTTGCCGCTGCACACGCACCGCCGCCTTAAAATTTTGCTCCAGGCTCTGGTATTGCGAACTGTTGCCCCAGTTCCAGCCCGATTTGACCGAAACCAGATACAGTGTGCCGGCCGTTTCAAACTCCAGGTCAATCCCCCTGGCGGAAGATTTGCGCCCGCCGCAGGTTTGCCCGGCCACATACAGCACCAGCCGTTCTAAAAAGTCGCCAAAGATTTTTTCTTCGGACGACGACAGCCGCGCTTCCAGCATGGCGGTGATTAATTCCGAAGCTTTGAGGATATTCTTCGCCCGGAACAAATACGGATTTTTCTTCCGCAGCACATCGCGCAGGTTGATCTTTTGCAAATTGGCCAGCCGTGTGGCATGAAATTGTTCGATCTGCTGGCTGACAAATTGCACAAACGCCCCACGATCCAGCGACATCATAAGCCGCTGCCCCAGGCAGTTGTCGCCAGGCGCTGGCGGGCAATGTCGCAGTAGTCGGCCTCTTTTTCGATGCCGGTGTAATGGCGGCACAAAGACCGCGCGGCCACCGCGGTCGTCCCCGACCCCATAAAGGGGTCTAAAACCAGGTCGCCCTCACGGGTAAAAAGCTGGATAAACCAGGCCGGCAGGCTGACGGGAAAGGCGGCGCTGTGCCGCTGGTTGGAGACTTCGGTGGCCATATGCAGAACGTTGGTGGGGTACACTTTATCGCGCCCGACCCAGTTGGAGACATTCTTGCCAAAGCCGCTGCCAGCCCGCGATTCATCGCGGATTTTATCGGTGGCACTCAGGGCTTTCAGCCGGCTGCCGGCCCACTCCCCCACCGGCACCATGACCGCTTCCTGATACATCTTAAAATCTTTGTGGCGGGTAAAATGCAGGCAGCGCTCCCAGGAATCCCGAAAACGATTGGGCCATTTGCCGGGATAGCAATTTTTCTTGTGCCAGCAGTATTCTTCCGTCCAGCGCCAGCCCTGCTGCCGCAGAGCCATAATCAATTCCAGCACATAAGTATGCCGTTCACCATCAACCACCCGTTCCTTGATGTTAAGGATGAAGGAACCGTCTGGCTTCAGCACCCGTTTCAATTCGGCCGCCAGGGGCAAAAACCAGCGTACATAGTCATCCGGTGCGATCCCGCCATAGGTATGCCTGCGTCGGTCGGCATAGGGAGGCGAGGTCACAATCAGGTCGAAGCTGTCATTCGGCAGCGTCGGCAGGATATTTTCACAGGCATCGGCATACAGCCGATCCCGAAAGGGCGGCTCCTGTGTGACACCGGTCTCTGGAGATGGCAGCAGCAGCATAATTCCCCCGGTACGAAAATTTGTTCGTGGCTCCTGGGCGATTGTAACATAATTCCGGGCCAGCGCAGATGCTTTTTTCAGTCAGCTGCTGTCTCACTCGCCGGTCGTATTCGTGCGCGCACCCGCTGCCACGCCCGCCGCCAGCCGGCCGGGTTCACCAGGCCGCCGGGCAAAAACACGATCACCAGCAGCAGCACCAGCCCGTTAAACACGCCGCGAAACTCATCCAGAAAGCGCAGCACTTCCGGCAGCGCCGCCAGGGCCATCCCCCCCACCACCGGCCCGGCCACGGTGGAGGTGCCCCCCAGCACGGCAAAGGCCAGAATATCCACCGTGCGCCCAAAATCAAAGGCGGTGGGCGTAACGATGCGCGTGAGGTGGCCGTTAAATACCCCGGCGGCCCCGGCCAGCATCGCGCTGAGGATGAAAACCACGTTTTTCACGTAGACGACGTTGATCCCCATGCTGGCTGCGGCTTTTTCATCCTGCCGGATGGCCACCATTGCCCGCCCCAGCCGCGACCGATGCAGCCGCAAAATCAATCCTATAATGACTATGAGAAAAAACACCAGCATCCATGTTTGCGTTAGCCGGGGAATGCCGATGATGCCGCGTGCGCCGTTGAGCAGTTCAAAGGCGGTGCGCTCACCGTTGAGGCTGGTGAGCAGGCTGCTCACGGTGTCATCAAAATTCAGCGCCACAATCCGCACAATTTCGCCAAAGCCGATGGTGGCAATGGCCAGGTAAATATCACGCAAACGCAGCACCGGCAGTCCCACCGGCAGCGCCACCAGCCCGGCCGCCAGCATTCCCCCCACCAGCGACCCGGCCAGCGACCAGCCGGCTTCCTGCGTGAGGATGACCCCGGTATAGGCCCCGATGGCCATAAAGCCGGCATTGGCCAGCGAAAACATGCCGGTAATCAGCGTCAGGTAAATGCTCAGCCCCAGGATGGCACTCACCAGCATAAACTGGAACACCGGCTCGCTGATCCCCAGGGGGCGCAGCACCTGAATGAGCGCATCCAGCAGCGCAGAAAAACCGGCAATCACTGTCTCCATACGTCACATTCCGGGGTAGCCGTCAGCGTTTGGTACAAAAAAACACGTAGCGGTCGCTGTCCACATGCGCCGACCGGGCCGTCAGGTCAAAATACTGGGCCGGGACATCGGTCAGCGTCAGCGTCTCCACCGCGAAGCCGGCGCGTTCCAGCTTGTGGCGCATGTCCAGCCCGTTCAGGCGCACATGCAGATCAATGCCATACATGCGTTCCCGCCCGGCCGCATCCAGCGTGCGATCTTCATACGTGGTCGCGCCATAAATGGGCACGGCGATGGCCGCGTAACCGCCCGGCTTCAGCACCCGGCACAGTTCCGCCAGGGCCTGCTCATCTTCCACAATATGCTCCAGCACATGCGAACACACCAGCCCGTCCACGCTGTTCGTCCGCAGCGGCACCGCCCGAATATCCGCCTGGAGCGCGGCCGGGTACAAAAAACGCAGCGGCTCCAGATCGGCCGGGATGTACACCAGGGCCGGCTGGCGGCTGAAAAATTCAAAAAACGTTTCTTCCGGGGCAAAATGCAGCAGCGACTGCGGGCGGGTAAAATCCACCCGCTGCGCCAGCACCGCGAACAGCAGCCGCTGGCGCAGGCCGGCCCCGCAGCGCGGGCAAATGGCGTTCGGGGTAAAATGATCCACCAGGTCGCCGCGCAGCCGGTATACCCCGGTAAAAGCGCGCATTCGGCGGAACCGGCCGCCGCACACCGGGCAGGCATAGCGCCGGCCGGCGTACCACAGCGTGCGGGCCGCCACAATGGCCGGCCGAAAGGTGCGAAACAGCCAGCGCTTCAGGCTCATGCTCATGCCCGCGTGTTCTCCGGCTGGCCCAGCAGCCCCTGCGGGCGCACCAGCAGCACCAGAAACAGCAGCAGGAACACGATGGCATCGCGGTAGCTGCTGCCGCCGGCGGCCGTGCTGGCCGTTTGCAGCGCGGCCACAATGAAGCCGCCGGCCACCGCCCCCTGAATGCTGCCCATGCCGCCCAGCACGATGGCCGTCAGCCCGATGAGCGCCACATTGTTACCAATGAACGGGGTCACGTTCAGGAAGGCGATGCCGTACATCATGCCGGCCGCGCCGCCAAAGGCCCCGGCCAGGAAAAACGTCAGCACGAACACGCGCCCCACATGAATACCGAGCAGGCTGGCCGTCTGCCGGTTGAAGGCCACCGCCCGCATTTGCTGCCCCAGGCGCGTGCGCGTCACCAGGTATTGCAGCAGCACCATAATCACCAGCGCCAGCAGCAAAATGACGATCCGCACCGGCGCAATGCGTAAACTGCCGATGATGATCGGTTCGGTGGGGATGAACGGCAGCAGCGCCACATCCTGCGGATAATAGGCCTCGGTGGTGTTGTACAGCGCCATATAAATCAACTGGGCGATGTTGACCAGCAGCATCCCCGCGCCAATGCTGCTGATGAGCTGCGCGATGCGCGAGGCATTGCGGCGGCGCAGCGGCCGAAAAGCCACCAGTTCCAGCGCCACGCTCAGCAGGCCGCCGCCGAGCATGGCCAGCGCCAGCCCGGCCACCGCCGGCAGTTGCAGCGTTTGCAGCGCCACCAGCCCGAAGAACGCGCCCCAGGCAAAGACCGCGCTGTGCGCCAGGTTCAACACCCCCAGGATGCTGAACACCAGCGCATACCCCAGGGCGAACAGCGCATAAATGGCCCCCAGGGAGACGGCGTTAATCGATTGCTGTAAAAAAACGGAAATTTCCATACCCCGACAACCCGCTACCCGGTGTCTGCACCGCCCATACTCGTGTTCCTGTGCGTGTTCGTGTTCGTAATGGTCTTGCCCGGCGCGGGCGCGGGCGGGGGCGGCCACCCGGCACCACCCCCGCCTGCCGGTACCGGGTCGGGTTATTCGCCCGTTTCCAGCACCGCAAACACGCCAGCCTGGACGATCTGCACCACCGGCTCATGCACCGGGTCGCGGTTTTCGTCGAAGGCGAACAGGCCCAGCGGCGACGGAAATTCGCTGATGCCGGCCAGCGCGTCACGGATGGCCGTTTTATCGGTCGAATCCGCGCAGCGGATGGCCGTGGCCAGCAGCCACGCGCCGGTATAGGCCTGGGTGGCGAACTGATCCGGCGGGCTGCCATAGGCTTCGGTGTATTTTTCGATCCACGCCAGGCTGTACGGATCGGCACTGGCCGCGTTCCACGCCGCCCCCACGATCACGCCTTCGGCCGCATCGCCGGCGTTGGTGATGATGGCCGGCGAATTGAAGCCGTTGCCGCCGATGATGGGGCCGGTATAGCCCAGGTCACGCGCCTGCACAATGATCTGGGTGGCTTCTGCCGCCAGGGCCGAGACCACCAGGGCCTGCGGTTCCAGCGCCAGCAGGTTGGTCAACTGGGCGCTAAAATCGGTATCGCCGCGGGCAAAGGTTTCTTCGCCCAGGATAGCGACGTTGTTCGCTTCCAGTTCCGTGCGGAACACATCATAGCCGCTGCGGGTGAAATCATCATCGTTGCCATACAGCACGCCCACGGCTTCCAGCCCCAGGGCGGCCGTGGTGCCGGCCACCGTGCCAGGGATCACCGACGATTCCGGCAGGCTGTTGCGGAAGACGAATTCGCCCATATCGGTAATGCCGCGGGCGGTATTGCTCACGCCCATCACCACGGTACCGTTCTCCTGGGCGATGGGGTCGGCCGCGAAGGCTTCGGTAGACAGGGTGGGGCCCAGCACGGCCAGCACGCCATCTTCTTCCACCAGTTTGGTCATGGCGGCGATGGCCTGTTCCGCATCGCCGGCAGAATCTTCCACCAGCACATTGAGGGTGGCCGCCCCCAGGTAGCCGGTGGCGTTAATTTCCGCCAGCGCCAGCTCCACCGCCTGCGTTTGCGGAATGCCATACACCGACGCATTGCCGGTCTGGATGAAGATTGCGCCGATGGTTAAATCACCGCTGAGGCTGGCCGGCGTGGGGCACGTTTCCCACAGCCCCGGCATGGTCGCCATATCGAACGGTTCTTCGGTGGCGGCGGCATCCTGCGCCACGGCCGGCAGCACCAGGCTGAAGATGAGCAGCATCAGCCCCACCCCACGCATTTTTTGCATAAAAACCTCCACAGATCACCAAAATAGACGCATGAACTGGCCAGTAGCCGCCGCACAGTGTAACAAATTACGCCGGACTCCGCACATTCAAGAGTTTGCCTTTCACATTCATCATGCCGGCGGCATCGCCCTGCATCTGCCAGTCGCCGGCCCGCACCAGGTTCACCCAGAAATCGCCGCGCACTTTTAGCCCCGGCAGGTTATCGCGCTCCGCCTGGCGATCATGCGATTGCTTGCGCAGTTCGGCCACCCGCGTCATCAACATCGGCTCGGTGATGCCATTCGTCCCGGCCGGCGAGCGCGGCGGAATGCCGAGCTGCTCCTCTGCCAGGCGCACAAAGCCATGATTCACGCCGAAGTTCACGCCCATATCGAACAGCAGCGCATAGGTGCAGGGCAGCACCAGGTTACGCGGGGTGATGTAGCCATCCACCACCTGCTGCCAGAAACCCGCCGTGGCCACTTCATCCTGCACCTGCTGCATGGCCGGCTCCGCGGCGGCGGCGATGAGCAAATTTTTGAAGTTGACATCATTTCGCAGGTTCGGGTCACGCGCGTTCACGGCCGGCTGGTAGCCGCGCAGCTTACCGGCCGTCTCGCTGGTGGAGCGCTCCAGATAGCGATTGATGACCGTCACCAGCGAGCCGGCCGCCAGCGTAAACTGGATCAGCCCGTAGCTGACGATGCCGGCATCATAATTGTTGTAGGCGGCGTAACCGTGCCCTTCAAACAGCGCGGTAATGAGGAAGGCTACTTTCCGCACCCGGTTCATATCTCCCGGCAGCGCCGCCGGCACCGGCTGCACGGGCTGTACCACCTGCACGGGCTGTACCGGCTGCACGGGCTGTACCGGCTGCACGGGCTGCACAACCTGCACGGGCTGCACCGGCTGCACGGTCACGGGCTGCACGGCGGCCGGCGTGACCAGGGTCGCGGCGACGGGCACGGTGGTAAAGGCGGCGGTGCTGGTGCCGGCACCGGGGGCGCTGCGCGTCATGGCGAAGGCCCAGGTACGCTGCGCCAGGTCAGGGTAGCCCCAGGCCCGGGCATCGCCTTCCAGAAACAGCAGATCATCGCGCATCCAGCCGGCCTGGCCCTGCGGCGTGCTCATCTGGAACCAGATGTACACCTTGCCATTCAGGTTTTTGTTCTCCACGTCCGGCTGCACCGCCAGAATCCGCAGCCCGGCGGTGCCCACCGGCAGTTTAAACAGCGCCGCCTGATTCGTCCCCGGGCCGCCGCGCACATTAATTTCGGTGATGGCGGCATTTTCCGGCACCCCCCGCACGGTCAAAAGCGCTTCTCCGGGCATGTTCCCTGCTCCCTGGGTATAATGAATCGTCAGGCACTACTATACCGCAACTTTTGCCCGCTCAGCCTTCAGGATCGCGCCGGGCCGGCGGGCCGCCCAAAGGATGTGGCATGACGCGCACAACAACCATCCTGGTCGTCGATGATGAAAAGACCATCCGCGAGGTGGTGCGGCGCTACCTGGAACTGGAAGGCTACGCGATTAAAGAGGCCGAAACCGGGATGCAGGCGCTGGCCCTGCTGCGTGACGGGCCGCCCGATCTGCTGGTGCTGGATATTATGCTGCCGGGCATGGATGGCCTGGCCATCACGCGCAAATTACGCGCCGCCGGGGATAGCACGCTCAGCGCGGCCGGCGATGTGCCCATCATCTTCCTCACCGCCCGCAGCGAAGAAGCAGACCGCATCCTGGGCTTTGAACTGGGGGCGGATGATTACGTCAGCAAGCCGTTTAGCCCGCGGGAACTGGTGGCGCGGGTGAAAGCTGTGCTGCGCCGCAGCGCCCCGGCCGGTGCCGCCACCGATACGCCCCTCACCTGTGGCCCGCTGTTTTTAGACCCGCGCAGCCGCACGGTGCTGCTGCACCAGGCCCCGGTCACGCTCACGGCCAAAGAATTTGACCTGCTGTGGTTCATGGCCCGGCACCCGCGCCAGGTCTTCAGCCGCACGCAGTTGCTGGATCATGTGTGGGGCTATGAATTTTACGGCGATGAAAGCACGGTGACGGTGCATGTGCGCCGCCTGCGCGAAAAGATCGAAAAAGATGCCAGCAAACCGACCTGCATTCAAACGGTCTGGGGCATCGGCTACAAGTTCGACGTGCCCGAAGACTGATGGCCCCGCCCGCCGGCGAAAGGATGCGCCATGCTCACCCTGCCCGTTGTGGAACCCGCCCCGCGCCTGCTGCTGGTGGCGCTGTGGCTGCTGTGGGCCGCGCTGCTGTTCGGCGGCTGCGCCCTGGGCCGCCTGAATGCGGAACGCACGCGGCGAATGCCCGCCTGGACGCGCCTGGGATCATCGCTGGTGCTGGTGGCGGCCGCGGCGGTATGGGCGCTGGCGCTGGCGCTGCCACCTCTGCCGGCGCAGCCGCTGGCCGCCTTCGCCATGTGGCTGGCGGCGGGCATGGCCCTGGGCTGCCTGGGCGACTTTTTCATGGCCGGCTTCATCCCGGTGAAAGAGCCGGTTTTAGGCGGCATGGCCGCCTTTGGCGCGGGCCACCTGGCCTACAGCGCCGGTTTCCTCGGCCTCAGCCGCACGCTCAGCGCCCCGGCCCCGCCGGCCGCCCTGCTGGTCTGGCTGCTGGCGGCCGTCGTCCTGTGGTATGTGGTGGTGTATCGCGGCAGCCGCCGCACCCTGCTGCATCGCGCCGCCCTGCCCTATGCCCTGCTGCTGGCCACCACCGCCGGCCTGGCCACCATGACCACGTTTCAGGATGGTGCCCTGCTGCTGCCGGCCGTGGGCGCGGCGCTGTTCCTGTTCAGCGATCTCATCCTGGCCGCCCGCCTGTTCAATCAGCGCTTCTTCCCCCTCATTGATGATGTCGTCTGGCTCACTTACGGGCCGGGGCAAATGTTGATCGTCTATGGCCTCTTTATGGTTGCCCCCATGACCTGAGTCATATTTACAGCCAGATTATAAATATGATAAAAAAGAATTAAGCCAGCGTTTGCCTGTGGCCGCCGAAACAGCCCCGTCGGCCGCCAGAAAGCCCCTTTTACGCGCACATTGCGTTATATAAATGAAAAAAGCGTAAAGACAAATCTTTACGCTGCTTCCAGTTCGCAAATTATCCTGACAATTCAATTCTAACGCAGCGACAATTTTGTACCGGAGTCCATGTTACAGCGGGCAAATTTATGTTTTGTAATGCGTAAATATATAAAGACAGGTACTAAGGTGTGAAAGCGTTTTCACAGCCCGTTCCGTCATAATGAGCGTCATAGAAGCGCGTTATAACGCACGTTATAAAGCTCATGTGACCGGAGAGCCAACCCTGTGAAAACCACCGCCCTCACCCCGATGATGTTCATGGTACTCAGTGTTATGGCTGTGTCCGGGTTGCTGGTGGCGCTGGTACCTGCGCCGGTGGTGGAAGCCGCCGCGCCGGCCGCGGCCCCCGGTGGCAGTTTTCCCATCGGCTTTTATGATACGTCCTGGGCGGGCACCGATGCCCGTAAATATCAGGCGCTGGAACGCATCGGCGGCGCGGGCTTTAACCTGATGGCCCCGGCGCTGGAGCTGGATGATACGGCCTTTCTGGATCGGGCGCGGGCCCTGGGGGTACGCCTCATCGTGGAAGCCAACGACTCCTCCGGGCTGCGCGGCATGGTGCAGCGCTGGGGGTCGCGCCCGGAAATTATGGGCTGGATCGTGGCGGACGATTTTAACGCCGCCCACGGCATCCCCCTCTCGCGCATTCAATCCAACATCAGCCTCGTCAATCAATACGCGCCGTCGCACCTCACCTATATGAGCGGGCTGGCCAGAAATTTTAGCCCCTTCCTGGGCCTGGCGGATCTGATCGCGGTGCAAACGTACAGCATTCCGTGGGACCCGTTATACACCACCGATAACATGCTCATCACCACCAACCAGGCCGTGGGCAATACCTCCGGCGTGTTTGCCAATTTGCAAACCTACGCCGCGCCCGGCTACCGCGCCCCCACGCCGGATGAAGTCCGCAATATGACGTACCAGTCCCTGCTGAACCAGGTGGACGGTATTTTGTATTACGCCTACTTTGATTCAGTGTGGGATATGGCCGCCAACCCCACGCTGTGGAACGGCATCGTGCCCATTGCGACGGAAGTCCGCACGCTCAGCCCGGTGGTGTTGAACGGCACCTTTACCCGGCTGCCCAATTTTAGCACCGGCGTGCTGCGCGGCCAGTGGGTGTACAACGGCCTCACCTATGTGGTGCTGGTGAATGGCAACAACCGCACCATCAGCAATGTCACCTTCCCGGTGGCGGGCGCAACCCGCCTTACGCCCATGTTCAGCAATCGCCCGGCCACCTTCACCCTCAACAATGGGACGCTGGTGGGCAGCCTGGGCGCAAACCAGGTGCAGGTGTACATCGTGGAAACCGGCGGCGCAGTGGTGCCGCCAACCGCAACCAGCACGTCCACCCCGCGCCCCACCAATACGCCCACCCCGCGCCCGACCAATACGCCCACCCTGCGCCCGACCAATACCGCTACCCCGCGCCCGACGAACACGCCCACCCCGCGCCCGACCAATACGCCGACGTTTACGCCGACCTTCACCGCCACGGCGACGAACACGGCGACCTTCACGCCGACTTTCACGGCTACCGCCACGGCCACGAACACGGCGACGTTCACGCCGACTTTCACGCCGACTTTCACCGCCACAGCGACGAATACGGCGACTTTCACGCCCACCTTCACGCCGACTTTCACCGCCACAGCGACG
>JALOOI010000129.1 GCA_025454495.1 Anaerolineae bacterium
TCCAGCGTGATGGTGTCGCTGTTGTAGGTCATGAACAGCCGGTTGAGCACACCATCGGGCGTGGGGTCGCCGATGCCGCGAATGGCCAGATCGTTGGACATGGTGGGGTTGTAGAAGCCGAACAGCTCGCGCTGTGCCACCGGGTCGGTCACGACTTCCGTCACCGATTCATCCGGCGGGATGCAGGGCATGGGCTGCGAGGCGCACCACTGATCGTTGGTCGAGCGGGCGGTGAGATATTGCAGCAGGTCAATGGCCAGTTCCAGCCGGCCGCTGGCGGCGGTGGTCGCCGGGATCATGTACGAATTGCCGATTTCGCCCCCTTCCACACCGCCCCAGCGGCGGGCAAAAGGCAGGGTGGCCAGCGGGGAACTGGCGGTATCAATGGTGGGGAAGGCGAAGGTGCCATAGTCAAAGGTCATCTCGTCCGAGCCGCCGTACAGGCCCAGCATCCAGAAACCATTGATGGTCATGGCAGTACGCCCGGTGAGGAAGTAATCCACGCTGGCATCGGGGGATTGCCAGTCGCTGTTCCAGCAGCGCGTGGCCAGCTCATTCATGATGCGGGCCCCTTCCAGCACGTAGTCATTGCTGCCGCTGAGCACACCATTCTGCACCGCCCAGGCCAGCATTTCACTGGTGACGGCAAAGGGGGCATCGGCCACGCCCCAGGCATCCAGGATGGTGGTGCTGATGGGCGCATACAGGCTTTCCACAATGGGCAGCGTGTACCAGCCGAAGAACGGCCCCGTGCCATCGTTGAACATGGGGGTGATGCCGGCCGCCGTCAGTGTGTCGCAGGTCGCCAGCAGTTCCGTCAGCGAGGTGGGCACGGACAGCCCCTGTTCGGTGAAGATATCATTGTTGTAGAAGATGACCAGTTGGCCGATGTTGGTGGGCAGCGAATTCCCCACAAAATACACCTGCCCCGCCGGGATGGCCGTGTCGCGCAGGCCCACCTTCTGGTCATACCAGAATTCTTCGCCCCAGGTGGCAAAGCTGCCGTAGGGATTGGGCTGCGACATGTACGGGGTGAGGTCTACCAGCAGGTCAAGGTTGCCCTGCAAGAACGAGTTGGACGGATACATAGCGACGACATCCGGCAGCGTGCCGCTAATCAACTGCGTGCGAATGCGGTCATAAATGCCGTCGATCGGCTGCGAGATGAACTCCACCGTCACCCCTTTTTCGGCCGCCCACTCGTTGATGAGATTGTAGGAGGCTTCCCAGGCGGCATTGTCACTGCCACCCGCTGCATATTCCTGGACGTTTCCCCAGAAGGAAATCGTCAGCGTTTCCTGCCCGCTGGCCATCCCGAAAGATGCCAGCAGCAGCCCGATACAAACCAGCAAATGTACTTTACGCATAGCTATCTCCACAATATTTTCAATCAGAAGCGAAGCACTTTATCCGGCAGGCGGTAAGCTGCCACCCGATAAAGATTATCAATTATAATTTACCATCGATATTTTATCTTTGCAACCATCATTGTGCAGAGTCGCTAGCTTACGCGCCATTTTGCAGTTCCATGAGCCGCGCCCGGCGGCCCGGGCCGCCGGCAGCAGAAACAGCAGGAGGGGGGTGCCGCCCGCCGCCAGCCAGGACGGCAGGCATTCCGCGCGGTGAGCATGGCGGCCCGGGCCGGCAGTGGTTAACACGGGGCGCGGGCGGCGCGGGGCCGCCCCGCGGCCTTAAATCACTTCCAGTTCATTCGCTGCGGCCAGCCGCGCCCATGGGGTGTGTGGCTCCGCCTGATACCAGAACGCGGTGGAGGCGATGTCATCCTGGAGGGGCAGGTAACGCCCCTGAGAGCGCCAGCCCAGGGCCTGGATCGTCACCCGCAGCGCCGATTGAAAGCGAATGGGGTCCAGCATGTGCCAGCGATACAGCCCGAAGCGCTGCTGGCTTTTGTACAGCCCGTCCGGCAGGATGACCTGGGGCAGCCCGGAATAGGGCGAGCAGAACACGCCGTAACTGCCTTCGGGGTGCTCAAAATTCCAGGCCCCGCCGAAATAATCTTCGGTGCCGGTGCCGCAGATGGTGGGGTACTCGTCGTCGTCATCCAGGTAAAATTTGATCTCGCCTTCACCCCACCAGCCGGTGTTATGCACCCCCCAGGCGATATAGGTGCCCACATAATGGCCCGGCCCGCGCACCCCCTCCAGCAGGGTATGCACCTGGGCAGCGGGCAGCGGGTTGCTGCGCCGCCACTGAGCATGAAAGTAAGCGGCATCGTCCGGTACATCCGTCAGGGTATACGTAATCTGGTAATACAGCGGGTCGCTGGCTTCATCCATCAGGTTTTCGACGGTGATGCGGGCAGCGTGGCGAAAGGGCATTTCCCAGTAGCTGTTAAAACCACCGGCGGGGTTCACCGCCACGGGCAGCGAAGTCACCTGGCAGCGCACGCCCCACCCCTGGCAAAAGAAATCGCCCAGGGGGGTTTCGACCGAGGGGGTGCTTTCGCCATCCCAGTACATACGTAACACCAGCCGCCGCCACCACGTCGGGTGAATGGTCAGCCAGATGTGCTGGATGGCCCCGGAGCCATCAATACGGGCAATCTCCTGCTCGGTGCGGGCCGGCAGGTGGATGCTGGGGGAAATTTTCCAGCCGGGGCCCAGTTCCCGCGCCGCGTGTGCGCCGGTGCCGGTGGTGGCGCGGCCGCCGCCGCCGGCGGCCCCGGTGGGGTTTTCCGGGCTGATGGAGCGGGTGCGTGCGCCGGACAGCCGGGATAGATTGCCCGGCGACAGATGTAAGCCATTAAACATGGTTTCCCTCCTCAGGGATCACTGCGACAATGCGGCGGACGGTGCTGCCGAAGATGCCCAGGCCGCCATACAGACCAAACTGAAGCGGGGCGCTCATCCAGGCGGTGCCAGAGCGCACCCCGGCGAAACCCTCCACCGTATAGCGCACCTCTGGCAGCAGGCCGCGCAGCCGCACCGTCAGCGAAGGTTCATGCTGGCCGATGTACGTGCAAAAGGCGAACAGCACCCCCTCCTGCCGGTCTTTGCTGAGGTAGGCCAGCGCCGTAAAGCCCGGCATCCCGGCCGGAGTCAGGCGGTAGAGATCGCCCTGCTGCACCAGATGGCGAATCGATTTGTAAACGCTGATCCAGTGGCGGGCCTGTTCCATTTCGGCGGCTGACCACTGCGTGATGTTGGCCCCCACCCCCAGCAGCCCGCACATGGCCGCGTGAAAACGAAAGTCGAAAGGCACCTCCGTTTGCTGATCCGTCACCCAGGTCTGCATGGTCGTCGCGGGAAACATCTGGCTGTACCCCTGCTGAATGCCCAGGCGATGCGCGGCCCCGCTGTTGTCACTGATCCAGATCATATCGGACAGCCGTAACATGCCCAGATCAATCCGCCCGCCGCCGCCCGAACAACTCTGCCAGATCACCTGCGGGTGCCGGGCCCGCAGGGTATGCCACACGTGATACAGGCCGTACACATAGCGCACCCACAGTTCCCGCGGTTCGCCCGGTGCCTGGGGCCAGCCCGGCTCGCTCACATTACGGTTCATGTCCCAGTTCACATAGCGAATGTTGTGCGTGGCCAGCACCCGATCCACCGCCTCGATCAAATACGCCTGGACATCCTCACGCGCCAGGTTTAAATGCAGCGCATCGCGCCCCAGGCGGCGCTCCCGGGTGGGGAAATGCAGCACCCAGTCAGGATGTTCACGGTAGAGCTGGCTGTCCGGGTTCACCATCTCCGGCTCGAACCACAGGCCAAAATCCATCCCCAGGGCATTCACCCCGGCGATGAAGGCCGCCAGCCCGCCGGGGAACTTCTGCGGATCCGGCTCCCAGTCCCCCAGGCCGCTGGACTGCGCGAAGCGCCCGCGATACCAGCCATCATCAATCATGAACATTTCTGCGCCGAGCGCTGCCGCCTGCCGTGCCAGCGCCAATTGCGCTTCATGGGTGACATCGAACCCGGTCGCTTCCCACGAGTTATAATACACCTTATGGACAAGATCAGGGTGGGGCAGCACCTGCTGGCGCACGAAATCGTGCAGGGCCCGGCTGGCCCCGCCGAACCCGTCCGGCGTATACCCGGCCAGGGCCGGCGGTGTCTCAAAAGTTGCGCCCGGGGCCAGTTCCCAGGCGAAATCCCAGTCATTCAGCCCGATGCTGATGTACGTGGCGAAAAAATCGGTCACTTCGGCGGTCAGCTTCCAGTTGCCACTCCAGTCCAGCAGGCCATACCACACTTCACCGCGATCTTCATCGGCATCACCGGCATCCACCGCGAACCAGGGATGATGATGATGGCCGCTGGTCAGCCGGCGGCTCTCCAGCACTTTGGTGCCGGGGTGCAGGGGTTCGCGCGTCAGGTGCATTTCATCGAACCAGCGGCCGTGCAAATAGCTCAGCCGGGCGCGGTCGCCGACGGGCGGGTGCCAGCGGGCGGAGAACATGCGCTCCAGCCGCAGCGGGTGGCGGCCGGCATTGTGGATGCTGGCCCGGCGCTCAATCAGATCATGGTCGGCCACGGCGCGATAATGCAGGGTGAGGTGGATGTCATACACGGCATCCACCAGGTGCAGGCGCAGGGTATCGTCTGCCATCGTGGCGCTGCGGAAGCGTGGCGCAAGATCGCGGACACCATCGGCATGGCTGACCTTGAGGCAGGGTTCGATAAATTTCATATCCTCCCAGGCGGGATATTCTTCCGGGGTGTGGTGGGCGGGGTTATTGAAGGGCCCCCAGGCCCCCGGCGCGGCCGGGGGCGGGTAATCGTCCGGGAAGGGCAGGCGCGGGCCCCAGCCGGCATGGGTGAGCAGCCCGTCGCGGTTAACCCCCAGGGCATAAGCGGTGCGCTGTGTGGTAAGGATGTATAAACCATTATGGGCGATGACAGGCATGGTGTTATCCGTTGGGTGGTGCTGAATGGTTAAGGGGCCGGGCGGCTGACCACGCGATCGACAAACACGCCGGCCAGCCCGGTGTAATCCGCCGGGTTCAGCAGGCGCTCCAGTTCGGCCGCGTTCAGGTGCGCGGTGATGCGCGGATCGGCCAGCAGGGTCTCCAGAAAGGGGCACGCCTGCTCATGGGCCTGCATGGCCGCTTCATAGACCAGGTCATGGGCCTGCTGCCGCCCGATCTGCCGCCCCAGCGCCAGCATCACCCGTTCCGCCAGCAGGGTGCCGCGGGTGAGGTTCAGGTTCGCCTGCATCCGCTGCGGGTAAACGTGCAGCCCTTCCAGAATGCGCTGGCTGAGCAGCATGGCCCCGTGCGTCATGATGCACAATTCCGGCAGGTAGGCCCATTCCATCTGGAAGCTCGACCAGTCGCGTTCATGCTCGTGCAGCATACTGTCCAGCGCGCTGCTCACCTGGGCCCGCGCCAGGCGGGCCAGGGTGAGGACGGCCTCGCACAGCATGGGGTTGCGCTTCTGGGGCATGGTGCTGCTGCCCACCTTGCCCATCTCGAAGGGTTCTTCCAGTTCACCAAATTCCAGCTTCTGTAAATCAATAATTTCGTGGGCAATCTTGCCCAGGGTGGCGGCGATCATGCCCAGCAGCGCGGCGAATTCCACCAGATGATCGCGCGAGGTGTGCCAGGCAATATCGGGGATGCCCAATCCCAGCTCGTCCATCAACGCCGCCTGGATGGCCAGCCCCTGGTCGGCCACGCTGGCCAGCGTCCCCACGGCACCGCCAAATTCCCCCACCAGCACCCGTGACCGGCACGCCGCCAGCCGCGCCTGGTGGCGCTTCAGTTCGGCGGCCCACACGGCGGCCTTAAAGCCAAACGTAATCGGCAGCGCCTGCTGCCCGTGGGTGCGCCCGGCCATCACGCTGTCGCGGTACGTGATGGCCAGATGCTGGCCGGCGGCGATGAGCGCCGTCAGCGCCTGCTCCAGCGGGCCCCAGGCCTCTTTGAGGTGCAGGATGAGCGCGGTATCCATCACATCCTGGGTGGTTGCGCCCCAGTGCACATAGCCCCCGGCCTCGCCGGCACAGCGCTCGCTCAACTGCCAGATCACCGCCACCAGCGGATGCACCGTTTTGTCGATGCCGGCTTTGATGCGGGCATCATCCAGGTATTCGGCCCGCGCCTGGGCGCTAATTTCGGCCGCGGCCGCGGCCGGGATGAGGCCCACCCGCGCCTGGGCCCGGGCCAGCGCAGCTTCATAATCCAGCCATTTTTGCAACCGCGCGTGATCGTCAAAAATGCCGCGCATGACGGCGCTGCCGTATAAATCGCGGAAGTACACTGAGTCAATGACATGTGCCGGCACAGGCAGCCACTCCCTGGTTCAATGTCCCTGGTTAGATGTCCCTGGCGGCCAGCGCCCGCAGCCCCACCAGGGTTTGCTGGATATGCTGCTCGATCATCCGTTGCAGGCGTGGCGCGTCGTGGTTTTGTGCTGCCTCCAGGATGGCCTGATGCTCGGCATTAATCAGGTCATGCTGCCCCTGAACGAACTGATAGCGAAAGCGGTAGCGCTCTGCCAGTTCCCACAGCCCGGCGATCATCTCCGCCAGGTATTTATTCCCGGCCGCGTTGTAAATGATGAAGTGGAAGGTGTGGTTCAGCCGGGTGAACTCGTCATAATCATCGCGCTCCAGC
This sequence comes from Anaerolineae bacterium, assembly GCA_025454495.1. GTDB lineage: Bacteria > Chloroflexota > Anaerolineae > Aggregatilineales > Phototrophicaceae > JALHOR01. The sequence goes on from JALOOI010000129.1 coordinate 6,587, forward strand.
GCCTGGCGCAGTTGCTGCGCCAGTTCCGCCAGGCGGGCCAGGTCGTTCTCGTTCAGGTGCGCGGCGGCCAGGTAAGCCACCTGCCCTTCGATGATTTGCCGGGCATGATACAGGTGTTCCAGATCCGCCAGCGAAATATCCACCACGAAGGCTCCCCGCCGCGGGATAATCTGCACGAAGCCTTCGCTTTCCAGTTTTTTCAGCGCTTCCCGCACCGGAATGAGGCTGGTGTTCAATTCCTGAGCCAGTTGATTCTGGTCGATACGGGAACCGGGCAGCAAATCTCCGCGCAGGATGGCTTCCCGTATGCGTTCCTGGGCGATGCCGGAGATGGTTTTCATGGAGTCTGTGATTGCAGGTAAACGATTTTTCATCACACCTATTCCGTCCGTACAGGTCAGTTACCCCGTGTCAGGTTTCTCTATAAATGATAAACTAGAATTTATAATTTGCAATTGGGCGGTGAAATATGGTGCAGGTAAGAGAACCGATCTTTTTTAGCCGTGGCGGGCTGCATGTGGGGATTGCCTTCACCCCGCAGGCGGAGCCGCGCCTGATTCACTTTGGGGCGCAGCCCCCCCCGGCGACCTGGCCGGCGCTTCAGCCTGTTCAAACGCCGGTGGAGCTTCAGGTCGCGGGGGAAAATATCGCTGACCATCATGGCTCCAAATATACCGGCACGCTGCCAGGTACCCGGCTGCGCTGCCAGCAGGTTCAGGAATACCCCCTGCCCGACGGCTGCCGCATCGAGATCGAGCTGCTGGATCCCGTGAGCCACCTGGCGGTGGTGCTGGCCCTGCGCCTGTATGATACCGCGCCGGTGCTGCGCTGCCAGGTGCGGCTGCACAACCAGGGCCCGGACACGCTCACCCTGCAATATCTATCCTCCTTCGCCCTGTGGGGCCTGCTGACCCCGGCCGGCGCGGGCCAGGCGGCGGATTTTCGCCTGCATCTGCCGCATCACTCGTGGAACAGCGAATTTCAGTGGCGTTCCTGCCGGGTGGCAGACCTGGGCTTAAGCTTTCAATCGGCATTCAGCTTTAAGCGCATCGCCCTCAGCGCCACCGGCGGCTGGCCCAGCGCGGAGCATTTGCCCATGGGCCTGCTGGAAGACACCCGGCAGGGGCAAACGCTGTTCTGGCAGATTGAGCATAACGGCTCCTGGCACTGGGAAATCGGCGATAAGGCGCACGAGTTGTACCTGCGCCTCAGCGGCCCCACCGAGCGCGAAAGCCACTGGTGGAAGCGGCTGGCACCGGGTGAACGCTTCGAGTCGGTGCCGGTGGCTGTGGGGGCCGCCGCGGGCGGGGTGGAAGCGGCCGTGCAGGCGCTGACGGCTTATCGGCGGCTGGTGCGCCAGCCCCATGCCGATCAACAGACGCTGCCCATTGTCTTCAACGATTACATGAACTGCCTGATGGGCGACCCCACCACCGCCAGACTGCTGCCCCTCATTGCGCGGGCCGCCGACCTGGGCTGTGAGGTCTTCACCATCGATGCCGGCTGGCACGGCGATGGAGCCTGGTGGGATACGGTTGGCGCGTGGCAGCCTTCCACTGCCCGTTTTCCCGGTGGCTTTGCCGAAGTCATCCACGCCATTCGCGCCCGCGGGATGCTGCCGGGCCTGTGGCTGGAAATCGAAGTCGTGGGCGTGGACTCGCCGCTGGCGGCGGAACTGCCAGAGGCGTGTTTTTTCCAGCGGCACGGGCGGCGCGTCATCGATAACGGGCGCTATGCCCTGGATTTTCGGCATCCGCGGGTGGTGGCTCATGCGGATGCGGTCATTGATCGGCTGGTGCGCGATTACGGCATTGGCTACTTCAAGCTGGATTTTAACATCAACCCCGGCCTCGGCACCGATGTCCTGGCGGACAGCCCCGGTGATGGCCTGCTGGCCCACCATCGCGCCTGGCTGCACTGGCTGGAGGGCGTGCAGTCCCGCTATCCTGATCTCATCATCGAAGGGTGTGCCAGCGGCGGAATGCGGATGGATGGGGCTGTCCTCAGCCGGGTGAGCCTGCAATCCTCCAGCGACCAGATGGATTATCGCCGCACGGCCCGCATCGCGGCGGCCAGCAGCAGCGCCGTGCCGCCGGAACAATGCGCCAACTGGGTGTACCCGCTGGCGGATGCGGATGCCGAAGCCATCACCTTCAATGTCATCAACGGGCTGCTGGCGCGGATTCACGTCAGTGGTGAACTGGCGCAGCTCTCCGGCGCACAACTGGAGGCTCTGGGGGCCGGGCTGGCGCTGTATCGGCGGTTGCGGGCCGGCATTCCGCACAGCCGGCCGGTGCTGCCGTGGGGCCTGCCCACCACGGATGATACCTGGTTATGCAGCGGGCTGGCCGACGAGTCGCGGCTGCTGCTGGCCGTGTGGCGGCTGGCTACCCCGCAGGCCGAGCAGACGATCCCGCTGGCGGCCTGGGCCGGCTGGCACCTGGCCGAAACGTATCCGGCGCAGGCGGCGGCCGATTGTGAGTGGCAGGCGGCGACGGGGACGTTACAGGTTTACCTGCCACAGCCGTACAGCGCCCGGCTGTACCTTCTGGCAAAGCCGGCGGCGGTATAACGGCCGGCTTATTCCTGGCGGCGCACCCGGCGCAAAAAGTCCACGCTGCGCGGTGCCTGTTCCAGCAAAAAGCGCACATAGCCGTGCATCAGCCGTTCCGCCTCCTGGTGCGCCGCCGGCGACACTTTCAGCCCCACCAGGCGCGGGTAGGGCGTGCGCTGCACATGGCGCAGCAGCTTCAGCGCCGGCAGCGTGAGCGGGGTGAGGGCCCCGGTGTGCCGGGCCCCCTCCGGCGAAACCACGCCGCCATCGGCATAGCTAAAAAACTGGTCTACCGGCAGCAGCGGCTCATGGGTGATGACGCACTCTTGCAGTTCCGGGCGAAAGCCCACCGCATCCAGCAGGGCCAGCTCATAAAAACGCAGCACCAGCCCGGCATCATCGGCGCTGCACAGCCGCCGCAGCGTGGCATCCAGCAGGGTGAACAATTCGGCATCGTCGGTTTCGCCGCTGTAGGTAAAGCGATCCAGCAGTTCGGCGACGTAACTGGCGCAGGCGCTGCGCGTGAGTTCCTCGCGCAGGGGTAAAAAGGCCTCCACCATCTCCACCTGGGTGAGCGTGTCCAGGTCTTTGCCAGCGGTGATGAGAACATCGGCCCGGGTGTATAATTCCACATGGCCGGTCTTGCTGCCGGTGGCTTTGCGTGCGCCGCGGGCCAGCGCGTTCACCTTGCCATGAAACGGCGTGAACAGCGTCACCAGGCGGTCGGCTTCGCCCATATCGCGGCGCTTGAGGATAATGGCCGGGCTGCGGTAGGAACGTGGACGCGGCATCAAGCAGGCCTCATATCATGGCAGAGCCTTTATTATACCTGCATCGTGCGGCATCCTGCAAAACGGATGTTCCGTTGTACAATAGAAAAATCATTGTGACTAACAGCAGGCGATGGGGCTGCGCCAGGAGAGACACGCTATGAATATGGTGGTGACACAATCGGATGGTATTGCGCTCATGCTGCTGGAAGGGCGTTTTGATGCCTACGAAGCGCCGCGCATGTCCGCCTGGCTGGACGAAAATATCCACGCGGAACAATGCCGCCTGGTGATTAATGTGCGGATGGTGACGTTCATCGATTCCACCGCGCTGGCTTCGCTGGTGAAGGGCATGAAGCGCTGCCGCGAACACGGCGGCAACCTGGCCATCTGCGAGCTGGATAAGCCGGTACGCATCATCTTTGAACTGACCCGGCTGGATAAAGCCTTCTTGATCGTCGATACCCAGGAAGAAGCGCTCCATGCACTTTCAAAGTAAGGGCGGCACCCTGCTGGAGCGCCTGTTGATCGCGCGGCGGGTGGAATTGTCGCGGCTGGCGGAATACTGGCACACCCTGGGGGCTTCGGCCTTTGGCATCCTGGAGGCGGATGAAGTGGTGGCCGAATGGGCCTGGCCCGCGCCCGTCGTCACCGAGCGCCTGGTCAGCCGTTACACCATCAGCTATCCGGGGGGGGCGCTGCGCCTGTTCGTCAGCAGCAGCAGCAGCAGCCCGGAACACCAGCCGCGGCTGGAAACCGATGCCGTGCTGGTGCGCGAACTGCTGCGCCTGGAGTATGAACTGTCGGTGATGACCGATGAACTGGTGCAAAAACAGGATCAAATGCTGGCGCTGTATGACCTGACGCGGGCCCTGCGTTCCGAAGTGGGGGTGGAGGGCATCATGCAGATCATCGTGCAGGAAGCCAGCCGCATCCTGCAAAGTGGCGGCAGTTTTTGCCGGCTCGTCAGCCCGGATCACCTGGTGCAGCACCCGGCCGGGCGGCTGCCCGCCGCGCACGTTCGCGCCTGGTGCGAACAGGTGATGACGCAGCGCTCCCGGCTGCTGCTGGAAGCCGGGGCCGCGCCCGACGTGGAGGGGCTGCTGAGCGTGCCGGTGTGGATGGAAGGCGAAGTGCGGGCCATCCTGGGCGTGTTCGACCGCGCCGACGGCTTTAAATCGCCGGATATTCGCCTGTTGCAGGCCATCGCCGAACTGGTCGGCTCCAAGCTGGAACACGCCATGATGTATGAGCGCACCCTGGCCCAGGAGCGCATCAATACCGAAATGACGCTGGCGCGGCAGCTTCAGGGCCTGCTGCTGCCGGATAAGCAGCCGTCGGTGCCGGGGCTGGATATTTTCGCGGCCATGTACCCGGCCTTCCAGGTGGGGGGCGATTTTTACGACTGGCTGAATACGCCGGACAGCTTTACCTTCATGGTGGGCGATGTCGCCGGGAAGGGCGTGGCCGCCGCCATGATGATGGCCATGATCCGCTCGGCGCTGCGGAGTGTGGCCCGCTTCGGCTTCGCCCTCATGACCCCGGAAGACATCCTGGAGCAAACCTGTGAGGATGTCTACGACGATTTTACCCGCGTCAGCACCTTTACCACCGTCTTCGTGGGCCAGTACGACCCGCGCCACGGCCGGCTGGTGTATGCCAATGCCGGCCAGTCGCCCATCATGTTCGGCCGCCCCGGCGAGCCTGCCCGCCTGCTGGAAGCGGATGCCCCCGCCCTGGGCGTGCTGCCCAACAGCCTCAGCCGCAACGCCAGCCTGCCCATGCAGCCCGGCGATGTGCTGGTGGTGGCCACCGATGGCCTGCCCGAAGCCGAAAATGCCGCCGAAGAACGCTTCGGCTATGACCGGCTGCTGGCGCTGGTGGAGCAGCACCGGCACTTGCCCGCTGCCGACATCGCCGCACAGCTTTATGCCGCCGTCAGCGCCTTTGAAGATAACCGCCGCCAGCACGATGATCGCACGCTGCTGGTCATTAAGTGCCTGCCCCACCGCCGCGCTGCTACCGTGACCGAGGCCGCTGAGCCGGACGATGTAGAAGGGATGCTCCTTGACTGAGACACTGCTCATGCGCCTGGAACTGCCCGCCATGCTGCGCGGTGCCGCCGTCCTGCATACCGCCGTCGAAGAACTGCTGGCCCTCCTGCCGCTGCCCCAGGAGAGCGTGTATGAGGCGCAGCTCGCCCTCAATGAGACGTTCATCAACATCGTGGAACACGCCT
>JALOOI010000333.1 GCA_025454495.1 Anaerolineae bacterium
CTATGGCATTCTGCCGCCCGACCAGATGGAAACCGCGGCCGCGGCCGGCATTCGCTTTATGCGCTTCCCCGGCGGCTCCATCTTTGATGAAGATGGCCGTTCCGTGCCCAACTATCTGGTGGATCTGTTCATGCTGGCCGTGCGCCAGTTGAACGTGGAGCCGTCGATCCAGGTGAAATTGTTCGAGGGCACGCCGCAGGAAGCCGCCGACCTGGTGACGTATGTCAACATCACGAAGGGCTACAACGTCCGCTACTGGTATATCGGCAATGAGCCGAACCTGTACCCGGATGATTATTCGGTGGCTGACCTGAATGCACAGTGGCGGCCTGTACCCGGATGATTATTCGGTGGCCGACCTGAATGCACAGTGGCGGCCCATCGCCGAAGCCATGCTGGCGGTCGATCCGAACATCATTTTGATCGGGCCGGATTTAAGCCAGTACCCCGGCACCGCCGCCGAAAACCCGCGCGATGTGAACGGCACCGACTGGCTGGAGGGCTTTTTAGAGGTCAACGGCGACATGGTGGATATTGTGGCCGTGCATCGCTACCCCTTCCCGCGCGGCAATCGCAGCATCACCCGCGTGGATGACCTGCGGAACAACGCCCGCGAATGGGAGACCATCATCCCCTTCCTGCGGGCGGCGGTGGAGCGCAGCACCGGCGGCACCCGGCCGGTGGCCGTCACCGAGATCAATTCGCACTGGTCGCGCGTGTCCGAAGGCGAAGCCACGCCGGACTCGTTCTATAACGCCATCTGGTATGCCGATGTGCTGGGCCGCCTGATCCGGCAGCGGGTGGAGATCGTCACCTATTTTGAATTTTACGGGGCGGAAGGCCGCCCGCTGAGCCTGATTGATCGTTACGTGGTGCGCCCGACGTATTATACTTACCAGCTTTACAGCCGCTTTGGCACGACGCTGGTCAGCGCCACCGCGCCGGATGACCTGGTGACGATCTACGCTGCCACCCGCGAGGATGGGGCGCTGACGCTGATGATCGTCAACCTGGCGGACGACGCGCAAACGCGCACGCTGGCGCTGACGGGCTTCACCCCCGGCGGCCCGGCGGCAGTCTTCCGGCTGGACGCGGAGCATAACGCCGCCAGCCTGGGCACCACCGCGCTGGACGCGGGCAGCCTGATCACCCTGCCGGGGCAGTCGGTCACGCTGTACATCCTGCCACCCGCCTGATGCCACCGGCCGCCCGTGTGGCGGCCGCCACCACACCGCCGAAAGCGACACCTGCTATGACCGCTACCACCCGCCATATTGTCCTGCTCTGGCTGGCCTGGGCGCTGATCCTGATCGGCTTTCAGCGCCTGGCTGACTGGCGCTACCAGCCCGACCGCCCCGATGAAGCCGTGGAATGGACGGGCCGGGAGACCACGCGCAACGCGCAGCGCGATAAGCCGTACCTGATGGAGCCGTTCCTCAACCAGCAGGTGTCCTGGGACAGCGAGTTTTACCTGTCCATTGCCGTGGGCGGCTACGATGACCCGCTGGTGCGCCAGGTGGAGGTGCCCGGCGGCACCTATGCCATGAATTACGCTTTTTTTCCGCTGTACCCGACGGCCATCCGGGTGGTGGCCGCGCCATTAAGCCTGCTGGGGCTGAACGCCATCGCCACGGCCACGCTGGCCGGGGTGCTGGTGTCGCTGGCGGGCACGCTGGCGGCGCTGCTGGCGCTGGTGGCGCTGCTGCGCGATGACCTGGGCGAAGCCGGGGCGCTGCGGACGGCCTTCTACCTGCTCATCTTCCCCACCGCCTTCTTCCTCACCGCCGTCTTCACCGAAGCCCTGTTCCTGGGGCTGATTCTGTGGTGCTTCGTCCTGCTGAAGCGGCAGCAGTTTGTGGCCGCGGCCGTGCTGGCGCTGCTGGCCACGTGGACGCGGGCGACCGGCATCCTGCTGCTGCTGCCGCTGCTGGTGGCCTGGGGGCAAAGCGTGGGCTGGCCCCGGCTGCGCCAGCCGGCCACCTGGGATCGTCAGGTGTGGCTGCGGCTGGCCTGCGTGGCCGCGCCGCTGCTGGCCTATGCCCTGTGGCACCTGGCCCTGGGCACGCCCTTCCACCTGGTGGAAGATCACTGGTTTGGCCGCAGCCTGACCAATTTCCAGCGCACGCTGGACGGCTGGTACAACGCCGTGGACGAAATTCTGACGAACCCGCTGCCGGTGCGCCGGCTGTATTACGTCATGGAGTTCAGCGCGGCCGGGGTGGCGCTGGTGGCCGGGCTGCTGGCCCTGCGCCGCTACCCCGGCATCGCCCTCTTTTGCCTGGCCGCGCTGGCCGCCGGGGCGCTCACCGGGGCCCCGCAAAGCCTGGTGCGCTATGTCCTCACGCTGCCGGTGGTCATCCTGCTGCTGGGCCGCCTGGGGCAAAATGCCCTGTTTGACCGCGCGTGGACGCTGACCAGCCTCCTGTTTCTGGGGCTGCAAATGTATCTGTTTTCGCAGGATATGTGGGTCGCCTGAGACGCGGCCCGTTCATCACCGGAGGAGTGAAATCGTATGCAATTTCCAGCCGATTTTGTCTGGGGGTCGGCCACCTCCAGCTACCAGATCGAAGGGGGCGCACTGACCGAAGGCCGCGGTGAGTGCATCTGGCATCGCTTTTCTCATACGCCGGGCCACATCGCCGGCGATGATACCGGCGATGTCGCCTGTGACCATCTCCACCGCTACCGCGAGGATGTGGCGCTGATGGCCAGCCTGGGGCTGCAAGCCTACCGCTTTTCGATTGCGTGGGCGCGGGTGCTGCCGCAGGGCACCGGGGCCACCAACCCGGCCGGGCTGGATTTTTATGATCGCCTGGTGGATGAGCTGCTGGCCCGCCAGATTACGCCTTACGTCACCCTGTACCACTGGGATTTGCCGCAGGCGTTGCAGGAGCGCGGCGGCTGGGAAAACCGCGACAGCGTGCGCTGGTTTGCCGATTATGCCGACCTGATGAGCCGCCGCCTGGGCGACCGCGTGAAGCACTGGATCACCCACAATGAGCCGTGGGTGGTGGCCTTCCTGGGCAACTGGCTGGGCATTCATGCGCCGGGCAAAAAAGACCTGCCCACCGCGTTCAAAGTGGCCCATCATCTGCTGCTGTCCCATGCGGCGGCCATGCCCGTCATCCGCCAGAATGTGCCGGCGGCGCAGGCGGGCATCACGCTGGACCTGGTGTATTTTGACCCGCTGACGGATTCTGCCGCTGACCGGGAGGCCGCCTGGCGCTCGGATGGGTTTAAGAATCGCTGGTTCCTGGACCCCACGTTGAAGGGGCAGTACCCGGCTGATATGGTGGCGCTGGCGGGCGATGTGCTGGCCGGCATCGACCTCAGCGAAGCGGCGCAGATGGCCGTGCCGATGGATTTCCTGGGGATTAATTACTACACCCGCAACGTCATCGCCCACAGCGACGAGAACGCGCCGCTGCATTCGCGCACGGTGGAACTGCCGGATGTGCCGCGCACGGCGTTTGAGTGGGAAATTTACCCGGACGGGCT
>JALOOI010000130.1 GCA_025454495.1 Anaerolineae bacterium
GGCCTGCTGCATCCCGCTGATGGTTTGCCGCCTTCTCGTCATAAGCTCTACTCCTGCTGGTCAGCCGCGCCGGACAGCAGAGGGCCCCGCGCGATCAGGCGGGGGCCCCCTGCCGGTGAGCAGCCCGGCAGCGTGATTAGTCGTTGTATTCTACGAAGGGCAGCAGTGCCAGGTGCCGGGCCCGCTTCACTTCCCGCGCCAGTTCGCGCTGGCAGCGGGCGCAGCTCCCGGTCTGGCGGCGTGGCTTAATTTTGCCGGTTTCGCCAATGAACCGCTGGAGCGTGTCGATCTCTTTATAGTCAAAGCAGCGCCCTTCCGGGCAGTAGTAGGTGCGGGCCCGGCCGCGCCGGCCGCCGCGGCGCGGCGATTCGTCACGATCATCACGATCCGGGCGATCCCCGCCAACGCGGTCGCCCCGTTCACCCCGCCGGCGATCCCCGCCGCCGGCACCACCGCCACCGCGTCTTTCGCCACGCGGGCGATCATCTCTATCGAAGTCCATGTGTCTGGCTATCCTCTTTGTGCCACTAGAAGGCGTAGTTATCCGTGGTATCGTCTTCGTTTTCCTGGGCAAAATGACCCGCCTGGTGACGATCACCCAGCAGGATCATTTCATTGGCCACCAGTTCGGTACGGAAATGCTTCTTGCCGGAGTCATCTTCCCAGCCGCGGGTTTGCAGGCGACCTTCGACGTAAACCTGCTGCCCCTTGTTGAGGTGCGTCTTGCAGATTTCGGCCAGGTTGCCCCAGGCGACCACGTTGAACCATTCGGTTTCTTCGTGGCGCTCGCCCTCGGCGGAAGTCCAGGTGCGGCTGGTGGCCACGCTGAAGCTGGTCACCGGGCGACCACCGGGGGTATAACGCATTTCCGGGTCGCGCCCCAGATGCCCAATAATCATCACTTTGTTTAACCCGCGCCCCATAATGACCTTCTCTCTACTTTAGGTGGTGTTCAAGGTGAGCATTGCCACCGGTAAATGTCCGGTCGATATTATACACGCAGGTTAAACCAGATGCACCCTTATTCGCCGCCGGCCGGCGCGGCCGGGGTTTCGGGCGCGGGGGTGGCTTCGGCGGCGGGGGCTTCGGCCTTCGCGGCTTCGGCCTTCGCCGCTTTGGCGGCTTTGGCCGCTTTCATGCGTTCCGGCTCCACGCGGATCACCAGGTGCCGCAGCGCCGGGTTGTACAGCTTCAGGTTCAGGTCCAGCTCGGTAACGCTCTTCGGCTCAATATCAGCATAGAAGATGACATAGATGCCGTCGCGCTGGCCATCAATTTCGTAGGCCAGCTTGCGCCGCCCCAGCGTCGTGCGGTCAATGCGGTTCACTTTCCCCGCGGCAGCATCACCCGTACCAGCTTCGATATAGGCGATCACCTGATTGATGGCGGCCTGAGTTTCTTCCTCATTGGAGAGAATACGCAGTACAACGGTCACTTCATAAGGACGTTTCATAGGGATATGCGATGGCTCCTTTCCCCGGTTAGAAGCCTCACCCGAACACAGGGCGTGATGGTGAGGCGGAAAGTCCTGTGGTCTGAAAACCACTCAACAGGGGCAGTATGTTACCGGAGTCGGCGGCCTTTTTCAATGGTGGCGCGGCCGGGCTTCAATCGGCCGCCGGGGGCAGGGCCGGCCCCACCCGCGGCCGGCGGGCCACGACGGCCAGCGTCAGCACGACGGCCAGCAGCATGATGCCGGCCACCACCAGGTTGAACAGCCACAGCGTGCCGCTTTGCGCCATGCTGCCGGCGATCATGGCCGTCAGCACGTAGGGCAGTTTGGTCAGCAGCGCCACGGTGGAAAGCGTGGTGGCCCGGTCTTCGGAGGCGATGCGGTGATTGACGATGATCGAAATCCACGGGGTGGACATCGCGCCGCCGGTGCGGATGAGCAGCAAAGCGAAAAAGCCCCAGGCACCCAGGGGCAGCGCCGCCCCCAGAAAGCCCAGGGTGGTGATGAGGCCCAGGGTGGATAAAATCGTCAGTTCGCTGAAGCGCCGCCGCAGCCAGGGAATGCCGGCGGTGGTGATGGCCGTCACGGCGGCCACTACGGCATACACCACCGCCTGCTCATCGGCGAAGAAGCCAAAACTTTCGGCCACCGCCGGCTGGATCAGCCCGAAGTTGAACAGATAGGCGATGCCGAGCAGCGTCAGAATCAGCGGCAGGAACAGCCGCAGCTCCGGCTGTGCCAGTTGATGCAGCCCCCGCGTGATCTGCCGGCGATAATTTTTGAAGGAGAAGGGTTCGCGGGCCAGCGCCGGCTCCCGCAGGCAGCAGGCCGCCACGAAGCCCGTCAGCAGCAGCACGCCCCAGGCATAATGCGGCAGCCGCATGTCGATGCGGTACAGGATGCCGCCAATGAGGGTGCAGATCACCAGGGTGAGGATGCCGATGATATTCGTCAGCGAGATCACCCGGTCAAAACGCAGCGCCTGGCCGCGCTCCTTCAACGAATCGTAAGCCATGGCTTCGTCCGCCCCGGAATAGAAGGCCCAGCCGACCTGCGTCACCCAGAAGCCGAGCACCAGCACCGCCAGCGTATCGCCCGCGCCCATGATGATGAAGCCGCTGCCGGTGAGCAGCATGGACAGCATCAGCGTAAAGCGCTTGCCGATGAGGTCGGAGATGGCCCCGGTGGGCACTTCCATGATGAGGCCGAACAGGAAAGACACGGCATCGATGAGGCCAAGCTGCCCGTAGGTCATCACCCGCAGCCAGAAAAAAATCCAGTTGCCATTGAGGAACACGGCCGACCGGGTGAAGGTGAGATAATGAAAAATGAGAATGTTGCGGTCTTCCGTCCGCAGCCAGTGCAGCACAAACAGGCCTTTCGCCAGGGTGAGGTATGCCGAATGCTGCCGGCCCCGCCTTAGCCGTCAGGCGCGGGCGCGGACGCAGCGGCCGGGGTCAGGGCTGGTGTGCGGGCCAGCACCAGCCGCGAACTGGCCAGGCACAGCGCCACAATCAGCCAGAACCAGGTGATGGAAGCCTGAAAATCGGTGCGGAAATAATACAAATCCGCCACCGCATTCACCAGCGCCGTCAGCAGGGCCACATGATACCCCAGATGGATCGATTCCAGGGCGGCATCGTGGCGGGCGCTGCGCCAGGCCTGCCAGCCGTACAGCAGCACGCTGCCCATGGCCAGCAGGAAGAAAGCTACCCCGGTCAGCCCGATGGTGTTGGCCATGATGAGGTACATATTGGCCACATCGGTATACAAATTGCCGGAAGGCGTGCCGGTGAAGCCAATGCCGGTCAGCGGATACTGGCTGATGAGTTCCAGCGCATCGCCCCATTCGCCCAGGCGCATTTGCGTTGCCAGGTCTTCGCCGCGCAGGGCCTGAAAAATGCGCTCTACGTAATCGCGGGTTTGTGGCAGCAGCAGCAGCAGCGCCGCGCCCACCGCCAGCAGCGGGATAAAGCGCCGGTAACGCACGAAAGCGATCACGGTCAGCCCGGTACCCAGGGCCAAAAATGAAGCCCGCGAGGATGTGAGCAGCAGCGCCAGCACAATGATCCCCACGATCACGCCCGTCAGCCAGCGATAGCGAAATACCGGCCGCCGCGCGAACACCTGCGGCGCAATCATCGCCGCGCCCACCGCCAGAATGCCCCCCAGGGCATTCGGATCGACCCAGGTGCCGATGGCGCGTTCTGGCAAATCCGGGTTGGCTTCAATGTAGCGAATGACACCACCTTCCGGGTAGCCGATGCGGGCCAGCCGCACCAGCAGACCCTCAGCGGTGGCATCCGGCAGCAGCCACAGGCCGATGGCCAGCAGCGCCTGTAAGCCGACGAAGAGCATCACCACCAGCACCAGGCGGCGCAGCATCACCGGGTCGCGCAGGTAATCCACCAGCAGGTACACCAGGCTTATGCTGAGCAGCACGCCGGCGAACTGGCGTAAATCGGTCGCGCCGGGCAGCCCGAAGCGCATCCCCAGCACAAAGGCGAAGATGAGCCACATGGCATACAGCGTCACCGGCCCATGGGCCGCCGTCAACTGGAAGCCGCGCCGCTGCCCGGTCATCCACAGGCACACGTACACCAGCAAAAACGCCAGCAGCACCATATCCAGCAGGGTGGGCGTAAAGCCGATGCGAAAGGGCAGCGTGCCAAAGGGCAGCATGAGCATGATGCCGATGAGGCCATAGAGCGCCACGCGAATATCGGTGAGCAGGTACAGCCCGCCGAGCAGCCCGGCCACGGCGATGAGCGTCACCAGCGGGCCCGCCACGGCCAGCAGCAGCCCCACGGCCCCGGCGCTGCTGCCGATCACCAGCCCGATGAGCGCGGCATACACCCGCCGATCCAGCCGGGCGATCCAGTCCTGTAGAGGGTAGATTTTCTGTGTCATAAGCGGTTCGCGGCCCAGCGGCGCACCACGGCGCGGCCCAGTGTGAACAGGGCCAGTATAACCAGCCCGGCCCATGTGACCAGACTCAATCCTGCGCCCAGGCGATACGACAGCGGATCATACACCAGGCGCAGGGTATGCTCCCCGGCCGGGATGGGCACGGCCATCAGCGTGCTGTAGGCGCGTAAAATGGGCACCGGCACGCCGTCCAGGGTGGCCTGCCAGCCGGGGTAATCCACCTGCGCCAGCGATAAAATGGCATTTTCTGGCGTGCTGATCTGCACGGTGATCTGTTCCGGCAGATAAGTGCTGATGGTGGCGCGGGCACCGGGCGGGGGGGCGGCCGGCAGCGCCAGCCCCGGATCGCCCTGGAGGATGATGGCCGCCCGCGGGTCATAACGCGGGTCATCCAGCAGGGCACGGGCGAAAGCATCGCTGTCCACCACATCGGCCCGGTACAGCAGCAGGGCCGGCGGGCGCGGGTTGGTCAGGCGGTGCAGGTTCACCGGGCCGTCGCGGTCTGCGCCGCGGGCGATGATCTGCGTGGGCGTGCTGAAGCTCTCGCGCTCGCTGAAAACATATTTGACCGCGAACAATTCCCACGCCAGCGGGTTATGGCTGTAATCGCGGTCGATGAGCGTTTGCGCGGCGGTGAGAAACAGCGGGCTGATGCCGCGCATATCCATGATGCCGTACAGGCTGCCATAATTGGCCTGCACCCCGCGGAAACCATCCACCCGGAAGGGACCGTCAGCATCGCGCAGGACTGGCTCCAGCAGGGGCGGCGGCGTGCTGCTCACCTGGGCGGCGGCCGGGCGCGGGTCATAGGTGTCCGGGCTGTCCTGCGTCACCGTGAACAGCTCAAACACGATGAGCAGACCGAACAGACCGACCAGCGCCCGGCGGCTGAGCCGGTCATGCAGGGTGAACAGCAGCAGGCAGGTGCCCAGGACGGCCGCGCCGAGGGTGGCACTGTCCAGCGCCGGGCCAAACGCCTCCGGCCGATACAGCCGCGCCACGAACAGCAGCGCCCCCAGGCCGACCATGCCGGCCAGCAGCCCGGCCGTCGCCTGGCGCAGCCGATGCAGGTCGGGCCCGGCCAGGCCGCCGGCCACGCGGGCCGCGCCAGTGCCGGCCAGAATGGCCAGGCTGTATGCCACGATGAACGCTGCCCGTTCCTGCCCGCGGAAGAAGCGCAGCCCCGGCACCAGATGGTAGGCGGCGTGGAAAAAAGCGCTGTTCGCGCCGAAGCTGTGCAGCAGCGCCACCAGCAGCGCGATACCCCAGAAGCCGGCCGCGGGCCGCTGCCGCCACAGCGCCAGCCCGGCGAACAGCAGCGCCGGCAGGCCGGCATACAGCGGCGAGAACAGGCTCAGCACGCCGGGGAAAAGCACCTGGGCCACATCCTGCAACGGAAAACCGTTGCCCTTGGCCGTAAACCCCAGGTCGGCGCGGGCCGTCAGCCGTAAATATTCCAGCCCCGGCAGCAGCGTGACGGCGGTGGTGCCGCCGGCGAGGAGGCCGAACAGCAGGCTGCCGCGGATGAAATGCCACAGGCGGCCCCCCGGCAGCGCCGCACAGCGCCAGCCATACCACGCCAGCAGCAGCCAGGTGAGGAAAAACGAAGTTTGCGGGTGCCCGGCCAGCCACGACAGCCCCAGGCTGAACCCGGTGAGGGCCAGCCAGCGCCAGGCGGGGCGGGGCGGCCGGGTGGCTTCCAGAATGCCCAGGGCCGCCAGCGGCAGCCAGATGGCCGCTTCCAGCAGGGCCAGTTGCAGCGGCGGGTAGCCGGTGGTGAAGCCGCCATAACTGACCACCACGGCCGCCACCCACGCCCCGAAAACGCTCCCCGGCGTGCCCTGCGTCAGCCGGCGCACGAACAGGTACATCCACAGCGACAGCAGCAGCACATGGGCGATGGCCTCCATCTGGAGGGACGCATAAGACCAGCCGCCGCTGCTGTGGCTGAGCGCGATGGTCAGCCAGCGCGGGGGGTAAAATACTGCCGCCTGCGGATCGGCGATGAAGGGGAAGCCGCCATTGTTGTACGGGTTCCACAGCGGAATTTCCCCGGCGGTGAGCCGGGCCGATTGATAGCCGCCGAAGGCCACGAACTGCCCGGAAAAATCGCCCTGTTTAAACGAGGCCTGATCGGCGGTGATGGGCGTGAGCAGCCGCCAGAAGAACAACAGCCACAGCGCCAGCAGCAGCGCCAGCGCCAGTGCATCGGCCCGTAGCTGCCTCATGCGGCCTCCTGAAGGATGCGGGCGTAAAAATCAGCCGTGGCCCGCGCAATGTTCTGCCAGTCGAATTGTTCGCGCAGCCGGGCGGCCCCCTGGCGCAGCCGGTCGTGCAGCGCCGGTGATGCTGCGGCGCGGCGGATGGCCGCGGCCAGCGCCCCGGCATTCCCCGGCGGCACCAGCAGCATATTTTCTCCGGTGATGAAGTCCGGCACCGGCACGGCCGGCGTGGTGGTAATGATGGCGCAGCCGTGATGCACCGCCGCCATCAACGTGCCGCGCCGGTAGGATGCGCCATCCAGGAAGGGCAGCACCACCAGATCGGCGGCGTGCAAAAAGGCGCTCACGGCCGTCTCCGTCACAAAGCCCGTCCAGGTGATCTGCTCCCCCAGGCGCAGCGTCTGAATGCGCCGGTCGATGGCGGCAGCAAAAGCGGCGTTGGTGGGGTCAGATGCGCCGGTGCGCCCGCCGATCAGCACCAGGCGGGCCGCCACCCCGCCCGCCCGCAGATGCGCCAGGCTGTCCAGCAGCGTTTCCAGCCCCTTGCTGCGATTGATAAAGCCGAAATAGGCCAGCAGCACCTCGCCGGCGGCGGCCCCGGCCTGCGCCCGCCAGTCCGCCCGGTCATAATCGGCCGGCAGATCGGTGAGGATATTGCTGCCGATGGGGATGAGGGTGTGCCGGGGCAACGGTGCCACCCGGGCCGCGTCTTCATGGTTGGTGACGATCACCCCGGCGCTGTGCCGCGCCAGGTGCATCACGATCCAGTCGCGCAGCGGCCCGGCTTTAGGGAACAAATACGGAAAGCGCAGGTCATGGAACGTCGTCACCACCGGCAGCGGCCGCAGCGCCCGCGGCAAAAAATGCACCCACGGCGACATATCATAGGCGGCGGTCTGGAATTGCAGCGCGACGATGTCCGGCCGTTCCCGGCGGGCCCAGTCCCGCAGCGCCCGCAGCCCGCCCGCACCCCAGGTGGCCGTGTGCGTCAGCGGCAGCCCCGGCGCAGCCTGCGCCCCCGCCCGGCTGAACAGCGCCACGTGATGCCCCTGGTCATGCAGCGTGTGCGCCAGAATCTGGCTGAAAGCACCCACGCCGCCCTCCATGGGCGGGTATTCGCCGGTGACGATGCCGATACGCATTAGCTCACCCTCAGCCCGGAGCGCAGCACCTGCCAGTAAATGGCCAGTCGCTGTCGCCGCAGCGGGCGTTTGTGCCCCACCAGGTAACGCACCCCTTCGCGCACCATCTGCCAGGCATACTGGAGCAGCAAAAACAGCCGCAGCGCCGCCGCAAAGCCGCGCCCGAAGTATTTACGGCAGTAGCGTAATTTGCTCTCCTGAAAATGAATGTGCCGGCGGGCCCCGGCCTGGTCGGTGCTTTTGCCACCATGATGGATGATGCGGGCGGTGCCCAGATACAGCACCTGCCAGCCGGCCTGCTTCGCCCGCTGGCACCAGTCCGTTTCCTCAAAGAACATCACATAGCCTTCATCCAGCCCGCCAATTTGCGCGTACACCTCGCGGCGGGCCATCAGCGCCGATCCCTGCACCCAGTCCACCGGCAGCACCGCCTCATCCGGCGCATCCTGCACATAATACCGGGCCAGCAGCGCGGGCGGGGCATACGGTTGCAGCCAGGTGCTTTCGAAGAAGGCCAGCGGGCGGGTTAAAAACCGCCGCCGGGTCGATTGATGGCTGCCATCGCTGTTCAGGGTGTGTGGCCCCACGATACCGACCTGCGGGTGCGCGTCCAGGCAGGCGGCCATCTGCGCCAGCGCCGCGCCGATGATTTCCGTATCCGGGTTCAGCAGCAGCAGGTAGCGCCCCTGCGCCGCCGCCAGCCCGATGTTGTTGCCGCGCGTGTAGCCCACATTCTCCGTCTGGGCCAGCAGCCGCACCTGCGGGTAGCGGGCCCGCAGCCGGGCCACCGTATCATCCTGGCTGGCGGAATCCACCACGATAATTTCCACCTGAAGCCGGCCGGGCTGCGCCGCGCCGAGGCTCACCGGGGCGGCCAGCAGGCTGTCCAGGCAGGCGCTCAGCAGGTCGGCCACGTTCCAGCTAACAATGATGATGGAAAGGTCCATACCGGGCGTTCCTCCTGCATACCGGCAGCGGATTTTACCAGCAATTTACACCGGGCAGGAGATTTGATTACATTTGGCCCCCATACTATCTCTAAATCAAATAACCGGCACGGCCGGGGGAGAAAACAGCATGAAGAAGAAAATGGTCCTGCTCACAGTTCTGGCGCTGGTGCTGGCGATGATCGTGAGCGCGGTGGCCGCGCAGCCGCCCGGCGGCGGCGGGCGCGGGGGTGAAGGTCGCCGTGGCGAAGGCCGCGGTTTCGGCGACGGGCGCGGCGCTTTCCTGGGAGAACGTGATGGCCTGCTGCTGGATGTGGCCACCGTGCTCCAGGAGCAAACCGGGCTAACGCTGGCGGAAATTCGCCAGCAGCTTCAGGCGGGCAGCACCCCGGCCGAAGTCATCACCGCGGCCGGGGGCGATGTGGAAGCGACGATCAGCGCGGTGCTGGCGCTCATCACCGAACGCACCAATCAGGCGGTGACGGAGGGCAGCATCACCCAGGCGCGGGCCGATCAACTGCTGGCCAATGCGGAAATGGCCGTCAGCACGCTGGTGAACGAAGGCCGGCAGGGTTTTGAGCTGAACGGGCGCGGTGAGCGCGGGCTGGAAGTGGGGCAGCTTATCCTGGAAGAAGCCGGGCTGGAACCGCAGGCCGTGCGCGAAGCGCTGGCGCAGGGGCAAACCCTGGCTGGATTGATCGAAGCGGCCGGCGGCGATGTGGCCGGGGTGACGGCGGCGGTCATTGAGGCGGCGACCACCCGCATTAACGAGGCCCTGGCGGCCGGCAACCTCACCCAGGCGCGGGCCGATGCCATGCTGGCCACCCTGGAGAACCGGGTGAATGACCTGCTGAATGGCAGCGGCGACTTTGCCGGGATGGGCATGGGGCGCGGCGCAGGTCGGCTGTTCAACGAGGTGGCCGCAGCGACCGGCTTAACAGCCGCCGAAGTGCGCGAACAAGTGCAGGCCGGCAGCAGCCTGACGGCCATCCTGACCGAGAATGAGGTCGCGGTGGACACCTTCATCACCGACACGCTGGCCCCGGCGAAGGAACGCCTGGATGCCGCCGTCACGGCGGGGCGCATGTCGCAGGCAGTGGCGGAGGCCCGCTACAACCTGCTGCGCGTGGAACTGAGCGACGCGCTCAGCCGCACGCTGACTGTGCCGGCAGCGGCCGGCAGCGGTTCATAACACCCTCACGTCAGTCCAGCATCATCGGCAGATGAAACAGGCGCACGGCATTGTCAGTCAATGCCTGCGCCATTTGTGCTGCGGGCAGCCCGTGCAGGGTGGCCAGCCGTTCCACAATGAAGGGGATGTAGGCCGGTTCGTTGCGCTGGCCCCGGTGCGGGTGCGGGGTCAGGAACGGGGCATCGGTCTCCACCAGCAGGCGCTCCAGCGGCACCGCGCGGGCGATGCGGCGCGTTTCCTCCGCTTTGCCAAAGGTCAGCGGCCCCGTAAAGCCCAGGTAAAAGCCGGCCGCCAGCGCCCGCTCGGCCAGGGCCGGGGTGGCCGAAAACGAATGCAGCACGCCGGGGCGAGGCCGCAGTTCCGGCGGCAGGGCGGCCGCCCACGCTTCCAGAATGGCCAGCGTATCCTCGCCCGCCTCGCGGTTGTGGATGATGACGGGCAGGCGCTGCGCCGCCGCCAGCGTGAGCTGTGCTTCAAAAGCGGCGATCTGCTGCGGGCGCGGGCTTTTGTTCCAGTAGTAATCCAGCCCGATCTCACCGATGGCCACCACGCCGGGCCGGGCGGCCTGCGCGGCGATCTGCGCGGCCGTGGCTGCGTCAAAAGCGCTGCTGCTGTTGGGATGCACCCCCACCGCCGCGAAAATGCCGGGATACTCCGCCGCCAGCGCCAGCGCCTCCTCGCCCGTGGCCACATCCACCGCCGGGATGATGAGGCGCGTCACCCCGGCCGCCGCCGCCCGCGCGATTACCGCCGCCCGGTCGGCATCGTAGCTGTCAAAATTGAGGTGGCAGTGCGTGTCGATGTGGATCAAATGACGTTATCCGGGTCTTTTTTCAGGCGTTCCAGGTCGGCCGCCACCATTTTTTCGATCATCTGCTCAAAAGTGACGGTGGGTTCCCACCCCAGCAGGGCGCTGGCTTTGCTGGCATCGCCCACCAGCAAATCGACCTCCGCCGGGCGCATGAAGCGCTCATCCTGCACGGCATAATTCCGCCAGTCCAGGCTCACACACTGGAAGGCGACATCCAGCAGGTGCTGCACAGTATGCGTGACCCCGGTGGCGATGACGTAATCTTCGGGCTGCGCCTGCTGGAGCATGAGCCACATGGCCTCCACATAATCCGGCGCATAGCCCCAGTCGCGTTTGGCTTCCAGGTTGCCGATGCGTAATTCATGCGCCAGCCCCAGTTTAATCTTGGCCACGTGGTAAGTCACCTTGCGGGTGACGAATTCCAGCCCGCGCCGTTCCGACTCGTGGTTGAACAGAATGCCGCTGACGGCGAACAGGTTGTAGCTTTCGCGGTAATTGACGGTGATCCAGTGGCCATACACTTTGGCCACGCCGTAGGGGCTGCGCGGGTAGAAGGGGGTGGTTTCGCGCTGCGGCGTTTCCTGCACCTTGCCGAACATTTCGCTGCTGGAAGCCTGGTAAAACCGCGCCTGCGGGGCCACCGTGTGCAGCGCTTCCAGCATCCGCGTGGCCCCCAGCCCGGTGACATCGCCGGTGAAGACCGGCTGATTCCAGGAGGTGGGGACGAAGCTCTGCGCGGCCAGGTTGTACACTTCATCCGGCTGAATATCGCTGAAGGCCCGCACCAGGCTGGTTTGATCCAGCAGATCGCCCTGCACCAGATGCAGCTTATCCTGAATGTGGCGGATGCGTTCATAACGGACGGTGCTGGTGCGGCGCACCATGCCGTAAACGTCGTAGCCTTTGGCCAGCAAAAATTCCGCCAGGTACGAACCATCCTGGCCGGTGATGCCGGTGACGAGTGCTTTTTTTGCCATGATGCCTTAACTCCTGATTGGTTAATGAACCCGCTGGCGACAATCCTGTAGCAGGTCGCGCAGGGTTTGCTCGATGGTGATCTGTGGCTGCCAGCCGGTGAGCCGGTGCAGCCGCGTGGCATCACCCTGAATCACGGGAATGTCGGACGGGCGCAGCCGGCTGGTATCAATTTGAATAGACACCGGCACGGTGGCGCTGGTTCGCAGGCTTTGCAGAATCGAATCGATGCTGTGGGCGGTGCCGCTGGCGATGTTGTACACCTCGCCGGGCTGGCCGTGCTGCATCAGCGCGTGATAGGCCCGTACCATATCGCGCACGTCGGTAAAATCGCGCCGGGCGCTCAGGTTGCCCACATGCAGCACACTTTGCCGGCCGGCTTCGATGCGGGCAATTTGCAGGGCCAGGGCCGCCACCACGAAATCTTCGCCCTGGCC
>JALOOI010000131.1 GCA_025454495.1 Anaerolineae bacterium
GCTGACATCACCCGTCTTGCAACGCCGTTTGTGCGCTCACTTCGAGACGCAGCCGCTTTTCAATTCATTCAACTTTTGAACGCTGATTTTGCACTAGGGCCGGCCGGGCCGCTCAGGTCACAAAATCGCGGGTGCGGGCGTGGGACTGCCATTCGCCGCCGGCCAGAATCGCGTCGATGGCATCCAGCGCCTGCGTAATTTCCGCGTCGGTGGTGTAAAAATGCGGCGCAAGGCGAATCCCCGCCCCTTCTCGATAATCAATGACGATCTGGCGGGCCAGCAGCGCCCGCGACACTTCATAAGCATGGGGCGGGCGCAGCGTGACCGTGCCGCCGCGCTCAGCGTCCGGGCGCGGGGAATGCAGCGCATAGCCGGCCTGGTCGGCGCGGGCGATGATGTGCGCCGTTTGCCGCAGCGATTTCGCCCGGATGGCCGCCACCCCCACGCGGGCGATGATCTCCACCCCCGGCTGCACGGCATACAGCGCCGCGATGGCCGGCGTGCCATTCGCCAGCCGGTAGGCATCGTCGCGCGGTTCAAACGCCTCCAGGTCAAAGGCAAAGGGCTGCGGGTGGGCAAACCAGCCGGTGATCCGCGGGCGCAGGGACGGCAGCACATCCGGGCGCACGTACATAAATACGCCGCCGCTGCCGCCGCACAGCCATTTCAGCGTGCCGCCGATGTAAAAATCCACCGCCAGCGCCGTCACATCCACCGGGATCACGCCGACACTGTGGTAGCCATTCAGCAGCACCTGGGCCCCCACGGCGTGCGCTCTGGCGACAATGTCCGCCACCGGCATAATGTACGCGCTGCGAAACAGCACATGGCTGATGGACACCAGCCGCGTGCGCTCATCAATCGCCGCCAGCAGGTCGGCCGGATCGATGGTGATCCCGTCGCGGCTGCGGACGATCTCCAGGCGCATCCCGGCCGGCAGCAGCGCCCGCAGCGTATACACATCCGACGGGAAATCCTGGTCGGTGACGATCACTTTATCGCGCCGGGGGCTGTCCCAGTCCAGGGCGCTGTAGAGGATGCTGGCGGCGACGCTGGCGTTTTCGTGCATCAGCACGGTGCCGGCCGGTGCCCCCAGCAGCGGCGCGATCAGGTCGCCCACCGCGCCTTTTAACTCCCACCACGTCGGCAGCCCCGCCTGAGCAGTGCCCCAGGCACGTACCCCCAGGGTCGCCCAGGTATCGGCATAGTCCCGCAGGCGCTCATACACGCCGCGCGGCATGGCCCCCAGCGAATTGCTGATGAGGTAATTACAGGTGGCCAGAATGGGAAATTCGTCGCGCCAGGCCAGCAGTGCATCGGCAGCGGTCATGGTTATCGGCAGTCCCTTCATTCGGTGGTGGTGACTTTGGTGGAATAGCGGAAGGTGGCCGGCGCAAAGCCGCGCTGCTGTGCCAGCGGAATGGTCAGCAGTTGCACCGGGATGATTTCACTGATGGGCAGCAGCGCCGGCGGGGCCGCCGGGATCACCAGATCCGGCACGCCGGGCAGGTGGGCCGGCCGCGGGGTGATGAGCAGGCAGCGCCCGCCATGCTCCACCAGGGTGCTGGCCAGGCGGTGCTGCATGGGGGTCGCGGCATCGTCCCCGGCGAAGACCAGCGCCCGAAAGCCCGGTTCCACCCGTTCCAGCGGGCCATGGCGCAGTTGTGCGCCGGAATAGGCCGCCGCCGGCAGCTTGCACGATTCTTCCAGGATGAGGGCGGCCTCGCGGGCGCTGGCCAGGCTGGCCCCGCGCCCCACACAGGCCAGCGTATCGCCGGGGCCCAGGGCGGCCAGCGCCGCCGGCAGGCTGCTCTCCAGCGCCGGCAAAAAAGCCGCGAGGTCATCCGCCAGCGTGGTGATGGCCGCCTCGGCCGGCGGCAGCGGGTCTTCCGTCAGCAGGCAGGCGATGAGGTGCAGCGCCACCAGCGAGGCGGTGTAAGTTTTTGAGGTGACGGTGGCTTCCGGGCCGGCGGCCGTATCCACCGCCACATCGGCCCACCGCGCCAGGGTGTTAGCTGTGCCATTGGTGACGCTGATGATGCGGGCCGGGCGCGACGACCGTTGCGCCAGGCGCACCAGTTCGGCACTTTCGCCGGATTGCGAAACGGCAATGAGCAGCGTGGGCGGGGTAAGCGCCGCCGGCGCGGCATACACCAGTTCGCTCGTCTCCCAGGAGACCACCGGCAGCGGCAGCCGGGCGATGCAGTGCAGCGCGGCCGGCAGCCCCGCATACCAGGAGCTGCCCATGCCGGTCAGCAGCACCTGGCGAAACGTGCCCGCGTGCAGTTCGCGGGCCACCGCCCGCAGCGCGTCCGCCTGCGCCAGCGTGCTGGCCAGGGCCCGCCGCAGCGCTACCGGTTGTTCCAGCACTTCCTGCAAGAAAGGGATCATGGGGTTGCGATCTTTCGGTATGGGCCGATACCAGCCCATTATACCCCATCACCGCCCCGGCCCGGCACGCGGGCGGAACCACCGGGGTAAACGTAGCGCATAAAATAGCTATGGTGAAAATAGCCAGGATGAATATCTGGCATTCTGTTAAATGCGCGTTAAAATTTCTTCATTAAGAGCTTAACATTCCCGCCATGCCGGGTTAACGTGCTGACGCTAACATCAGCCGCGTTGCCCGGTGACGGGTTCTTGCAAAAAAAGTTCACAGGAGACGAGGAATGATTCGTAAGAGCTTTGCAGCGTTGCTGCTGCTGATGCTGGCAATGGTGGCGCTCGCCCCCGTGTCGGCGCAGGCGACGGAAGTAAAAATGTGGATCGCTTTCACCGATAACCGGCTGGATTGGACGCAGGACAAAGCTGCCAAATTCAACGAACTGTTCCCGCAGTACAATGTGGTGGTGGAAGGCTACCCCAACTACGAACAGCTTTTCGCCGCCACCGCGCTGGCCGCCGGTAACGATGCGCTGCCGTCGGTCGTGCAGTATTTTGAAGTGGCTACCCGCAACGCGCTGGACAGCGGCTACTTCAAACCGCTGGCCGATGCCATCGGCGATCGCACCGAGATCAATGGTGTGGCCGTGGCGCTGGATGACATCATCGCCCCCACCACCAACTACTACACCATCGATGGCCGCTGGTCGTCCATGCCGTGGAACACCTCGTCGTCCATCATGTTCAGCAACATGAGCATCCTGGAAGCCGCCGGTGTGGCCGCCCCGCCGGCCACCTGGGCCGAAGTCGAAGTGGCCTGCGAAGCCATCATGGCGCTGGACAATGCGCCGGAATTCTGCTTCACCTGGCCCAACCACGGCTGGTTCTTTGAACAGTGGATGGCCCAGCAGAACCAGACCTTCGCCAACAACAGCAACGGCCGCGATGCCCGCGCGGATGTGGTGGAAGTGAACACCCCGGCCGCGCTGGCGCTGCTCACCTGGCTGAAGGACATGCAGACCAAAGGCTACCTGTACTACAGCGGTGCCCGTGATGGCTCCTCCTGGGGCACGGTCGATCAGGCCTTCCAGAGCCAGCAGGTGGCCATGGCCGTCTACAGCAGCAGCGATACCGCCATCTACACCGAAACCGGCGCGGCCAATGGCTACGAAGTGCGTGCCTCCTTCCTGCCCTACAACCAGGCGGCCGAAGGCGGCTGGACGGGCAACCTGATCGGCGGCGCGTCGCTGTGGCTGGTCGATGGCCTGGCCCCCGAAGTGGAAGAAGGGGCGCTCACCTGGCTGCTGTGGCTGAACAACACCGAAAATGCCGCTGAATGGCACCAGATCACCGGCTACCTGCCCATCCGTAACAGCTCGGTGGAACTGCTGAACAGCACCGGCTGGTTCGAAGCCATCGCCCCCAACGCCAGCGAAGTGTGGACGGCCAGCGCGCTGGTGCAGGCGGCCCAGGGCCAGAACTGGTTCGAAGCCAACCCCAACTTCATCATCGCCAGCGAACAGCTCGCCGGCAGCCAGGCGACCCCCGCCACCCAGGGCGCGATCCTGGGCAACTTCCCGGCCATCCGCAGCATCGTCACCCAGGCCGTGGATACGGTGCTGCTGACCGATGGTGCTGATATTGCCGCCATCCTGGGCGAAGCCCAGACGAACGCCAGCGCCACGCTCGACCAGTACAACAGCCTGGTCGCCCGCGCTCTGGGCCAGTAACTTCGACCACGTTTGATCGTTGCGACGGGGACACGGCATGGCTGTGTCCCTGTCGTTTTCCCGGTATTGCGGCCGGCGGCCCTGTCGCCCCGCCCGGCTCAGGAAGGCTGTCTATGCCCGCTGCACTCCCTCTCCTTCTCACGGCTGCCGCCGCCCTGATCGGCGCGGGGCTGATGGCGTTCTGGTTTCGCCAGTCCCTGCTGCCGGTAGCGGCCGGCGCGGCCGCCGGTGCCCTGGCCGGGGGGGCCGGTTCGCTGCTGTTCATGCTGCCGCTGGACTACTGCACCTTTAGCCCGGAAAGTCAGCCGATTGATGTGGCCCTGGGGCTGGGGCTGGTGGCGGTGGGGATGCTGCTGCTGCTGCTGCCGGTGTACTGGCTGGCCGGGCGGCTGCGCGGCGGCTGGCGCACCCTGCTGGCCAGCGATGCGCCCCCCGGCAGCTTTAAAGGCTGGCTGTGGCCGCTGCTGCTGCTGCTGCCCACGCTGGCTATTCTGTTCCTGTTCCTGTATTACCCGGCGCTGGATACGCTGCGCCTGGCCACCCAGACTTCGCTGCTCGGTATTCGCGGCACCATTTTTGTCTGTGTGGATAATTTCACCCGGCTGGCCACCGACCGCAGCTATTTACAGGCCCTGGGCAATACCGCCCTCATTACGGTGATGACGGTGGGCATCAGCATGGCGCTGTCGCTGCTCATCGCCCTGGCGGCCTTCCAGCCGGTGAAGGGGGCCCGCCTGTACCGCACCCTGCTCATCTGGCCCTATGCCATTTCGCCCGTCGTGGCGGGGGTTATCTTCCTGCTGCTGTTTAACCCCACCGGCGGCATCATCAATTATTTCCTGGGGGTGGTGGGCATTGAGGGCATTCGCTGGCTGAACAGCCCCACCTACGCGCCCTGGGCGGTCATCGCCGCCAGCGTGTGGAAATCCATGGGCTTCAACATCCTCTTTTACATCGCCGGGCTGCAAAATGTGCCCAATGACCTGAAAGAGGCGGCCGCCATCGACGGCGCGAATGTCTTCCAGCGCTTTCGCTATATTGTGCTGCCGCTGCTGTCGCCCATTACGTTTTTTCTGCTCATCACCAACACCACCTATGCCGTCTTTGAAACCTTCGGCACCATTGATTACCTCACGCCCGGCGGCGGCCCGCTGCAATCCACCGAAACGCTGATGTACCGCGTGTACCGGGTGGGCATCCAGAACAATGACCTGGGCAACGGCGCGGCGCAGTCCATCATCCTGTTCCTGCTGGTGATCGCGCTGACGGTGTTCCAGTTCCGCAGCAGCGGCAGCCGCGTCAATTATGGAGCCTGACCGATGAGTGACCTGACGATGGCGGGCGCGGCCCCCACCAAACTGAAACAGGCACCGGCGCGTAAAAATGCCTGGCTGCCGCAGCGCTGGTATGTGCATCTGCTGCTGTGGATCGCCATTATCATCGTGGGCTTCCCGCTGTTTTATGCCGTGCTGGTGAGCACGCAAAGCCAGGCGCAGGTGTTCGCCTACCAGTTCACCCCCGGCGAATCGTTCCTGCGGAACTGGGAAATTGTGATGGTGGATCGCCGCCTGGCGGGTTACATGGTGAACAGCGTGGGCGTGTCGATCGCTGTCACGGTGGGCAAAACGCTGTTATCGCTGCTCTCCGGGCTGGCGTTTGTCTATTTTCGCTTCCCGCTGAAGTGGCTGGTGTTCGGCTTTGTGCTGCTGACGCTGATGATGCCCACCGAAATCCTGATTCTGTCGCTGTATCAACTGGTGATTGACCTGGACTGGGGCAATACCTACACCGCGCTGATCGTGCCGTTTTTGGCCAGCGCCACCGGCACCTTTTTGTTCCGCCAGCACTTCATGAACCTGCCGGCGGAACTCTCCGAAGCGGCGCAGCTTGACGGCGCGACCCCGGTGCAGTTCCTGTTTCAGGTGCTGGTGCCGATGTCGTGGAATACCATCGGGGCGCTGGCGGTGATCCAGTTTGTGTATGTGTGGAACATGTACATCTGGCCGGTGCTGATTATTCAGGGGCAGGAGCGCCAGGTGGTGCAGGTGGGGCTGCGGAGCCTCATCGGTGGGGATGCCTCGCTGGTGTATGGCCCGATGATGCTGGGGGCGGTCATCGCCAGCATTCCGCCGGTGATCGTGTTTGTGCTGCTGCAAAAGCAGTTTATGAGTGGTTTTGCCGTCACCCGCGATAAATAGGCGTGCGGGGCGCAGCGCGTGCGCCCCGGCCGCCTCATCCTAACGCCCGCACCAGTCCGCCGAACAGAACGGATCGGCGGCGTTATCGGCATCGGGCAATGTTTCAAACTGCTCATCGCTGAGGGTGGTATCGCGGTAATCCACAAACACCAGGAAGCCCGCCCCCTGCACCAGCGTCATCCGCGAAAACTGCGTCAGGCTGCGCCCGACCGGGGTCACGGGTTCCCCCTGCGGGATGACCCCCACCGGCAGCGCTGCGCCTTTGTCCAGAAACGCCACCGCAAACGGTGTATCGATGGTGGTCGCGCCGGGCAGGGCGGCCTGGGTGCCCGCCGAGAAGATGGGCCGGTCGGCGGCGCTGGTGAGCAAATTGGCCTCGGCGAACTGCGCGGCGGCAATTTCGGCTTTCAGGCAAAACTGGGGATCATCCGGCTCCAGCGCCAGGGTGAACACGCCCCCCCGCTGGAGCAAATTCACCAGCGTCTGGGTGGCGCGGCTGCACCGCAGCAGGGTATCGCCTTTGGTGCCGGCCCAGCCATTCGGGCGGCGGCCCGCGCCCCCGGTTTCGTCCGCCAGCAGTTCCAGATCATGCCGAATATCCCGCGCCAGGGCATAGGGCGTGCTGGCCACGGAGCCGAACCACCCCGCCGGGCGCACCCCGGCCCCCAGCAGCGCATCGGCCAGCAGTTCCACATCCAGCCGGATGAGCAGCGCCAGCGCCGGATCGGTGACATCCAGGCTGCCACTCCAGCCGGCCGGACGATCCACCCCCACTTCGGCCACGGCCAGCGTCTCCAGGTCGGTACGGGCATCCACCAGCAGGATCAAAGCCTGATCGGCGGCGCTGACCGGGGCGCTGTCGTCTGCCGGCGCGGTGGTGCGGTTGGCGCTAAAGCTGCCGCTGCTGTAGGCCCCCTCCGACCATAAGTAGGTGGTCACGCCGGCCTGGCAGCGTTCCGGGCTGTTCAGCAGCGTTTCGATGGCGCTTTCATCGGTCGCGGTCGCCAGGTCAGGATTGGTTTCCAGGGTATGCAGGCCATAGGCCTGCACGCACAAACAGCCGTCCGGCGGCTGCGGCGCGTCCTGCCCGTTGATGCGGATGAGGGCCGAGCCGCTGGCGCAGTAGACCCCGGTGAGGGGTTCATCCGGGGGGGCGGCGGCTTCGGTGACGGCCACTTCCGGCGTGCTGACGGGCGGCGGCACGGTGGCGGCTCCGCCGGCGGCCTGGGCCCAGGCGGCGCGGGCGGCGGCCAAATTTTGCTCCCCGGCCGGGAACAGCCCCAGGGGGGTCAGTTCGGCGGCGCTGCCGGTGATGGCGTAATTGATAAACGCGGCCACCTGGCGCTGCTGGCCCAGGCGGGCGCTGTCCGCATACAGCACCAGCGGCCGGGCCAGAATGTAGGCGTTGTTGCTGATGGTTTCGGTGTTGGGGGCCACCCCGTTCAGGCTGATGACGCGCAGCACGGCCGCGCTGCGGGCGGCGAAGGTGGCCGGGAAGAAGCCGATGGCGTTAGGGTCGCTCTGCACGTTTTGCAGCAGCACGTTAAAATCGCTGCTGGTTTGCACGCCGATGGCCGTTTGCAGCGCGAAGCCATCGCCGGCGAAGAGCGCCGCGGCCAGGAAGGTGAAATCATCCGTATTGGGCGCGGGAAGGTAGCGATTGATGGGCTGCGCCGGCAGCACCGGGCGAATTTCGTTCCAGTTGAGGGCGGTGCTGAAGACCCGCCGCAGTTCATCCGTCGTCAGGTCGGTGAGGAAGGTGTTTTGCACGCTGACGGCCACCACCATCGCGTCGGAGGCGATGCGGAAGGCCAGCGGGTTGCGGCCGGCGCTGGTGCAGGCGTTCTGTTCCGCCGGCGTAATCTGCCGGTCAGCGCTGACGAAATCAATTTCGCCGCGGCACAGGCGTTCAAAGGCGGCCGTGGCCCCGCCGCTGTCCACCACCAGGTTGCCCTGGTAGCCTTCGGCGCGAAAACGCTCAATCAGCCGGTTGAGCAGCGGCGCAGCGGCCGCGCTGCCCCCGCCCAGAATATCGCCCACCACGGTCGATGGCACCACCGGCGGCAGCGCCTGCCCGAAGACCGCGGACAGCGGCAGCAAGAACAGTATCCAGAGAATTCCTACCCGTCGTCGCACAGACCCGACTCCTTTTTGGACAGCGGACGTTACCTCTCTGGATTATAGCCGGTTTTTGCCCCGCTGCCCTGCCGGTCTTTACGGCCCCGGCCGGCCGGAGTCATGGTAAAATAATATAACGTCAGATGGCACCGGAGGAAGGCCTTATGCCTGCGCTGATACCCCCGCCGCCCAAAACACCGCGCCCCGAAGATGACCGGATGAACCAGATCATTCAGGCGCGGCTGAAATCCACCTATGGCGGCACCGCGTCCAAATTGAAATACAACACCGGACTGAAGGGCCGCCACCGGCTGACGCGCAATACAAAGGCGCTGCCGGGCTGGCGCGACCTGGACGGGCGTTATAAGGGGCTGTTCCTGGGGCTGGCGGCCGGCATTCTCCTCGGAATACCGGCCTATCTGCTGCTCAGCCGGGCTGCTTTCGTGGTGGCCATGGGGACGGGCGGGGCGCTGCTGGCCGCGCTCACCCTGCTGCTGCTGGTGATCGTGCTGGCCGGGGTGGGCTTCATCCTGGGCCGGGTGACGGAATAAGCCGCCCGGCCGCTACGCCTCCAGATGCCGATCGCGCCGGCCGGTATACGCGGCCAGCGGGCGAATGATGCGCCCGTGCTGCTGCTGCTCCAGGATGTGCGCCGTCCAGCCGGCCACCCGCCCCACGGCAAAGGTGGGTGTAAACAGCTCCACCGGCAGCCCGATGCCGTGCAGCAGCAGGGCCGTGTAAAATTCGACGTTGGTTTGCAGGCTGCGCCCCGGCTTATATTCCTCCAGCAGGCGCAGGGCCACGGCTTCCACCTGGCGCGCCAGTTGATACAGATCGGCGGCGGCCCCGGCGGCAAAAAAGCGCTGCGCGGCCGTGTTCAGCACGTCGGCCCGCGGGTCGCGCACTTTGTACACGCGATGCCCGAAGCCCATCAGCACCTCGCGGGCCTCCAGTTTACGCCGCAGCACCGCCTCCGCCCGGTCTATGTGGCCGATCTCGAAGACCATATCCAGCGCCGGCCCCGGTGCGCCACCGTGCAGCGGCCCCTTCAGGGCCCCCAGGGCCCCCACCACCGCCGAAATCATGTCCGAGCCGGTGGAGGCGATGACGCGCCCGGTGAAGGTGGAAGCGTTCAGGCTGTGATCGCTGACGGTGTTGAGATAGGTTTCCAGCGCCCGCACCTGCGCCGCCTCCGGCACGCTGCCGGTGAGCATGTACAGGTAGTTGGCCGCGTGGGATAGCGCCGGGTCGGGCGGGATCACCGCCTGGCCCTGGCGCAGCCGCCAGGCCGCCGCCACAATGGTGGGGAAGGCCGCCACCAGCCCCCGCGCGGCCGTCAGGCTGTCCGCCTGCGCCAGCGTTAAATTCAGCGTGCCGGCCACCATCCGCAGCGTGTCCATCACCGGTATCGCCTGCGCGGCCGCGGCCTGCAACAGCGGCCCGGCCACCGGCGGCAGCGCCCGCTGCTGTGCCAGCGCCGCCCGCAGCGCCGTTTCTTCGTCATCCTGCGGCAGGCGATCCTGCCACAGCAGGAACACCAGCGCCTCAAAGGACAGCCGCGGCGCGATCTCCTCCACCGGGTAGCCGGCCAGCAGCAGTTGCCCCGCCTGCCCGTCCACATCCGAGAGGCGCGTTTCCGCCGCGATGACCCCTTCCAGCCCGGGCCGGGCGATGATTTCCAGCATGATCCTGCCCTCTCTGTGCCTGCACTCTTTCACAGCCTCAGTGTACGCCGGCCCTGTTCATATTGTCAATATTGATAAATTTATCAATATAAAAATTGGTTCTGGCGCGGCACCTGGCAGCCGCGAAAATGTGCTACAGTAGGAACAGTCTGGATAAACAGCCTTTTTTCACACCGAATAGATTGAGGGGCAGGGTATGAAAAAGTGGATTCATGCGTTCAGCACCGGGCTGAGCCTGGGGCTGCTGGTGGCCCTGTTTTATCGCACGCAGGCGCGGCAGGCGCAGCAGCAGGCGGAAGATGCGCTGCTGAGCCAGGCGCTGTATGAAGAGCCGCGCACCGGCTGGCACCTGGGCCCCCGGCGGCCGGGCCACAGCCCGGCCCCGCGCCCCGCCCCGGAGGACTGGAGCAGCCCCTATTCACCCATTGGCCGGCTGCCGGGGCGTTACAACCCGCTGGAAGACAGCCTGCCGGATGACGACACGCCGGACAGATTTTAGGGCCTCACTCACCCTGATACGTGAGCGTGAGACTGGTGGTGGCGTTACAGCTCCCGGACATGATCATGGTGCCGGTCAGGGTTTGCTGGTCGATCATCTGGAGCGTAAGGGTGACAGCGGCACCTTCCAGGGTATAGGCGGCGCTAAACGCGCCGGCACCGACCGGCTCCAGGTCGGGCAGGCCCGCGTCGGCACCGGCCGCCACGCGCAGCCCGCCGGACGGAGTCGTGCTCAACATCAGCGGCGTGGTGCTGGCCGGCAGCGTGACGTTCACCCCGTTGCAGACGGCGGCCGCGGGTTCGGTGGTGGACACCCAGGCTCCCTCCAGCGGCAGCACGTTGTAGGTGGGGGCGACTGCGATCGCCTCCGGCAGCAGGTTCAGCAGCGGCAACAGCGGCGCGACTTCATAATCTTCGTAGCCGCGTTCCAGCGCCGGCCCGCCCTCCGGCTGGCCCTCCGCATCCAGCGTCACCGCGCCCATCGCCCCGGCCGGCACCACCACGCTGGCCCCGTCGAAGGTCAGCGTCGCCTGGCCTTCCAGCACCGTCACCCGCAGCTTGCCGCCCGATTCCGGCCGGGTGGGGTGCGCCTGAAGATACACCGTGGAGCCCAGGCTAATATCCACCTCATTCACGCGGAACTGAATTTCGCCCACGCCGGCGGGGGTCTGGATGAGGATGCCATCGTAGGGCAGTTCGTTGCACTGCGGGTCGCCGATGCCGGCGGTAAAATAGAAGGCCTGCATGGGGTTGAAGGGCGTTGCCGGGGTGCTGGCGGCGGCGGCCTGGTTTTGCAGCGCCACTTCCCCGAACAGCAGCATGGTGACATTTTGCCCCGGCACCGTCTCCGGCAAATTGGCCTGCACGCTCATCAACATCACGCCCCACTCCTGTGGCAGCGCGAAATCGCTCAGTTGCAGCGTATCAATCAGCGCCAGGTCTACCAGGTCGCCCGGCGCAGCAAACTGAAAGCCCGGCGCACCGGCCACCGGCACGGCGGTAATCTCCAGGTTGCCATAACAGGCCTGGTTGCGCGTCATATCGGTACAGGCGGCATCGGTATAGTCCAGCGCCTGGCGCACCAGCGCCGGGCAGGCCGTCTCCTGGGCCAGTGCCGGCAGCGCCAGCAGCAGCCCCACGCACAGCAGCCACGCTCTCCCCTGCTTCATGTGTGTTTCTCCTCCACAGTGCTTTTAGCCACCGGCGGCCGGCAGACTGCCGGCGATCAAAATGGCCGGCCGCGGCACCCTCGCCGCCGGCGCGGCCCCTGTTCACCCGTGAGGGCGGGCCCCGGCCCGGGTGCTGGCGGGCGCAGCTACCACAATCGCTCCAGCTTGAGCCGGGCATAATGGATGATGACTTCGGCCAGCGGCGTGGCAAAACGGGCCGGCCGCCCGTACTGCTCCTG
>JALOOI010000132.1 GCA_025454495.1 Anaerolineae bacterium
TGGCGCTGGTGGGCGTGGTGCTGCTGCGCCGCAGCGTGCAGCCGCTGCTGCTGCCGGTGACGGAAGCGGGCGTGCGCCTGCAACGGGTGGCCGGCACCGGCGACCCGGCCACCACGCCGGATGACCCGCAGCACCTGGCGACGGCCGTCAGCAGCGTGGTGCAGCAGTTGCACAGCCTGCGGGCCGGGCTGGAGCAGGAGCAGCAGCGCTACAGCCGCGATATGCAAATTGCCGGCCGCATCGGCCGCGAGATTGCCACCCTCAACACGCTGGATACCATCGTCCCCCGGGCCATCAACCTCATTTGCAACGAACTGGACCTGTACCATGCCCAAACCTGTACCATGCCCAGGTTTTTTTGATGGATGAAACGCAAACCACCGCCATCCTGCGCTACAGCCGCGGCGACGTGGGCCAGCACCTCATCCAGCGCGGCCACCGCCTGCGCGTGGGGTCGCCCTCGGTGGTGGGCACGGTGACGGGCGAAAAACGCCCGGTCATCATCAATGACACCTTCTCCCAGCACGGCGGCGATACCCTGGCCGCGCTGCCCAACCCGCTGCTGCCCGATACCCGCGCCGAAATGGGTCTGCCGCTGCTGATCAGCGATGAACTGCTGGGTGTGCTGGACATCCAGAGCCGCGAACCCGACCGCTTTTTGCCGCAGGATTTGCCGGCCTTCCAGCTCATCGCCGATCAACTGGCGATTGCCATTTACAACGCCCGCCTGCAGGCCCTGGCCGAAGCGCGGTATGAACAAATCAGCCGGCTGAACCAGCAGATGATGCGCGAAGCCTGGCAAAATGGCGATACCCGCGCCCTGCTGCGCGAGGTGTATGGCACCCCCGCCAGCCCGGACAGCCGCGCCACCCTCAGCGTGCCGCTGCAAATTCGCGGCCAGGTGGTGGGCACGCTGGAAGCCGCCCTGCCCGATGCCACCTTCACCGAAGGCGAAAACGTCATTTTGCAGGCGGTGGCCGAACGTGTGTCGCTGGCGATGGAAAATGCCCGCCTGTTCCAGGAAACGCAGAACAGCCTGGCCGAAACGTCGGCCCTGTACCAGCTCAGCCAGCAGTTGAACGAAACCAGCACCCTGGACGATGTGCTGAACGCGATTATTGTCTCGCTGGCACCGGATGCCACCGGCGGGCAGATCTGGGTGTTTGACGAGGTGCTGCCGGACGAAGTGCCGCAGCAGGCCACGCTGGTGGCCGGCGTGGAGATGCTGCTGGACGAGCCGGTGAGCAGCCAGACGGGTACCATGCTGCGGCTGGACGATTATCCCTTCCTGGCCGCGCTGCCGCCGGATCGGCCGCTGTTCGTGGCGGATACGCGCCAGGCTCCGGCCCCGGCGCTGGCGCAGTTGTTCGGCAGCGCCGCCCACAGCCTGGCCCTCATCCCGCTGACCATTCGCTCGGTGCGCAAGGGCTTCATTGTGCTGGCCTTTGAAGAGCGCACCTTTGGCGACCGCGACCGGCGGCTGTACAGCGCCCTCATCGGCCAGGCCGGCGTGGCCATTGATAACCGCCTGCTGCTGCGCCAGAAAGATGACGCGCTCACCCGCAACGAAAAATTGTACGCCGCCAGCCGCATCATCAACACCAGCGCCAGCCTGGAAGACCTGGTGTATGCCGCGGTGGCCACCAGCGCCAGCCCGGAATTCAATTTCTGGCTGGCCCTGCTGGAAGGCACCCCGGATGACGGCGGCTGGCCCGCCCGCGCCCGCCTCATCGCCCGTTCCAGCGCCGGCGGGGTGGCCCGCGTGGATGAAGAACACCGCGTCTTTTTGCCCGCCGATTCGCCCATGCGCCGCCGCGAGCCGTACCTGCTGCGCGAAACCGGCGAGGACACGCCCCCGCAGCGCTGGCTGCGCTCCCTGGGGCAGCAGTTCATGGCCATCTTCCCGCTGTTCAGCGACAATACGCCCATCGCCCTCTTTTACATCGTCGCGGCGGTGCCGGCCGAGCTGTCGCCGGATGATTTTGAAGTGTATCGCGCCCTCACCGGGCAGATGAGCACCCAGATTCAAAATCGCCGCCTGCTGGAACGCACGGAAGAAGCCCTCAGCGAAACGCGCCGCCTGTACATCGCCAGCAGCGCCATCGCCACCGCCCCCGATACCAGTTCCATTTACGAAGCGCTGGCCGCCCATTTGCTGGTGCCGCTGCTCCAGCGCACCCGCCAGCCCCTCACCCTGTCGCTGTCGCTGCTGCTGGCCCGGCCGGAGCCGGTCATCAACGCGCCGCTGCTGGAATATGCCTACCAGTGGACGAGTGACAACACCCTCAGCATCGTGCCCACCGGCCAGCACATCCCGCATGAGGAAACGCCCTTCGGCCGCCTCACCGAAGCCGCCGATGAAGGGGTGCTGCTGTACCGTAACATCCGGGGGGAAGTGCCCGCCGATGATGCGCCGCGCCTGCTGCACCTGCTGCACCAGGGGCACGCCACCAGCGCGGCCGTCGCGCCGCTGCGGGCCCGCCAGCGCTGGCTGGGGGTCATCATTGTACGCAGCAGCCGCCCCGCCTTCTTCGATGAAAACTACGGGCGCTTTATGATGGCCTTCGCCGGCCAGGTGGCCACCGCCCTGGAACGGCAGCAGCTCCTCATCCAGAGCGAAACCGAGCGCAGCAACCTCAATTCCATCCTCTCCACCCTGCCCGCCGGGGTGCTGGTGCTGGACCCGCAAACGCTGATCCCGGTGCAAATTAATGAGCGCGTGCAGGATTTGCTGGGCCAGCCGATTGATTACACGCTGCCCTTCACCGCCGCCCATTACAACATGTATCGCACCGGCACCAACCTCTTTTACCCGGATGATGACCTGCCCATTTACACCGCCCGCGATCAGGATCGGCCCATGTTCTGCGATGATGTGGCCATCATCATCAACGGGCATCATCACAGTGACCTGCTGCTGAACGCCGCGCCCATTTACGACACGCGCGGGCAAATGCTGGCCATCGTCACCGCCTTCCAGGATATTAGCAACCTGCGCAGCCTGGAGAACACGCTCCAGGAAAACCTGCGCGAAACCGTCTCCATGTACGAAACGCAGCGCTCGCTCACCCAGTCGTCCACGCTGGAAGATATGCTGGATAACATCCTGGTGCAGATCAGTGTGCAGCAGCCCGGCGACCCGTGCATCATCATGACGCAGATCAGCGATAACACGCCCTACCTGGCCCGCACCATGGGGCTGGAACTGGAGCCGGTGACGGCGCTCGCCCCGCTGCTGCTGGAGGATGCCAGCCGCTTCAACGATGTGGCCACCGCCACCATGGACGAAACGGCCCGGTCGCTGCTGCTGGCGCAGGGCGTGGCCGCGCTGCTCATCATCCCGCTGCGCTCGCGCAATCGCCCGCTGCCCCTGGGCTGGCTGCTGATGGCCGCCGGCACGGCCGGAGCCTTTAGCCCGGAACATGAGCGCGTGCTGACCACGCTGAGCGAAATGGCCTCCACCGCCATTGATAACAATTATCTGGTGCAAAGCACCCGCGTCGCCCTGCGCGATACGGCCGCGCTGTACAACGCCACCGCCGCCATCAGCCGCTCGCGCGATCTCAGTGAGCTGGCGCTGGCGCTGGAGACCGCGCTGAACAGCCTGCAACCGGATGTCGCCGCCGGCTTCCTGCTGGTGTCCGGCAGCGGCAACCGCAGCGGGGTTTTCAACGAATTGTTCAATCACGGCTTTGATGAAGCCGAAATCACCGCGCTGGACTTTCGGCGGATCGCCGTGGAGGAACTGCCGCAGCTTGACCGGCTGTGCATCATCACCCGCGACGATGTGCCGGCCTCGCCGCTGGCAGACGAACTGCTGAAAACCGACCAGTTGCACACCCTGGCGCTGGTGAACCTGCGCGTGAAGGAACAGCCCGCCGGCCGCCTGCTGGTGGGGTATCGCCGGCCCTACCGCCTCACCCAGGGCGAGCAAAACTTCCTGAACGCGCTGGCCGACGGCGCTTCGGTGGTGATCGACAATCAACTGCTGTTCCAGCAGATTGATAGCACGCTTCAGGAAACCAGCGTGCTGTATCAGGCCAGCCGCGCCCTCATCGAAGTCAGCGAGCCGGCCGAAATCATCAACGTCATCGTGACGTACCTCATCGAGCCGCACATCAACCAGGTGTTCATCGCCCGGCTGAATACCTCCTCCTGGGACAGTCCGGGGGCGGCGGCGGCCATCGTCGCCACCTGGCAGGCGGAAGATGTGGTCGATCTGTCCGGGGTAGACCTCACGCCGGATCAATTCCCCGCCTGGCGACAGTTAACCACCGATCACCTGCTCATCATCGACGATATTTACGATGCCAGCAGTGGGCTGGATCCGCTGGAGCAAACCAGCATCGAAAGCCTGGATACGCGCTCGCTGGTGGTCATCCCGCTGCGCGTGGCCAGCCGCGACATCGGCGCAATCTGGCTGGGTTCCCGCGAGCCGTTCACCTACAACGATCAGCATCAGCGCATTTACCAGGCTTTTGCCGAACAAACCTCGCTCTCGCTGGAAGCCGCCCGCCTGCTGGAACAGACCGAGCGCCGCGCCCGCCAGCTTGAAACCTCCGCCGTCATCAGCCAGAGCATCGGTACCATCCTGGACCTGGACGTGCTGCTGCCGCAAATGGTCGATCTCATCCGCGATCAGTTCGGTTACGACCATGTGCAGGTCTTTTTGATGGACGACAGCGATTATGCCGTGCTGCGGGCCAGCACCGGCGAAGCCGGCCGTAAGCTGCTGGCCATCAACCATAAGCTGAAGCGCGGCTCCGAAAGCGTCATCGGCCGGGTGACGACCGTGGGCGTGCCCACGCTGGCGCTGGATACCGCCGATGCCGGCGTGGTGCATAAGCCCAACATCTACCTGCCGCTGACGCGCTCCGAAATGGCCCTGCCGCTGATCGTCAAAGGCGAGATTGTGGGGGCGCTGGATGTGCAGTCCAACCAGCCCAACGCCTTCACCGAAGAAGATATTCAGGTGTTAACCAGCCTGGCGGCGCAGATCGCCGTGGCGATTGATAACGCCGGGCTGTATGAAGACTCGCTGCGCCGCGCCAACGAAATGAGCTTCCTGTTTGAAGTGACCAACGCCGCGACGGCCTCCACCAGCATGGACGACGCGCTGCAAACCATCGCGCAGCGCCTGACGGACAACCTGAACGCGCTGGTGTGCGTCATTTACCTGCCCGCGACCTATGAAGATTTTGAGCATAATCGCCAGGTGCGGCTGCTGCCCACCGCCGGCAGCGGTATTGACGGGCCGCTGAGCGACATCGCCGAGGTGCGGGCGGGCGATGGCGAAAACCTCATCGGCATCGTGGCCAGTTCGCTGCAACCGGTGCTGGTGAACGATGTCAGCCGCGAAGTGCGCTATGTGCCCATCCGCCCCGAAGCCCGTTCCGGCATCATCATCCCCATCAATTCGGGCCCGGAACTGATCGGTCTGCTGGCGCTGGAGAGCGCCCGTACCGCCGCGTTTGACCATAACGCGCTGACGCTGCTGCTCACGCTCATGGGGTCGGTTGCCGCCACCATCCAGAATCGCCTGCTGGTCGATAAGCTGCAAAAATCCAACGAACAGCTCCGCGAAGTGGATCGCCTGAAAGGGCAGTTCCTGGCCAGCATGAGCCACGAACTGCGGACTCCGCTGAACTCCATCATCGGCTTCAGCCGGGTGATGCTGCGCGGCATTGATGGCCCGCTGACCGAGATGCAGGAACAGGATTTAACCACCATCTACAACAGCGGCAATCACCTGCTGAACCTGATTAACGACATCCTGGACCAGGCGAAGATCGAAGCCAATGAACTGAACCTGAAATTTGAATACTTTGAAGTCAAACCGATGATCGAAAGCGTGAAATCCATCGCGGTGGGGCTGATTAAGGAAAAAGCGCTGCAACTGATGGTGGAAGTCGCCCCCAACCTGCCGCGGGCCTACGGCGATGAATTCCGGTCGCGGCAAATTTTGCTGAACCTGGTGAGCAACGCCATCAAATTTACCCCCCAGGGCAGCGTGTCGCTGCGGGCCTACGGCAGCACCGACCGGCGCGGCCGCCCCGTGATCCAGGTGGATGTGACTGATACCGGCATCGGCATCTCTGAGAAAGACATGACCAAGCTGTTCGAGCGCTTCCGCCAGGTGGATTCGTCGCTGACGCGCACGGTGGGCGGTACCGGCCTGGGGCTGGCCATCTCCAAATCGCTGGCAGAGCTTCAGGGGGGCAGCATCACCGTCCACTCCGAAGTCAATATCGGTTCCACCTTCAGCGTCACCATTCCGCTGGAGCCGGTGGCCGAAGCTGGCCGGCGTGAGGTGCGGGACAGCGACCCACCGCCGGCCGCCCCGCCGCCGCCCACCGGCAGCGATACCGCCATCCGCAAAAAGCCCACCACCGCCGAAATCGCCGCCGCCGGTGGCGAAGCGGCCCGCCCGCGACCGGGCACCCTCACCCGCGAAATGCCCGCCCTGCCGGCCAAACGCGATGTGCTGCTCATCGAAGATAACAAAGAAATGGTGGATCAATACCGGCGGGCGCTGCAACGCGAAGGCTTTGAGGTGCAAACGGCCGATCACCCCGCCTATGCCCGCGCCATGGTGGGGCAAATTCGCCCGCGGGTGGTGCTGATGGATGTCAACTTCGGCCATGGCCAGGGCTGGGAAATCCTCAAAGACCTCAAAGAGCAGGACGAAACCTTTGATATTCCCATTGTGGTGTGCAGCCTCAGCAGCGAAACCGAGCGCATGTATCGCCTGGGGGCGCATACCTTCCTCCAGCGGCCGGTGTCGCCCAATGACCTGGTGGAAGCCATCCTGAAAGCGGAGAAGGAAAGCCAGCGCGAGCGCATCCTCATCATTGATGACCAGCCGGAGAGCGTGCGCCTGCTGACGCAGGTGCTGGACGAGCATGGCAATTATCGCGTGTTTTCCGCCGACAACGGCACCGAAGGCATCGCCCTGGTGGCCCGCCGCCGGCCCGATCTCATCATCCTGGATTTGCGAATGCCGGATAAAGACGGCTTCAGCGTGCTGCTGGAATTACGCAACAACCCGGAAACAGCCCGCATCCCGGTACTGGTCGTCACCGGCGACCCCCACCTGAGCGATGATGAACAAACGGCGCTGCAAAACGTGCGCGTGGTGCCCAAAACCGGCATCAGCCAGGCAGCAT
The DNA here is from genome assembly GCA_025454495.1 of Anaerolineae bacterium. GTDB lineage: Bacteria > Chloroflexota > Anaerolineae > Aggregatilineales > Phototrophicaceae > JALHOR01. Next base: position 7,167 of record JALOOI010000132.1, read on the forward strand.
TTGAGCAGTTCATCCATGACGTGCAAACCCACCTTAGCGGCGGAGAAAACCCGGCGTGATCCAGCTACAGCAAAAGACGATTAATCTGGAATGTACTTACTGCCACACCATTACCCCGCTGCGCGACTTTAAGGGCCAGTGCCCGGCCTGCGGCGAGGTGATCGTGGAGGCCCGGTATGACCTGGGCAGCGTGAATGTGGACTCGTGGCGCACCGGGCTGTCGCGCCGGCGCAACCCGGGCCTGTGGCGCTACCACGATGTGCTGCCCATCTATGACCGGCGCAACATCATCAGCCTGAATGAAGGCAATACGCCCCTCATCCGTTCCGAGGCGCTGGCGGCCAGCCTGGGGCTTAAATACCTGTACATCAAGGATGAGCGCCAGAACCCCACCGCCAGCTTTAAAGATCGCCAGGCGGCCGTGGCCATCTCCTGGCTGAAAGAAATGGGCGTGGAGACGGTGGTGGTGGCCAGCACCGGCAACGTGGCCATCGCCTACGCCGCCTATGGTGCCCGCGCCGGCATTCAGGTCTGGGGCTTCTTCCCGGAACTGGCCCCCAACGACAAACTGCGCGAAGCCGCCATCTACGGGGCCGAGATCATCAAGACCACCGGCAATTATGACCAGACCAAGGAGCTGGCGGCCAGCTTTGCCCGCAGCAAGGGCTTCTTTCTGGATAAGGGCATCAAGAGCGTCGCTTCCATCGAAGCGATGAAGACCATGGCCTACGAAATCGCCGAGCAGCTTGGCGATGACCTGCACGACGGTGAACGCTGGCGCTCGCCGGACTGGTTTTTGCAGGGGGTCAGCGGCGGCATGGGGCCCATCGGCGTGGGCAAAGGCTTCCGCGAATTGCAGAGCTTTGGCCTGGTGGACAAACTGCCCGCTTTCGGCATCATCCAGTCCACCGGCTGCGCCCCCATGGTAGAAGCCTTTAAGCGCAAACAGCGCGTGGCCACCCCGGTGGAAAACCCGCGCACGGTCATCGCCACGCTGGCCACCGGCAACCCGGGCCGCGCCTATGAACTGCTGTACGATTACGTGGCCGAAAATGGCGGCAGCTTCATCAGCGCCAGCGATGACGAAGCCTTTAACGCCATCCGCGTGCTGGCCCGCTATGAAGGCCTGTCGGTGGAACCGGCGACCGGGGTCACTTTCGCCGGGCTGTTCAAACTGGTGCAGCAGGGCATCATCAAGCCCAATGATGTGGTGGTGGTCAACTGTTCCGGGCACACCATGCCGGTAGAAAAACGCATCCTGGGCGACCAGTGGCAAAAACTGGTCGATATGTCTGAGACGGGCACCGCCCCCCGCGTGCCGGAAGAAGGCTTCGCCAGCGTGGTGCGGCAGATGGGCGACCGCAATTTGCGCCGCGTCGTCGTCATTGAGGACAATGAAGAAGCCGCCCGCCTGATGTCGCGCATTCTGGAAAGCAGCGATAACTGCCAGGTGTACCTGGCGCACAACGGCGGGGCCGGCCTGCGCGTCATCCAGGAGGTGCGCCCCGACCTGGTGATTACCGACCTGATGATGCCGGATGTGGATGGCTTCGCCGTGCTGGATGCCATGAAGAATGACCCGTCGCTGAAACATATCCCGGTGGTGGTGGTGACGGCCAAAGACCTGACGATGCAGGAACGGCAGAAATTGCAGCAGCAGGCGGAGCGCATCCTGCAAAAAGGCTCCTTCATTGACGATGATTTCCTGTCACTGCTGGTGAACCGGCTGACTTAAAACGGGATTGTGCCGGGGCAATCGCTTCCAAATTGAGAGGCAGCCCACCAACACTTATAAGCTTTCCGCGCCCTCACCCCCGCCCCCTCTCCCGGACGGGCGCGGGGAGGCGACCCGCGGCGCGAGGCAGCGCGTCCCCGGTTCATCCCCCTCTACCAGCCGCGCCGCGGCGTTGGGGAAAGGGGGAACGAAGGGGTGAGGGCGAAAAAGCCGCTCGCAGCGAATGTGGAGTGATGGCCCGGGGATTACAGCCGGGCCAGATTGCCAGAAATGGTGTAGAATTGTAACAGTGTCTTTCTAACACAGGCCGTAGCAGGCAGGGGACCGGGGTGGCAGCAGGGGCGCGAACTGTTCTCATCATCGAAGGCAATTCGGCACAGTTGCAGCAACTGGAGCGAATGCTGCACGGGGCCAAATTTCAGACGCTCAGTGCCCGCCGGGCGCTGGAAGGGCTGGATATTGCCCGGCAAATGCGGCTGGATTTGATCCTGACAGCGATTGACCTGCCCGACCTGAGCGGCCGCGAACTGGCGACTACCCTGCGGGCGGATGAGCGTTTTAAGCATGTGCCCATCGTGGCGCTGCTGGATACCGTCAGCGATGAGGGGCGCAGCCTGAACCTGGCGGCCGGGCTGGATGGCTTCATCCAGCGCCCCATCAACCCGGCTTCGCTGCCCATTTTCCTGGAATTTTACCTCAGCGGCGGCCGCGATACGCCCGACGATCATCGCCTGGTGGATGCCGCCCGCCAGGAATATTTGCAAAATGTCGTCAGCCGGCTGGAAGAACGCATCCGCGAACTGGAACAGAAGAACGAAGAACTGCGCCACCTGGATGGCATGAAGGACAGCTTCATCCAGCTTACCGCGCACGAACTGCGGACTCCCCTTACCCTGGTGACGGGCTACCTGCGCCTGCTGGAAGATGACCCGCGCATTCGGCAGCTTGCCGGGCGCGATGAAGATTTTCATACCGTCTTCGGCGGCATGGTGCATTCCATGAACCGGATGCAGAGCATCGTGGAAGAAATCCTCATCACCAGCCGCATCATGACCAGCAAAATCACGCTTAACGTGAGCGTCATCCACCCGGCGGAGGTATTGCAGCGGGCGCTGGCAGAATACAGCGCGGCCCTCAAAGACCGCCAGATCACCGTTCACGTGAACCAGGTGGATATTCCGGCGACCATGTATGCGGATGGCGACCTGCTGTATTTGACCTTCGCCAATTTGCTCAGCAACGCCATCAAATACACGCCGGATCGGCGCGATATTTACATCACCGCCGGCCAGGAAGGGCAGTCGCTGCGGCTGAGCGTGCGCGATACCGGCATCGGCATTGACCCGGCGCAGCAGGAACGCATTTTCCAGCGGATGCAGCTAACCCGCGATATTGGCCTGCACGGCACCAGCAAGGTGGCTTTTGGCGGCGGCGGGCTGGGGCTGGGCCTGGCCATCTGCCACGGGATCATCGAAGCGCACGGCGGCCGGATTATGGTGCACAGCCCCGGCCATGACCCGCACACCCTGCCCGGCAGCGAATTCGTGGTGCTGCTGCCGCTGGTGGCCGTCAGCACGCGCAGCACGGCCACGCTCAAACGGCTGGCCGCGCGTACTTCAGGATGAGCCGATGATTCCGCGCCAGCCGATCAGCCCTCGCGGGGTGGCCGCGGCTTTCGCCACGCCCATTTTTCTGGGCATGTCGCCGGTGTTTGGCAAGCTGGCCATCGAGGCCGGGGCGGATTCGTTCACGGTGGCGGCGCTGCGTACCCTGGTGGCCATCGCGCTGCTGTGGCTGGTGTACAGCCTGTTCTTTCGCCGCTACATTTACATCTACCCGGCCGGCTTGCTCGGCTGCATCGTCATCGGCGCGATTAACGGCATCGGCTCGCTGTTTTATTATGGCGGCCTCACCATGCTCGACACGTCCCTGGTGCAGTTGATTAACGGCTCCTACCTGGCGTTTGCGGTGCTGCTCTCGCGGCTGATCGGGCAAAAGGCCAGCCTGCGGACGTTGATCCGGGTGGGGCTGGCCATGCTGGCGCTGGTGATGATTACCGGCTTCAACGATACCGCGCTCAACTGGACGGGCGTGGGGCTGATGCTGGGCAACGCGCTGATGTTCGCCGGCACCGTCATCCTCAGCCAGTTTGTGCTGTACGAAATGCCCGCACCCACGGCCACGCTGTATATTCTGACGACGATGGGCGTGGTGGTGTCCATGATCTGGCTGGCGGTGTCGCCACCGCTGGCGGCCGCCACGCTGGAAGTGGCGCTGCTGCCCATCCTGTGCCTGGCGCTGACGACGGCGCTCTCCCGGCTGGCCATGTTCGCCGGGGTGAAATTCCTGGGCGGGATGCAAACGGCCATCCTGGGCATTACCGAAATTGGCATTTCGCTGCTGCTGGCGGCGCTGTTTTTGGGCGATGCGCTCTCCACCGGCCAGTGGGCCGGGGTGGCGCTGCTCATGGTCAGCATTTTGCTCATTCGCCCGCAGGATATGCTGCCGCACGGCATTAACCCCGGCGCGTTGATCGTGGCGAATATGGCCAGCGTGCAGTTTCAGCGCATTGCGTTTCATCGCGCGTTTGGCACCCGTGAGCATGACAATGCCGAGGGCACCATGGCCAACATCACCACCCAGGAGATGATCGCCATTCAGCGCATGATGGGCGCACAGCCGGGCGGCATTGATCCTTTTCCCATCAGCAAGACGCGCCTGTTCCCCAATGAGGCCCAGGAGCGCCTGCTGGAATCGCAGCCCATCACCCTGCCGGAAGCGCTGCGGGAGGCGCTGCGCCGCCGCAAAGAGGAAGACGACGACAGCCGCATTTAACACGGCCGGCCGCCGCACAGGAGCAGCACAGCATGATCAAACGGGTGTGGCCGCTGCCACAGACAGCGTATCTGCCCTTGACGGAGCTGGAGGAAACGCGGCCGGTGGCGCTGGTCACGTCGGCCCCGGCGTGGGCGGCGGTGCAGGCCCGGCTGCGGCTGCCGGTGGTGTGGCAGTATGCCGTCACCGCGGCGGAAGAAGCCCCCTGGCAGGCGGCGGCGGCGGCCCTGCGCGGCGAGGTGGTGTATGCGGTGGGCGGCGGGCTGGCGGTGGATGCCGCCAAATACATCGCCCACCGGCGCGGGCTGCCCCTCATCGTGCTGCCCACTGTGCTGTCGGTGGATGCTTTTTTCACCTGGGCGGCCGGGGTGCGCCGCGATGGCGGGGTGGTGTACCTGGAGACGGGCCCCGCGGAGCGCGTGGTGATTGATCTGGATGTGCTGTCCATTGCCACCGGCTTATGGGACTGGGAGTACGCGCACCAACAGGGGCACAATCCGCCGCACATGCCTTTCATCCCCTGGGTGGCGGACATGGCGCGGGGCATTTTGCGCGGGGCGCTGGACTGCGCGGAGGCGGCTGGCCGCGGCGACCCTGACGGCCTCAAACATCTGCTGGATGGCCTGGCGCTGGAGGTGCAGCTTTGCAACCAGATCGGCCATTCGCGCCCGGAAGAAGGC
>JALOOI010000334.1 GCA_025454495.1 Anaerolineae bacterium
GTGGGGACGGCGCAAACGCTGCTGCCGCCCGGTACGCCGGTGGTGGCCGGCGCGGTGGATGTGGTGGCTTCGCTCATCGGCGGCGGGGCGTATCGTGTGGGCCAGGCCTGCACCATCCTGGGCACCAGTATGCTCAACACCTTCATCAGCGCTGCGCCCTCGTTGGCCCCGCGCGAAACCGGGGTGCAGGCGGCGCTGCCCGGCGGCCTGTTCGCCCGGTCACTGGTGAACACCTCCGGCACGATGTGCATCGACTGGCTGCTGAAGACGCTGGCCGGCGAAGAAACGCGCCAGGCGGCCGAACAGGGCCGCAGCGTGTATGACCTGGTGGAAGACACCGTGCAGAGCGCCCCGCCCGGCGCGCGCGGCCTCATCTTTTTGCCCTATCTGAACAATGGCGGCATTGTGTCGCCCTTTGCCGATGCCAGCGCCCGCGGCCAGTTCTTCGGCCTCTCGGTGGAGCACACCCGCGCCGACCTGCTGCGGGCGGTGTATGAAGGCGTGGCGCTGGCCATGCGCGATTGTTACGAAGTTTCCGGCCAGCCGCTGGAGGAAATTTTGCTGGTAGGGGGCGGGGCCCGTTCCGCGTTCTGGGCGCAGTTGTTCGCTGATGTCACCGGGCGGCGCATCGTCATCCCGGCGGGCAGCGAATTTGGCGCACGCGGGGCGGCGCTGCTGGCCGGCGTGGGCGCGGGGGTGTATCCGTCGCTGGCGGCGGCGGTGCAGCGGGCCGTCCATGAGGGCCACACCTTTGTGCCCCGCCCGCACCTCACCCGCGTTTATGACGCGCTCTACCCGCTGTACTGCCAGTTGTATCGCACGGCCCGCGAGTCCTGGCGGCTGCGCCAGTCCATTATGGCGGCCCTGGGCTAATTGGAGGAGCAAAAACCATGCCTGCTGAAATTGGCGTTGCCTTCGTCGGCTGCACCCACCCGCACATCTTCCCCCGGGTGCAACTGCTGCAAGCCGAAACCGATGTACGGCTGATCGGCTGTTATGACCCGGACAGCGCACTGATGGCCGCCCTGGAGCGCGATTACGGGCTGAAGGCTTACCCCACCCCGGAAGCGCTGCTGGACGTGCCGGGGGTGAACTGCGTCATCATTGAAGGCTGGGACCCGGATAACCCGCGCTATGTGGCGCTGGCCGCCGCCCGCGGCCAGGCCATCCTGCTGGAAAAGCCCGGTGCGCCGCATCTGGCCGGCATTCGCCAGGTGGTGGATACGGTGCGCGGGGTGCCGGTGCCCTTCCAGGTGGGCTACATGCTGCGCTTCAATTCCGGCATTGCCCACGCCCGGCGCATCCTGGCGGAAGGTGTGCTGGGCCCGGTGACGCTGGCCCGCTTCCACGCGGCGACCCCGGTGGGCGGCTCGCGGGAAATCTGGCAGAGCCTGCCGGGCAACCTGGGCGGGCTGTGCTATACCGATGCCTGCCACATGGTCGATCTGATGCTGTATTTGCTCGGCACGCCGCGCAGCGTCACCGGCAAAATGGTGCGCCTGCCCGCCGGCCCATCGGTGACGGCCCACGGCTTTAAGGTGGATACGCTGGCGGGCCTGGGGGCGACGGTGCCCATGCCCCTGGGCGGCCTGGTGCATGAGGATGTGGGCGCGGCCGTGTTCGATTATGGCCACCTGCTGGCCACCTTTGATATTACCGCCTGGGAAGCCCATCCCTGGGTGGAGGCCTGGCGCATCGAATTCTATGGCACGGATGGCACGCTGCATGTGGGCATTCAGCCGCCCTGGTACAAATTGTACGTCCGCAACGCCAACCACGGCTACAGCGAGGGCTGGCACACCTGGGATGGCTTCGGCGTGGGCGGCGTGGGCACGTCGCTGCTGGTGGACGAAAATTACACCGGCGAGATACAGCACTTTCTGCGGCGCGTGCGGGAGTGGGATACCGATAATGCCGTGTGGCTGGCCGAGGCCGAAGGAGTCATCACCGTGCTGGATGCGTTTTACCGGTCAGACGGGGAAGGGCGACAGGTCGCCATTGAGCCGCGCCCATGATTATCGACGAACTGGAGTATTATCAGGCGGTTGACCGGGCCATTTATGCGGCCGAACTGGCGGACTGGCTGCCGGCCCGCCTCTTCGATATTCATACCCATGCCTGGCTGCCGCAGCACTGCCGCCAGCCCATCAGCAGCGAGCGCGTGGGCCTGGTGTTTGAGGCGGAGAGCGTCTCCCGCGAGGAACTGGACGAAGCCTATGCGCTGTTGTTCCCCGGTAAAACGGTGGAGTACTGCGTTTTTGGAATGCCGCTGACGGTCATTGACCGGGAAGCCAACAATGCCTACATCGCCGCGCAAATTGACCGGCAGCGCGTCTACGGGCTGCACATCCCCGGCCTGGACGACAGCGCCGAGGTGCTGGCGGAGCGCATCCGGGCGGGGGGGTACAGCGGCTTTAAACCCTACCTGTCCTACGTCACGTGGAAAGACCTGGAAGACATTCGCATCATCGACTTTGTGACGCAGTCCCAGCTTGAGGTGGCCCACGCGCACGGGCTGCTCATCATGCTGCATGTGCCGCGCAATACCCGCCTGCCCGACCCCGATAACCTGCGCGATCTGGAGATGATCGCGGCGCGTTACCCCGGCGCGAAAGTGATCCTGGCGCACGGCGGCCGCGCGTATTCGCGGCCGCTGATTGACCGGGCGCTGGCGGTGGTGGCCGCGCTGCCCAATATGTATTTCGATTTTTCCAATGTGCAGCAGGCCGAGGTGGTGGAAGCGATTCTGGCGCGGATGCCGCCGGAGCGCGTGATGTACGGCTCCGATATTCCGGTGGCGACGGTGCGCGGCACGATGTTCATGCTCAACGGGCAGCGGGTGGCCATCACGCGCAAGCCCTTTCCCTGGAGCATCAGCAGCGCCCGCCCGGGCCAGCTTCGCTGCACTTTCATGGGCTATGAACAGGTGCGGGCGATGAAGACCGCCTGCGAGCGCCTGGGGTATACCGCGGCCGACGTGCAGCGCCTCTTTTACGACAACGCCCGCGCCCTCATCGACAGTGCGGGGCGGCCCTGAAACTCAGGGCAGGCGGCTTACCAGGGCCCGCAGCCAGCGCCCGCGCCAGCCGGTCAGCAGTTCATGGATTTGCAGGCCGGACAGGGCTTTTTTGGCGACATCGGCATAGGTGGGGTAGGGAATCATGAGCGCGGTCAGGTCGGCGGGGCGCAGTTTGCGCTTGATGATGGCGGCATACAGCGCGATCATCTCGCCGGCGCGGT